>CANQSU010000008.1 GCA_947626585.1 uncultured Oscillospiraceae bacterium
GGTTCCGGTGTCGGTTCCGGTGTCGGTTCCGGTGTCGGTTCCGGTGTCGGTTCCGGTGTCGGTTCCGGTGTCGGTTCTGGTGTCGGTTCTGGTGTCGGTTCTGGTGTCGGTTCCGGCGTCTCAACAGATTCAGTCGGCGGATCGGAAACGATATCATTGTCCACGGAAGGCGGATCAGAGATATCGATCGTGTCCTCAGACTCAATGGTGTCCGGCGTCGGCGGATCGGAGATCGTCGTCTCAGAAACCGGATCAGAAACAGGCGGGTCAGAGATTGTCGTCTCAGAAACCGGATCAGAAACAGGCGGCTCGGAAACCGTCGTTTCAGACACCGGCTCGGACACTTCGGTACTCGGAGTGGTGGACGGCGTAACCGTCGGAACCGGCGACGGATCGGGTGTACGAATCACCTTGGGCAAATCATTATACTCCATCTCAACAGCACCAGTATCAAGGTCCCAGACCTCCTGGAACATGGTGCCGTTGATCGGCGGCGTATGCACGATGTTGTTGCACACCATCAGGATCTTCTGACCAAGCTCGGACTTGTTCAGGACATCGCGGAAAGCGTCGATACCGGCCTTGAACGCCGTGAACAGCAGGGAATTCGCATCACCCGCACGTTCCTGGCGCTGCTCCTGCCACTCCGCCTTCTCCTCGGCGGTCAGCCCATCCGGCATCTTGCCGGAACCATTGATATCCTCGGCCAGAGTCAGGTCGTATGCGTCACGATACAGATCCCGCTTCTCCTCAGGGATGTTGTCCGGCCACTCACCATTGGCCAGCGGCGAACGGTAAGCGTCCTTATTTGTCAGGTCCGGGTTATGGATCGACTCGATGTACTTGTCAGGATCCCAGGACTCGTACTCCGGGGTGCCCGGCTCATAGTTGGCCTGCATGTCACGGCAGAAGTCGCGCAGCACGTCGTCCGGCTCCATGTCCGGATGGTCCTTGTCCCAGTTGGCGCGCATGGCATCCGTCGCGGCGATCCGCTCGACCGCCTCGTTGCCGCACCAGGCCATGTTCATCATCCTGGCATCATAGCTCTCGCAGGCGTCAAAGTACTGGTCCTCGGTGATCTCGCCCTGCTCCTGCAGGTTCTCCAGGATCTGGTCCATGGCCAGCAACGTATCGGCCTTCAGATTCTGGTCGAAAAACGTGTTGGCATGAATATCGTCCTCATATCCGAACAGCACGTCGATGCTCTGGATGTTCAGGATATCGCGGACACCGCCCTGCGTGCCAAGCATGGACTCGACACCGATGTTGGCGGTCAGGGTCTCCTTGCCGGAAGCCTGCGGGTCGTCGATCCAGTTGGCGATGCCATTGGCCAGCGCCGTGTCACGATCCGCCTCGGGCATGGCCATATAGGCCTCCAGGTCGAAATCCTCGCCCATGCCGCCGTTTGCGGCGACCATGGCCAGGGCCATGAACTTGTCCTCGCCAAACGACTCCATGTCGCCCCATTCATGATGCTCGGCGAACGTGTCGGACATGCTGTTATACATGTCCATGATCTCGTCGTGCTCCAAAGGGCCGGCGCCGAGCCCGGAGATCGAGCCCTGCTTGTCCGGCTGCCCGTAAGGCATCGGATGGGTCATGGCATGAACGAACGTGTCCATGTTGTTAGTCGTCAATTCAGACGGGTCAAGGGAATGGGTGTCGGTCTCGGGCGTCGCGTCACGCTGGTCACGCACGCCGCCATGGGCCGTATCGCCGAAAACAGGGTCGTCCGTGCCGGCCGACGGCGTAGACTGTCCGCGAGGCGGGGTGCCCTGCGACGGCGACGTGCGGTCGGGCCTGGTACGGTCGCCCTCAACGTTGGTGTAATAAATATCCCGATCGTTTTGGTTGACTACCGCCATATTCAAATACCTCCTATCATTTATCTCGTTTCAGGCCCAATATCATCGCCGCATTCAGCAATAGATAACAGGCTTTCGAAGCGCTGCCGCGCCTTTGCATATAATTATATGACGCCGACCCGGACTTGTCAAGGTCGGGACGGAAAAAAATTCATAGCGGGGCGGAGGGACGGTTATTCGCCGTCCTCCCCGCCCATGTTGGAGTAGCGCTCGTACCGGCGCACGGCGCGCGGCTTCGGCACCCTCTGGTGTTCCTCGCGGTACTTTGCCCGCCTGTCGGTCTCTTCGGCCTCGGCCATCAGCTCGGCCATCGCGCCGGATACAGGCTTCTGTTCCTGCTTCGGCTCGAAACGCTTCCTGCCGGAAGAATAGGATCTGTACTTGCCCATGTTTGGTATCATGCCCCTTTCTGCGGATATGCCGCTGCCTACATCATATCACAAAGAACATGTGTTTGCAACAGTTTTATATAAAATTACACATCAATCCACGGGACATTCCGGCGGCTTTTTGTCATCAGGCTTGTCAGGATCCTTGTCGTCCGGTTTGTTGGGCCGTTTGAACAGGGACGCGAACTGCCTGCGCTTGGCCTCCTGTGCCGCCTCGGCCCTGCCGTCGGCTGCCGGCGCAGCACTAGGCTGTTCCACATCCTGTACACGCACGGACCCGCGCCCGGCCTTGCTGACCTGCTGTGGTTTGTGTGCCAGCTCATCGATCGCCTGACGCATGTCCTGGATATACTCCTCCGCATGGGCCACCTGCATATTTCTCTCCAAATCCGTCACGGTACGCTCCAGCATCTTGGCCGTCACGTACTGCCCGTCGATCCGGCCGTCGTAAACGCTCCTGGAATAGATCCCGCGTTGCTGGTCGGCCATCGTGTCGAGCAGGGACGCGTAGCCAAAATCGCTGCCATACATTGCCGCGTAGGTCATATCATACTTCTTGTCGGCTTCGCGGACAGGGTTCTTGACCGTAGGCCCGTTCTTGCCGTCTGTAGCGTACCGTTCCATGACCGCGTCCATGACCGCGTAGTCAACCTTGGAAAACCCGGGCTGGCCAATGGCGACAAGGAAATTGTGCATCTGCTTCGCGCATTCGGGCACGGTCAGGGACCGTCCGGAATCGATCGTGAACTGCCCGCCGTACATGCTGGCCGGGTTTTTCTTCTCGACGTCGGAATCGGCAAACTCGTCGACGCAGCCGAACCCGACGATCGTGTTCAGGATCGACTTGCCGATATTCATGTTGATCGCGCACCGCTGGACATTCTGCTTGGCGTCCAGGAAGTTCTGCGTGATCGGCCCGCTGATCCGAAGCGCCGTCTCACCGTAACCAAGGGGCGCCATGATCTTCTGCAGCTTCTGGGCCGCCGCGCCGCCAAGCCCGGTACCGTCGGACTTGCAGCCCTGCGCTACCAGGTTGGACTCGGACTGGGTGAAGAACCGGGACGGCGCCACGTCGCTCTTCGCCTTCATGTGGTCCATCCGGATCTCCGTGTCGAACACGCCCTTCTCGGGCTCATACTTCCCGGAGACGGAGGACTGCCCGTCATAGAGCATCTCGAACTTCCCGTCGGAATTCTTAACGACGGACAGGTGCCCGCCGCAGGCTTCGTGCACGCCGGCGAATTTCAGCAGCGCGTTGAGCTGCGGCTCCTTGCCTTTTTTGGAAATATTGGCATCGGAAATGATATGGTACAGCGTCTCGCAGGCACACACGCCGTGCGTCATCAGCGACGGCTTCGTCATGTAGGCCGGCATGTCGCGGTACGCCGCGGACATGTGCCCGAACGTCTCCCGGTCCAGTTTCGAGATGGCGTCCAGGTCAAGGCTGCCAATCGCCTCTACCAGGGTAGTACCGGAAGCCCCGTCACAGACGTCGTCAAATTTCTTCAGAATCCCGTTCCAGCCGGCGTCCAGCACGCGGTCATCCCGCGCGAACTTGTCGTCGCCGGCGTACAGCTTTGCGTGCTCGACACCGTCAAACATTCTCCGCAGGTCGGAGATCTGTTCCATCCTGGCGGCGATGATCCGGTTGCCTGCCGATTCTGAAATCTTTCCGGCGGCCACGTTCTCGGCGTCATAGGCGCACTGGCGCAGATGCTCCAGCATGTTGGCCATGGCGGTCGTCCGGTCCATCTCGCGGCCGATGTCGTACCCGCAAGCGGGCCGTCCGTTCTCGTCTTTCTGCTTCATATTGTACATGGCCACGGCATAGTCCGCGTTCTTAGCGATGAACAGCGGGTGGACGTCAGGGATCACCGTGCCGTCAGGCGCCGTCAGTTCCGTGTAATCCGCCTTGTGGCACATGTTCCCCTGCATCGTGAGCCGTGTCTTGATCTCCTGCTTCGCGGCCGGCCACAGTTCCGCATATTTCTCAGAGTCGCCCTTCAGGCCGACAGGCTCCGCCGGGTACGAAACGCCGACGGTGTCGCCGTCGAAATCGCCGTCGAAGATCGTCGCGCAGGCCGGGTTGATCTCCAGGCCGTTGCCGGACGCGGACGTGATCTTGACGCGCAGCGCCCGGATGCACCCTGTCGTCTGCCCGGGGCTCCGGTTCACCAGGATGAAATCGTCATCGGTCAGGGGCTCGTATCGTTCAGACATGAACTCGTAAGTGTCCGGAATCTGGGACAGCTCATCCTTGGAAAGACCCGCCTTCGGCTTCAGGATCCCAAGGGACTTCGCCTTCTCGAACGACAGGCCGGCCTCGTCGATCTCCAGGGTCGGGTTGCCGTTCCAGACGCAGGTCAGGGAGTTCGGCGTCACCGTCCGGTACAAGTTCTTCTTCAGCCACCCATTCATGTCGTTCAGGGACATGGACTTCTGTTCCGGGCATGTCGCGTAGGTGCTGCTGATGTCCTTCAGGAGCTCGCCGGACGCGGCACGGCACACGCCGGAATCGACGTACGCCTGCCCATGGTCGGACTTCGCGGCCAGCTTCTCGATCACGGCCCCAGCCAAAATATCACGGAAGATCTGGAACTGCTTCCGGTTGTCAATGGGCGACACGGACAGTCCAGTGTCCTGGTCCGGGATCTCCCGGGCGGACATGAACAGCGGCGCAAGGGCCCGCTTTTTCCCGTCAGCCGCGGCATAGCCCTTGAGGTTGACCAGCTTCGCTTCCTCGCCGTTGTCGGTCCTGCATTTCAATCCGATATCGACGTTGGCGTTGATGGCGTCCAAGCTCTCCGGCAGCAGCACGTAGGCCCCGCCGTACCGCCCAACGGACGCCGTGAACATCCTCCGAATCGCATCCTCGGACTCCTGGGGGCTCGTTTTCCCGGCCTTCATGCCGGCACCAAGGGAGAACAGCTTCGAAAAATCGCCCTCCCCCAGGGCCTCGACGGCCTCCTTCATGTCGGCACCGTTGGGCCTGGTATCACCGAGGCACTTGACCACGGTGTCAGCCATCCCATCCAGGTCGACAAACCGGATGCCCGGCATCGCCTCGCAGGTATATGCCCCTGCTTCCGGCGTATGGGCGAGCTGGGCACCATCCTCCGGATGCTCCGGGTCGAACGGCGGCAGGACGTCGGACACGCGCCGCACGACGAAGCCCGTCCCGGCCCCGTCCTCTGGCGTGTTCGGGTCGGCGTAATAGCCGTTCATCAGGATCTTCCGCTCATATTTCATGATCCGATCCGGCAGCGTGCTGTCGTTGGCCGTCATGTAGGAGAGCAGGCCGGAGGCGTGCTTCGCCTGGACGGCGTACATCTCCTGGGCCGCCAGCGCGCGCCCCTGCTTGAACGTCACCTCGTTATAGTCTTTGTTCTTGTCATCAGCCGTGTGAGAGTCCGTATAGACGTTGAACACGCCCTTGGCCCCTGGAATGGCCGTCCTCGTCCCGTCGTCGTTCTCGACCCAGAGCATGCCGCCGCCGTTCTCAGCCTGGTCCTGGACGGACATCAAAATGCTTGGGTTGGAACGGGTGCACACGCATACGTTGGTCATCGCCAGGTCCAAATCCGGATTATCACGGAACACCTTCCAGATGTCCCGCTCGACGCGGTACGCCCCGGCGAACGGCTCGATGCCGTACCCGTCCAGGTGCATAGAGATCGTGTCCATCGGCCCGTAGGGCGAGCACAGGGCGTCGTGCAGCTCCTTCTTGATCTCGTCCGGGTCACCGGCCATGAACCCGTTCCGGTTCTTCGTGCCGAGTTCGACCCCGCGGAGCTGTCCCAGCTTGTCGCCGACCGTCATGCCGTCCGCGCACTGGTAGGCCAGCAGAGCCGACTCCCAATGCTGCCCGTCATACCCCGGCCAGGTGGACACAAGGTCCTCCAGCGCGGTGTCGATCGGCTCCCGCAGAGCCCCGTCATGGGACTTCCCATGGTTGAACGCGTAGGTCTTGAAATACTCGTAGGCGAACTCAGTCCGAAACTCGTTCTCGTCCGTAATGTCGGTGTTCACGATCTTGGAGACGATACCCTTGTTCCCGGACTCCGTATCGCCGATCTTGTCCCACTTCTGGAGCGGCTGGAACACGCCGTTCTCGTTGAAATGCCCGAACTTCCCGGCGGACCGCTTCGCGACGATATAGCCGTCCTCCATGTTGTAGCCCAGGTTGACCATGGCGAACGTCGCCGGGGAATACATCAGGGACTTCTCGCCGCCGTTGGTGCTCAGCTGGGCGCGGTCGACCGCCTGGCCGCCCTTGTGGGGCATGAACCAGGAATCGACGCCGCCGGTCTCAAAATCCATCACGCCGGCGGACACAAGGATCGCGGACGCCTCGTCTCCGGTCCCCCGCAGGGTCGTCAGCCTTCCCGTGATCGGGTCGAACTGCACGCCGTCGCTCAGGAACGCCACGGCGCCCATGTTCCGGGCAGACCCGGTCAGGATCGAGTCGAACACTGGGTTCTCGCTCTGAAGCCCGACGCGGGACCCCTTGCAGTCGGACAGGCGCATGTTCTTCCTGGACTGGTTCCCTGCCGTGTTGGCGATGGACATCTGGTCCAGGTTCAGCATGATGCCGTACAAGCCGACGTTCTCGTCGATGTCGACACGGGGCAGCACGACACGGTTGTTGAACATCTGGGCCTGGGTGTAAACCAGGTTCGCCACGCGCCGCGTGGCGTCCTCGGCCTCGGGCCTCGGGTCAATGTACATTTTATCGTAAGTTCCGGACTTGTCGACGGTCGGGTTCTCGACAAAGTTCTCCAGGTACTGGTTTGCTACCATGGACTTCGCCTTGTCCTCCAGGATGTACGTGTTCGACCGGTAGCACTTCGCCAGGGAACTGGCGCTCACGTTGGCAAAGAACACGGACCGCATGAGCTCCGGCTTGGAACCAGTCGCCCTGTGCGTGCCCTCATAGACGCCCAGGCAACGGTCCAGGTTGTCCAGGACGGCCATCTGGTACGTGTAGAGCTTCACGCGTTCCGGCATGGTCTGCCTATTGTGATTGTACCCGTCATAATTCCGGACCTTGCCGGAGATCCCGTAATACCGGTTCATCACGATCGCGTCGCTGGACGTGCCGGGCGTGGCGGACTGGGTATCCAGCGGACCGAACGCGACCGGGTTCAAAAGCTCCCCGTTCCGTCCGACCAGGACCCTGTCATCCACGGTGACCCACGCCCGGCGGGTGATCACGTTGCCAGCCTCGTTGCGCCGGATCACGCCGGCCTCGTCAACGTCCGGTAGGTCCACCTGCCTGGCGCCAATGGTGCCTTCTTCGACCTCCGTCACGACGGGCCGGATCCACGCCTTTTTCTCCGTAAACGGGCCAAGTTTCAGCGCCGGCGTGTTGTTGGCGTCCAGGTAATAAAGCATGCCCTGCTTGGTCATGAAAAGCCTGTCTGGGCTGTACGTGTCGCTCTCGTGCTGTTTCAAAAACGCGTCAACGCGCGTCATGGCGGCAAGCTGCAGCGGGTGCGTGGCACGCCAGATCGCCCGGTCGACGACATTGTAATCGTCCGTGTCGACCGTCCCGTCGCTGCCCACGCCGGATTCCGTCATCCATGCGAACGTCCGGTCGGAACCAGGGGCCATCGGCGCGAAAGTGGCGTCAAACCAGGCCTTCTCGTCACGGGTGGAATTGAATTCCGAAGCATCCGCGTCATCATCGTCCATGGTCTCGTTCAGGGACACGGTGTCCCCGTCCTCGACACCGGCCTCGGACACGCCGCTGGTACGGTGCCTCGCCGTGGCAAAGCTGTCGACGCTGAACGCCTCGGACGCGTAAAGCTGGACCGTGGCGGGGCTGTACGTCTGCAGGTTCGCCCGGATGACGGCCCCGGGATTGGACACGTAGTTGACCTGGTCCGTATAGGAAAGCAGCCTCAAAAGGCTGTCATAATCGTCGGGCATGATCCCGCTGGAAGCGTGCCGGCACATGTTGGCCTTCAGCACCAGTTTCCCGGTCCCAGGGTCGGTATAACCAAACACCTGGTCCAGGGCCCTGGACAGGGTCTGGCTGTCAGGGTCCGACACGCTGTCGAGCATCTCGTTCACCAGCTGGGTGGACCGGTCGGCATCAAGCGTCTCACAGGCGTCCAGGATCTCCTGGGTCAGCACGGTCTCCCCGTTCCCCACGGTGCCGACATCCCTGGCAAGCCCGTCAGTCACGGACCGGACGAGGGAGCCAAGGTACGCGTGGTACACGTGCCTTGCGGTCGTATAGCCGGTCACGTCGGCACCGTAGCTGGTGTTCAGTTCCCGGGCCGCCAGCGATTCCAGCCGGCTGGACATCCTGCGGCGCAGGTCGTCCACGGTCGCCCCGGAACGCATGCGCGCGGCCATCAGGTACACGGCGTCGCCAAACGTGAACTCCGACCCGTCCGGCTTCACGGCGCCGTCACACTGCTCAGCGATAAACGCGTCCAGGACGGACGCCATCCGCTCACGGTTCTCGGGGCGCAGGAAACCGGCCTTCGCCACGGCCTTCGACGTCTCCATGTCCTCCGCAAGGGCGCGGATCACCTTCGGGGCGTCAACGGTGCCCTGGTTCGGGATCAGGAACTCGGACAGGTCGGCCGCGCCAGTATTGCCGACGCTCCTCGCCATCTTCACGATGCTGATGTCACGGTCCGACATCTTCCCGGGGTCCGCCCAAGCATCGAAGGTCTTCTGCATCTCGGTGACCATGCTGCGGTCGATCAGGTGCATCTGGGTATACTGGTTCGTCGACGGGTTGTTCACGCCGTTCTGGGACGCCTCATTGGACTCACGGAACCGGCGGTTCGTGATGGAATACGGGTCATAGGACCCAGACACGATGTCGCCGGCCACCGGCTGCACGGACAGGTTCTTCGGCACATAGTCCAGGTAGGGATAGAACGCGAAAAATCGCGTCGGGTTGGACTTCGCCCGGTTGATGTCGTGGGTGTGCTCCCCCGTGATATACAGCATCGGGAGGTATCCGCCGGTCTCGCGCTCCACGTAAGTCTGCGGCGCGAAATGAATCTCGAACTCATGGGAGGACATCTTGTCCTGCACTGTAGAGAACACATGTTCTATGTAGTTAAAATAATTCTGGGCATTCGCGATCACGGCCTGCGGGTCCTGCGCCTGCGGGTCGCCAAAGACGGTGCTGCCGTAATTCGTGCCGCCGATCTGCCGGTTGAACATCTCGAACGCGATGTTCAGGTCCTCCTGCTCCAGTTCCCGGCGGGAATACTTATTCATCAATTCGGCCATCTGCCAGCCGAACTGGACCTTCATGTCGGCGCCGACCTTGCGCGCGTCATACGCCGGCACAGGCTCGGTCCTCGTCTCGACATGCGTGACATGGCCGGTGTACTCGTCCCGTCCATCCTCGCCCTGGACGGTCTCCATGGTCTCGACGGTCTGCGTCCGCGTGTAGGACGCCCCGCGCACGAAGTCTTCCGAAGCACGGGTGGACGCGATGAAAAGGTCGCCGTTGTTGCCGAACATGTCCTCGACGCTGCGGGACATGTATTCCCCGTGGTAGCGCTGGCTCGCGACCTGGAGGAGGGCCTTCTGGGTATCGAACTGCAGGACGCCATTCATGTTTTCCGGCATGCTGCCGTCCCGCCCGATCCTCTGGCCGGGCTGCGCGTACAGCCCAAGCCGCTCGGCCTGGGAGATCCCGGACAGGCGCAGGGACCTAAGCTCCGGCATCAGCGGGCTGATCTTCAGGCAGTCATGGGACCGCCCCGGGGCCGTCCCGATGTCGCGCCGGAACCCATCCCGCGTGTCGTTCACGGTGAGCCGCTCGTCAGGCGCCCGGTAGGCGTATAAGTCATGGTCCGTGTCAGTAAACGTCCGGCCGTCCTCGGACACGCCGGCCACCATGTCAAAGCCCTGGACGGCACGGACGACCCTGGACAGGACACTGTCCGGATTGCCGGCGTCAAGGATCCGCCCGAACTCGGCCTCCGTCATGGCAGCCTTGGCGTCGTCGTCCAGCTTGTCGACGTTGGACTCGCCCACAAGGTGCTTCATGACCATGTTCTGGAGCGCCTCGGAGTTCAGGATGGACGCGCGGACGAAACCCGAAATCACGTCAGGCGACAGCCTGTCGCTCGTGACCCAGCGCCCGTTTTCATCCTGGACGCGGAACCCCTCGACCAGGTTCTCGTTGGTATAACGCACGACGCCCTGGTCCGAAGCCCGCATAGCCATCTGGTCGCGGGCCGCCCCAAGGCCGTCGGGATGGATGGTGCTGATGTCACGGGAACCCTCGATCCCATAATCGTGCAGCATCTCCTTCAAAACGATATAGTATACCATGTCGGCCTGCAGCTTGTTCCGGATCTGCCGGTCCTTTGTCTCGCCGCCGCGGCCGTATGCACGCAAATCATCTAAAAGCATCTTCTTGTTCCTCCTCACAGTCTTTCATGATCGGCAAGGTCATCTCCATATATTATATACGGTGACAGGCCAGGTGTCAATCGGGAAGAGGCAAAAATAAACCCCGCGCCGGCATCCGGTGCGGGGTTTATAATTTATTCCGGCATTACAGGTTGCCGTCGACCTGGGCCCTGGCCATCTTGCGTGCAAACTCGCCGCGGCAGAACGGCCACTCGCCGTCAAACGACGCCAGGAACTTGTAGAACGCATCCGTCACGATCAGGTCGTTCCGGACCTTGGTCAGCGTGTCGTCGTCGGCCCCGTTCACGCGGGAATTCGGGTCGTCGGAGGCATTGCGCATGCGCTCCGCGTCGGCGGACTGGTCCTGGAACTGGATGTACAGCTGGCCCCGGGTGCTGGACAACGCCCTGGTCTGCGTGTCGACCCGGAAGAAGCTCGGGTCCTGCGCGAACATGTTGATGTTCCTCGCATAGATGTCCGAGATGATCGCGTCCAGCGCGTGGTTGACCCCGTACGGGCCCACCAGGTCGCTCCGGGAGATGCTCTTGTTGGCGTAGATCTTCCGGTCCGCGTCCTTCTGGCGCTGGATCGTCGGGTCGGATGCCATTGCCTGATTGACGGAGTTATCCGTCTCGGCGGTCTTGGTGTAAGCCGTCTGCTCCGGCTCGACTTCGAGAACCTCAGGAGACGCGTTCTCCTCGCGCTTGGTCAGGTCCAGGTTCGGGTTCAGCATCTGGGAGATCAGCTCCATGATGCTGTCCGCGTACACGTCGATGTCCAGCTTCTGGATCTCGTCGTCCGTCAAGCCGTACACGTCCTGGTAGTATTCCATGGCCCTGGCGGCCTTCGCGGCCTGGTTCAGGCGCTTCTCGAACATCCGCATGAAATTCGGCTGGTTCTGTTTCACGTCGAAGTCTTTCGCCGTGGACAGGCTCGGGATCGTCTGCAGCGTGTATTCTTTGCCCGGATTGATGATGGTGTTCTTGAACAGCCGCCAGCTCATGGGCAGCGCCGTCTCATTCCGGTTCCAGATCGGCGAGTCGCCGGCACGGAACACGATGGAGTTGCAGGGCGGGATGGACGCCATGTCATTGTAAGAAATGACCGGCTCTTCTTTCGTGGTCATGGTGTAGCTGATCTTGCCCTCGTTTGCGGTAAACTTCGTCATCGCCTCGACGTCCTGGGTCACGGTCTTGGAATCGCGGTACGTCTTGTGCCGCACGCCGGACATCTTGGACAGGGTCTCGATCATGGAATCGTCCGTCGACTTCAGGAAGATGATGTTACTGGTATTGCCCTGCACGATCTTGTCGACGGAGTCGCCATACACGTCCTTTAACTGTTGGAGCGTCTGCAGGATCAAAGTGAACTGCTGCTCCTGGCCAAGGCCGATGGAAAGCATCGTCTCGAAGCCGGAAATACCGTGGCCCTCAGACTGCAGGTTGCCCAGCTCATCCAGCATGTACCGGGTCTTATACAGCGGCTTCTGGTTGGATTTCGTCATGTAGGACTGGTCGAAGTTCAGGTCCACCAACTGCTTGATCAGGATCAGGATCAGCTTGGCGTATTTCATCAGATGCGGGGGCGTCACCAGGAACACCATCTTGCACTTCTCCTGGTACCGGGCGAACACGGATGTGAAGATGTTCGTCTTCACCATGCCCCGCTTCAGGAGCTCGGCCCGCTTCTGGACTTTTTCCTCGTCAGAGAGGCCCTCCAGCTGCGGCGCGACCTCCAGCAGGTTCAGAACAGTGTCCTTGTCGAACGTGCTGGGCCGGCGCTTGAAGATGATCGTCCCGTCGGACTTGCGGACCTTGATCATCTCGGTCAGGAACCCGTTCTTCACGATACGGGTGCCCAGGATCGGGTCCTTCATGTAGGTCCGGCCATCATAGCTGGTCTGGTAGTCCTTCTGGAACTCGAAATAGAAGGTCTTCACCAGCATGTCAGCGCCGTTGTCCTTGATGCGCAGGCGGATGTACGCCTTGTCGTTCTGGAACACGCCCTTGAAGAAATACTTGGCCCAGCCCTCGCGGGAAACCGTGTCGTCATGGACGAAATCTTTACCTAAAGACTTGGTAAAATTCTCGTCCTCGTACGCGTCCCACAGGCACTGCATTCCGACCAAGTGCTGCGCCTTCAGGTAATCCATGTGGAACCGCACGCCGAACCGGCGCGGGAACGACAGGCCGGCCAGGTCGACGTTCTGCGCGATGGTACCGGACGTCAGGGTCGAGATCGTCGGGTCCGTAAAGAAGGACATGGCCGTGATGGCAATGCCGTAAACGGACGCGATCATCTTCTCGGCGCCGCCCATGGCCTTCAGGGCGTTGTCCGCGTTGGTGACCAGGGTCCGCATCGAGTTCTTGGGCAGCCTTGCCGTCGCGTTGAAGAACAGCGTCAGCATGTCGGGCTCCTTGCCGCCCTCCCAGATCGGCATCTTGTCCAGGGCATCATTGGCCATCTTGTCCTGCTCTTCGGTGGAATACGGCCTGCCGGACTCCTCGGCCTCTTTGATCTGGTCCTGCACGACGTGGGCCGGGTCCTTCTGTTTCTTAGAGGACATCTGCACGAACAGCTGGTAGCAGTTGTACAGCGTCACGCGGCCCCACATCTCATCGATTTTCTGCTCCAGGACCTTCTTGTCGGTGTTCTTCACCGCCGCGATCCGGCGCATCTCTTTCTCCTCTTCCAGGTAGTAGTCGATCAGGCCGTAAGCGGCACGCTTGAAGGCGTTGTTTGCGGCATTCGGCCACAGCGGGTCCTCACCGCCGTCTACCGGGAAGAAGACTTCCGCGATGTTCTCGACGTACATGGCGCACTTCGTGGAATCGCCGTTCCTGGCCGACTCGGCGGCCAGCGCCAGAGGGTTATAAATGTCCGTCTTCATCGGGTTGATCAGGTTGAACTGGACGATCGTGAAGCCGCGCACGGTGCCGCGGACATAGTTCTTGACCAGAAGCTCGCCCTTCGGATCGTTGATGACCATGTTGTTGGGCCGGATCTCCCTGGTCCACATGTCGATCGTCGGCTCAATGATCGTCTGGCCTTTACCGGCACGGGTGATGGCCAGCACCATGGTGTTGACGGGCGCCGTGTCGACGATATACACACCGCCGGGACGCTGGGGCTCGTACACCGGGAAGGTCCAGTCTTTATTGATCAAATCTGCCACGGTGTCATAGTCCTTGAGCTTGTCCAGGTTGGCGTTCCCGGGGTTGTACGGGATGTTCGGCGCGTCATAGTATTTCCGGGCGTACTTGTCCTTCGGTGTCTTGGCCGAATCGAACAGCGCCTCGGAAAACGCGGGGTCGATCAGCGGCACCTCGGTCGTGATCGGCTCGCCATGGTCGTCACGCAGGATGTCGCCCTTATAGACCTCCACGTCGCCATCCTCGTCAACGATGTCCTTGTCGGCCCGCTTGGCCAGCTTGACCTTTTTCAGGCCCTTGTTGGTCAGCATCTGGTGCGAGATCATGGACGACACCATGACCGACGAGTGCGCGCCAACGTCCGGGAAGATGTCATACATGGACTGCACTTCCTCAGGCAAAGCGATGTGCTGGTCATTATGGTACTGGTTGATGTCGGCCGTCTCGGCCATCATGTTCTGCGCCTTCAGGTTCTTGGCCAGCACGGCATACAGGATGCCGTACACCGCAAAGAAACCAATCAGGCCCAGGAATAATTTGAGAGGCGTCGGGCGGTAGTCGACAAACTTGTCGTGGAAGAACGAACCGTCCGTATCCTTCGGCTCGCCCCGGTCCAGCCTGTAATAGTAATACGCATTCTTGCCAGTCTCAAACCCGGACAAAGACAGGTACACCGGGTCGTTAATGTCACCGTCGACAGGGACCTCGTCCCCGGACCCGGCCGTCTCGTCGTAGTCGAACAGGTATTCCCGCGCCGAGACATCGAACACGTAGCCATATTCCGACGTGCGGCCCAGGAAGCCCTCCTGGCCTTCAAATTTATTGGCCCACCCGGACGTGTCCATATGGATGTAGATGCGCGGGTTCGGCTCGCCCTCCGGCGCCACGGGCTTCACGGTCGCCGGATCGTACACGAGTTTGTCGTTCTCGTCGTAGGACGCGTTGCCGCACCCGGTATAGACGGGCACTTTCGAATGAGAGATGTCCGTCAGGACGCCCGTCGGGATGTACACGATATAACGCTCAAACGTGTCGTTGTACGTCGGGTTACCGTCTTCATCCAAAACCGGCGTCACGCCGTCCTCCTCAAAGACCTGTTCCGACGTGCGGAACGTGACGTACTGGTAATCGGACTTCTCGCCGTCATGCTTGTAGAACACGTTATACCAGCCACGGTTCAGCCCGTCCAGGACGCCGGTCCTCTCAACCTGGGCCACGACGCACCAGACCACGATCAGCGTGAAGAGGCCCGCGGCCGCCGCCAGGATCATACGGGACGTCATGGTCTGCTTCTTGTCGATATAGCTCCGGTCAAGCTGCTGTTCCTCGTAGACGTCTCGGAACCGGGCATTGTCCTCTGTCGCCTGGTTTCGGATCTTATCCCAGTTGGTTTTGTTTTTCGGTTTTCTTGCCATGGGATGTCTCCTTCCTTTCCGGCCTTCCGGCCAAGGTCTCCCGGATCATCTGGTCCCCGGGGCTGCCCATATCATATCATATAATCGTCTGGAAATCAAACAGAAGAAAGGCCGCCCCGGTCTTTCCGGGACGGCCTTGAATCAACGGTCCTCTTCCTTGCCGTCTTCGTCAGGGCCGCAGTACAGAAGAATGGCACGCTCGATCGCCTTCGTCTTGGACTGCCCGGTCTGCTCACAATGAGCCAACAGCGCCTCGTACGCGCCCTGCTCGATATAAGCGCTGACGAGGGTCCCGACCTTCTTCTTGCGTTCAGGACGCCCATTCTCAACGTTGTTGCCCATGTTCGTTTCCCTCCTTTCAGTCTCCGGCGGTCTGGCTGCCGCCTTCATCGGCCCCTGTCTCGGCCTCGGAGCCGGTGCCGTCACCGGTCTCGCTGTCATCCACCTTGTCACCGTCCAGATACCCCTGCAACTCGCTGGGGTCGACCTCCTCACCGTCAATGAAGAAGTGCGGGACAACCTCGCCGGCGGACTGGTTAACGCTGGATCCCTGCGCGTTCGCATTAGAGCGGTTGGACATGAACCAGCACCCAAGGATGATGCCGATGGCCAGCGCCGCCACCATGCCGATCAGCATGAAGGTCATCTTCAGGCGGTCACTGTACTTGTGCAGGCTGACCACATGGTCCGCCCGCTCCGTCCACGCCTCGCGCTCGCTCTTGAGCATATCGATCTGCGTGGTGTATTTCTTCTCTGTGTCTTTTTCGAGAGTAGAGAACTTGCGGGTGAGTTCGTCGTTCCGGGCGTTCGCCTTGGAGAGCTGCTCCTCCAGCAAATGGATCTCGTTGTCCTTGTGCTGGACCGTCTCGGCCTGGGAAGTGCGCAGGTTCTGCATCGCATGCTCGTAACGGTCCTGCTGCTCCAGCATCCGGTCATCATTGGCCAGCTTGGCCTGATCAACGTCGGAACGGATCGCCGCCAGCCGGGACTCGAAGTCCTGCTTGGCCAGGGCCATCTGGGCGTCATACTCCTGACGGACCTTGACAGCCTCGTTGGACCGGCGCTGCTCTTCTGCCAGGACGCGCACCCTAGCGTCGTCCAAGGCCATGTTCTCGTTCATATAGTCCGTGATCATGGCCTGCAGGCGGGCGTACTCCTTGCGCTCCTGGGCCAGCATCTTCTGGTACTCGTCCGCGCAGATCTTCAGCGCCTCGGTGATGCCAGCGTCCAGCTGGCGCTTCGCCTCGGTGCGGCGCTCGTTGTTCAGGTTCTCCAAGGACGCCACACGCTCGGACTCCAGGTTGTTACGAAGGTCGGTCTCGATCTCCTGCAACTCCCTCTGATGGTCCTTGGAATACCGGTTTAAGAAGTTCGCCTTGGCCACGGCCTTGGCGTTGTCCATCTCGGCGTTCAGCCGGCTCTGGAACGCGTCCTCACAGGCCTTCTTGTACGCCTCGGACTCCTCGCTGACGGCCGCCAGCTTGGTCTTGTAGTGGGCGTCGATTGTGCTCTTCGCGTAGCCGAAACGGGTCTTCGGGTCGTCCGTGGACACGGACTTCGTGATGGCCTCGCAGTGCTTGGAAACGATCATCATGTACTGCTTGCGCATGATGAGCAGGTTCTCGTAGTGCAGCTTGGAAAGGCGGGCGTTCGCGTCGCGCCGCAGGTTGTTCACGTACCCGTTCAGCCACCCGTCGCCCTCTTCCTCAACAAAGGGGATGTAGGGGTTGCTCTGGATGAACATGGCGTCGAACGGCTGAGAGGAGATCTCCAGGTCCAGGCCGTCCGAATAATATTTCCGGGTGACGTACTGGTCCATGGCCGCCATGTCGAACACCGGGCGCTGCCTGGGCGCCGCTGCCGCCGGGGAGTTCTCCCTGGCCCGCTTGATGTCGGCGTCGCCGGCAGCTTTATCCGATGCCGCCTGCACGGCCCCGGACAATCTGCTGATCCGGGATTGGATCGCGCTGCCGGGCGCCTTCGGGGCGTCGTCCGGCTGGGACGGTGCCGGGGCCGGTCCGCCGGTAGGCGTCTCCTGCCTCGCGGCCTGTGCCGCCGCCGGGCCATCAGGGACGCCGACCTCTTCCTTTTGGGACTCGACCCTGGAGGCCACACCGGACGCCTTGCTCACGGCGGCTGCCGCGGCAGCCGCCGCTTCCCCGGCGTCATGCTTCTGCGCCGCGGGTTCAGGCTCAGATTCCCCTGCAGGCTCTTCATCCGCGGGCGGCTCATCCTCCTCAATACCGCGCCCGTACGTCTGTTCATACTCATCCTCGGAAACGGCGTCGTCGCCGCCATCGATCCCACCGGAAGGCTGCGCGGCATCCTCGTCACCGGGCTTGTCGGTGTACTCGCCGTGGATGCCGCCCATCTCGCCGGTGGTACCGGAACGGCCCTGGAGCATGGCAATCCAGTCGCGGACATAGATGTTCTTCTCCAGCATGTTCCGGACGTCGTTCAGGGTGGCGAAAATGAAGTCGTCATCGATCTCCGGGGTCTTGGTCTCCAGGGACAGGGAGTGTTCCTCGGTGGCATAGGCGATGTAGAACTTCATATCGAAGGTGTCTTCGAACTCGGCCAGCGCCGCCAGGGAGCGGGACGTCGGGATCACCAGGATGATCTCATTGTCGAACAGCGCGTCCTCGATGACGCAGTTCATGCTGGCCTTGATGGCCGTCAGGATGGATCCGACGTCATCGTCGGACTTGTTGGCGAAATCGTCCACCACACGGGTGTCAAAGCCAAGCAGGACATACTTCGTGATGTCCTCGCCAGTCTCACGGTCCTTGTCGACAAACGTGAACTGCGGAATATCCTTCCGCATCGTGTCGACGGCATTGGACCAAACGGTCTCGTCAAACTTTTTCTTCATGTTGCGGATCTTCTTGAGCCGCTGCTTATCCGCGGCCGGATTGGCCTTGGGTGCATCCGCCTGGGGAACCCCGCCACGGACGTCTTCCGCATTTTCAGCGGGTGCCTGCTTCTTCTTGCCAAAGAAACCCATGATCTTATTCTCCTTTTCTTGGTTATTATGATCCGGCCGTGGCCATCTCAGTTATTCTTGATCTGCTTTGCAAGGTCAACGTTCTCGTTGACAAACTTCGTCCCAACGTAAACGTAAGCCTCAGACTCCAGTTGCCGCTTGTTCAGGATAGCCATGTTACCGGCCACGGAGACGAAGATCTCCTTCTCCAGCGGATGCTCGTTGATGTACCGGGACAGCGGCACCGTCACCTCACGCTCCAGCTTGGACACCACGATACGGGCGCCGCCGGAATCGGAGTCGCTGTCCAGCTTGTCATAGATCAAGTACACGTAAATGTTCCGGTGGACATGCAGGTTCACACCATGCTTCCGCTGTACCGTCTCGCTCAGGGCCCGCAGCTTCTGCTGAACGATGCCCATCATCGTGCGCTTGGACAACGGCTGGAACGGGACGATGCAGTCGATACGTCCGAGCAGCTCGGGCGGGAATTTCGACCCGGACTGGGATCGGATGGATTCCCGGATCAGCTTGTCATATTTCTCCAGGGTCTTGAAATCCGCCTTGTCGCTCTGCTCGTAGTTCGAGATCGTCTTGTAGATCTCGTTGCCGGCGTTCGTCGTGACGATGATATAGGCGTTCTTGAACGTGACCTCACGCTCGTTCTCGTCCATCAGCCGGCCGTCGTCCAGCACCTGCAGGAGCAGCCTCGTCACCGGCGCGCACGCCTTCTCGATCTCGTCCAGAAGGATCAGGCAGTACGGGATAGTCGACACCCGGTTGGTCAGCTCCCTCCGGAACCGGTTCAGGGAATCAGGCAGCGCGTACTCCGTCATATCGAAACGAATCAGGTTCCGGTCGTCGTCGTACAGGATGGCCGCCAGCTGCTTCGTGGTCTCGGTATTGTGCGTCACGATAAACTGTCCAGCCTGATACAAATGCTCATCATCCTCGACCATGATGCAGGTCGTCGGCATCATCTCGGGAATCTCCTCGATGCTCACGATCGGGACCAGGCCGTACGTCTTCTCACGCTGCTTCGCAACGCCTTTCGCCTTTACGGCCAAGTCATGCTTCTTCGGAATCGAGAAGAAAAGCTCTTTCCGGTCGTTTTCAACCTTGACGTGCAGCTCATACTCGTCATGATACTCACCATCACGGTCCCGGCTTCCATGGTTTTTAACCGAACTTGCAACACCAAGGCCAAACAGCACATCCTGGATATCATACGCCAGCTTTTCAGAAGACGTGGAGTACGACACATTAAACCGGTCGCCATCGGACTGTTTAATACAACCATCCGTATCAAACAGGCCGCGGATCAATTCCCAACGTTGCTCTACGGAACCATACTTATAAGCGTCAGGGATAAATTTCTCATGCGATTTCAGGCCGACAAGCCCCGTCCCATCAAGAATCGACGTCTGGAACAGACTATCCTTCAGAACATTCCGCCCATGGCCATTTTCCTCGCGGACAAAGCACCAATTATAGTTCTTCCCACCCTGTTTCGCCCGCACGGCACCAATCTTCTCAGCGATTTTATCAGGGATGAACGAGTTCGGTGCGGAAACTGTCAAAACCGACATCGTCAAGCATCCATTTCCGATCATGGCCCCAACGACATAAGGATCAACATCATAGACACGCTCCGCATATTGCGCGGCTTCGTTCATGGGAATCCAGATCCTGGCGGAACGCCGTCCGTTCCGCTCTGACCGATAAAGCCCGCGGCGGATGATGTCTTCCGTGTTCGTCGTCACGAACGTCTCAGACTCATGTCCTTTGGCATATTTCCAGGTCCAGAGATGGCTCCCGTCAACGATGATCTCACGCCCGTCACCAAGCGTCACCCGGTACACCTTCTTGAGCCCACGGTGATAAACACCCGTCACCATGACCGGCTCCCCCTGGCGGTTAAATACATAGTCACCGACGGCAAGGTCGCCATTGCGTTTCCTCACAACGGACCCGTCCGGCACATACACGGGGATCATCTCATCATCGACGATGCCTTTGCCTGTACCAGTTGACCCGGTGAAAAGAAAGGAACTCATGGGCCGGTTCGGGTTGTTCAGGCCAGCAACGCAGATTTGTAACCTCTGCTCGATGGAGCTGGTCGCCACTTGCTGCGCCAGGACCTTCTGGTCCAGCTTCTTCTTGATCGTGGACGCGTCGACACGAAACGCGACGTTCACGCCCTCGGTCTCATAGATCACGTCCGCCAGGAGCTTCCGGTCCAAAGGCCGCCGCGTGAGCCTGTGCCAGCCGATCATGGAGTCCAGGATCAGGATCGACTTACGGGGCTGGGACGTCGCCGGGATATACCGGTTCGTGTATGTATAAATGTCCGAAAACAACGACTGGTGCGCCGGCTGCACGTCATACCGGTCGCACATGGACTGCAGGATCGAAACGACGGCATCCTCGCCCGGCTGCGTCAGCTTGATACGCTGCAGACGCTCGACCAGGGGCAGGTTCGGCGCGATGAACTGCTGGTACTCGATGTGGGTCGTCGCCGCGATGACCCGGATGCCGCGGGTGCCTGAGTCTGCAAGCAGCGGCTTCAGGACCTCGACGGCCGCCGGCGACAGCTGTACGATCTGGTGGAACTCATCTATGAACAGAACGATCTCCTGGTTCTTTTCACGGCGGAACCGGGAAACCTCGTCGAACAGGGTCTTCAGGCGGTCCGCCATCTCGTTTTCATTTTTCAGGTTCGCGATCATCTTGGACAGGTCAACTTCCAAATACAACCTGGCCGTGTCCTCGACCATGATGCCCTGCACCAAGGCTGTGTTGTGTGTCACGATATGCTCGTAACCGATCTGGAACAGGTGTGCCGGGCTATCGACGTAAATACAGGCCATTTCCGTCTTGTAACCAAGGTCCTTGACTTCGGTGATTGCCATGTCGTTCCGAATCTTGTGAAACTTCCGTTCCACCCCGACGCGTTCAAGGCAGGCATCAACATGCCGTTTCAGCCAGAAAAGCCCAGCGCCGCGCTCCGCATCAACAATAAAACGAACGGTATATTCCTCATTCCTGCCGTCCCGGTCAGAGACCTTCAGGATCGTCCTGTAACCGAGGGATGCCGCCAGGCGGCGTACGTCCCGCGCGAGCTGTACAGAATTCGTAGAGAACCTGACATCAACCCTGCCGCCATCACCGGACACGGACCCGTCCGTATCCATAAGGCCGTGCAGCAGATCCATGCGTTGCTCAATGGACCCGTTGAAATACATCTCAGGGATACAGCGGTCGATGCTCCTATAGCCGAACACCTTCGAACCATCCGGGAGTAGCGCGAGCATGTCGAGCGTTTGAATATACTTCTGGTTAGGGGCGTGCGTCTCCCCAGAAACCAAAAAGTGCCATCCGTAATTGTACGGCGACTGTTCAACACCGGCCCCATGGATCAGCTCACAAACATGGGACACGACGTCCGGATCATCCGAACTGATGGTCAGTGGCCTGTCAGTCAGGCATCCGTCCCCGATCAACGCACCGAGCGCATACGGGTGGATCGGAAGCTCCGCCTCGTCACGCTTGACAGCCCTGTTCAAAGGAACATACCACATGTATTTCTTCATACCGTCCTTACGTCCGGACTTCTTGCCGACACGAACGATATCCCGGTCGATCATGTCTCTAAGCGTATGGACGGAAAACGGCCCATCCTCATGGTGTACAGGCCTACGTCTGGCTGCCCAAAGATGCTCGTCATTGCACCGGATGGACGTCCCGTCTGCAAAACAAACCTCGTAACACTCAAGGGACCCCTGCGGGAACACGCCCAACACGCGGACAGGATCACCATCCTCATTAAAGACCATGTCGCCGACCTTGATGTCGCCAAGGCGAACATAGCCTCGGGAATCCGCAACAGGGATCACCGTGTCAACAGGGTTCGCCTTTCCCGCGCCGGCCTCCGCAAGCAGAAGCACGTTACAATATTCCGGCTTCAGCATGGCTGCCATGACCTGCAGCTTCTCGTGCTCGCGCCCGATCAGCGGCCGGGTCATTTTCTTCATGTAGTTCGTGTAATTGTTCATGTAGGGATACTGTTCTGCAGCATCCCGGTCATGCTCAAAAAGCATGCGCAGTTCCTCCTTTCGATTAGACGCGCATTTTCGCTCTGATAAGGATTGTACCACGTCCCGGCTGAAAAAGCAATATAAAAACCAACATTTTTATAGATTTTTATATAACGCAGATCCGGCCAAAGAAGGCCGCGGCCCGTTTTCCGGACCGCGGCCCGAAATTTAATCATTAAGGCCCGACTCCTCCTGGAGCTGTTCGCGCAGCTCAGACATCTTACGGCCAAGCTGGGTCGTCGCCTGGGTCGGGTCATGGTGCTGCGCCCGGTCCAGGGCCCCGGACAGGTCCTGGATCTTGCGCTCGCGCTGGGCCGCCAGGGTCTCCGACATCAGGTCGATCGGCGCCGCGGTGCCGTTGACGCGGGACGCGACCATCTCTTCCAGGAACCCGTCGGAATCGGCCTTCTCCAGCTCGCGGTCGTAAGCGTCCTCGAAATAGCCGGCCGCGTAGGTCGTGTCACGGCCAAGGATGTCGCCGGCGCTGATGGTTTTAAGCCTGCTCTGCTTGAGCATGTCTTCCACCGTTGGCATGGGCGGCTCCGGCGGCGCCTCAGGCTCCGCGGGCTTCTCCGGCACGGCCTGGCTGGCGTCACTTGTCCCGGGCGCCGTATCAACGCCCTCCGGCGCGTCCGTTTCGGCGTCCTCGCCACCATCAGCGGCGTCATTGCCGCCATCGCTCACGTTGTCAGTGCTTTCGGAATTTTCATCGCCGGCACCGGCGGCGTCGGCCTCATCAGACACAGCGTCGGTCAAACTGCCGCTTTCATCATCCATGACGGCAGGCACATCACCGGCTTCATCCGGGGAGACGGCCTCACCATCCTCGTCGTCCGTGACGGCAGGCACATCGCCAGCCTCATCCGGCGAAACGGCCTTGCCGTCCTCGTCGTCAGAAACAGCGACCACATCGCCGGCTTCATCCGGCGAAACGACCTCACCATCGTCATCATCCGTGACGACAAGCACGTCACCAGCTTCATCCGTGGAAACGGCCCCACCGTCCGCATCGTCCATGACGGCAGACACATCGCCGGCCTCTTCCGGCAGAACGACCTCACCGTCCTCGTCGTCCGTGCCGGCAGGCGCATCACCGGCTTCATCCGGGGAGACGGCCTCGCCGCTCTCATCATCCGTGACGGCAGGCACATCACCAGCTTCATCCGGGGAGACGGCCTCGCCATCGTCATCATCCATGACGGCAGGCACGTCACCTGCCTCGTCCGTGGAAACGGCCCCGCCGTCCCCGTCATTGGAAACAGCGACCACATCACCGGCTTCATCGGCAGAAACGACCCCATCCCCGTCCAGATCCGGGATGTCAGGCACATCGCCCACCACGTCGTCCACGGGCATGCCGTCATCGTCCGGGACCTGGGCGGCGCTGCCGCCCTCGTCGCCGACAACGTAAGGATCGCCCTGTTCCGATACTGACTCGTTACTCAAGTCAGGCACGGACCCGAGTATGTAATCCGGGTCCAATTCATGGACGCTCGGTTCGTCCGGTTGGATATATGACACGGGTGTCAGGTCAAACTGCCGAGGAATGTCCGGTTCCGTATAGCCGGCCATGTCATGGCCGTAATACCTGTCCAGGAAGATTTTCAGGTCCTCACAGGACAGCGTGCGGAACAGGCTGCACAGGGACCGCGCCAGCATCTCGAAGGAATGCCGTACGCCTCCAAGGTAGATATAGTCGCCGATCACGCCCCAGCGGCAGTCATGCGCCAGGTCCTCGTCCACGGGGATCTCCCTGAGGGCGGCCAGGTTTCCGGCCAAAATCTTATTGCTCGGCGGCAGCAGGACGTTGCCCGCCCCGAGGTCGGTCAGGAACTTTTTCAGAGGCGACCAGTCAGGAACGCTCTCCAGGTCCCAGGTGCCGTCCGCCTGCGCCCGTGCGAACTCCTGCATCAGGAACCTGACGGCGGCGGCATTTTCCGAAGCGCACAGGTCCAGGACGCACTTAAAGGCCAGATCGGAATACAGCACCAAGGCGCCGTCGTCCGTCAGGACGCCGACAGGGCCCTCATGGTCGGACGGCATGGAAACCTGCTCCGAACGGCTGTTCCAGGTGTAGTCGCTGTAGACGGCACAGACCGGGCCGCGGCTGCCAGCGGGCTTCGCGTTCAATGCGTCAAGGTCGATAGGTCCGTTTTTACTTACGATCCTCATAATACCCTTCTCCTTTATAAGTTTGGATTATTGCGGCTGCTGCGGCCGCATGTCATCAGGAACCTCGTCCACGACGATCTGGTCACGGCCGGACGCGTCACGTACGATCTCCCGCAGCGATTCCATCATGCTCCGCTTGGAAAGCTCCTCGTAGACCGGGTTGTCAAGACGGATCGTCGCCGTGTTGGTCCTGGCACGGATCGCCTCATCATAGAGCGTGTGGTAGGTGTTGTCGTCCCGGTAGTCATCCGCCACCTGTTTCATGGCCTGGATGTCGCCCGGGTCAACAATGCCGGCAAGGCTGTCCTCCTGGCCGGTGCTCTGCAGGTACCGATACGCCTTGTTCCAGGCGTCGTACCGTTTCTGCGCCATGTCGCGGAAGTTCCTGACGTTCTCCGGTGAGATCCGGAAATCATACGTAAAGTCATAGGCCATGTGGTGCAGGTCGAACGCCTTCACGTCGTCAAAGCGGAACGCGCTGCCCTGACTGACCTGTTCCGTGTCCGGGTCGAATTCGAGGCCCAGCGTCGCCAGCTTCTCCCGCAGGTTCCTGAGCCCCCTCCGGTACTCCTCGTCCTCCTGCAGCATCAGCTGCTGGAACGCGCCTGGGTTCGTAACAAGGAACCCGGCCCCGTTCAGGCCGTATTTCTCGCTGCCGTTCTTTTCTGTCTTTTCGGCGCTGCCGCCCTTATCGACGATCTTCTTGTCGTCGTGCATCGCGTGCCGCCGGCCGGACCGGTACTTGAGCTGCAGGACGTCGTCCACATCGTCCTGGTATTCGTCCGGCATGTGGAAGAAATGCAGGAAACGCTGGTACTTGTTCATCAGTGCCTCGTTGTAATCCTGCTCGACCTTCAGGAAATCATACAAGACCTTCGACTCAGGGTTGTATGTCTCCTGGGCGCCGTCCTCGTACTGGTGGACGATCTCGCCGACCTTCTGAAACGCCTCCGTGTGGAACCGCAGCCGCCCCGCATAGGACCGCAGGCGGAACCCGAACTCGATCATCTTGTCGTCCTTGATGTAGTTCGCCATCTCCTCATAGGGCATGCACATGGCGTCCATGAACGGCGTGTTGAAGTTAATCTCCCGGTCGTCAATGGTTTTCAGGACGTCGTACACGGCGTTCATGCCACGCTCCAGGACCTCGTCCCGGAATTTGACTTCCTGGTCGCGGACGGCCTCTTCCGGAGTCAGCCGCACCCGGACCGATTTCCGGTTTCGGCCGGTGCCGCGGTACCGGTATGCGTAATATTCGTCAAAATCTCCCCGGGCCATCTGTGCCTGCAGGTATTCATGTTTCTGCTGCAATGCCTCGGAAAACCCGGAATCCGGCCTGTCCAGGAGGTCCGTCACGTAAGACCGGACAATCCCGTTGGCCTTTTTCATGTTGCCGTGGATCTTTTTGGTACCCTTGCCCTTCCGGACCGTCATCACGTCATCCGGGCCGCCGTCCGTGTTGATGCTTGCCTTCCAGAGCGACTTGTCGTCCTTCGGCAGGCACGCAAGCAGGTATTGCGGCAAGCCGCGCTCCTCGATGAGCTTGTACGTGAACCGCTTGATAAACCCGATGGTGTTCTGCCGCTCTTCCTCCATCTGGCGGGAGAGCCGCTTATACACCTGGCACTCGCCCAGCGTGTCGTCGATGCCGCGCCGGATCGCCTTGCGCATCCCGGCGTCCAGGGTCCCTTTCTGTTCCCCGTCCTTGGTGAAGCGCTTCCCCGGCCCCTTGTCCACCATGGCCAGATGGCAGTGCAGGTGCTTCGTGTCCACCTGGATCAGCCCGATGTAGTCCAGGTCCGAAAACTGCGGCGCGATGTTCTTGAGGCCTTTCTGGATCGCCAGCCGCAGCTTTGCCTGGTCGGACTTGCCGTAAATGTCGCCTGGCTTGTTGACCTTCAGGCCCTTCGGAAGGACGCCCATGTCCTGCAAATACTCCGTTTCGAACGAGATCACGGTCTTCAGGACGGGTTTGCCCTTCTTGTATTCCCTGTCCAGCATCCGCGACGTCTCCAGGACCTCGTTATGCGTCAGCGACAAACTTCGCGGCCCGAAAGCCAGCCCGGAATATCCCTGCATCCGCTCCATGTCGTCCCGGAGCTTCCCGGGCGACGTGGAACCGCTGTCGATCGCCACGTCCGTGGCGCCGTCACGGGCCATGTACCGGGTCACGTAATCCGAGATGTCAACGCCGGCCATCCTGCGGTCCCGGTAGATCTCCCGCATCTGGACGTCTAATTTTAACAGCTGGTCCGGCCTGGCCGGGGACGGCGTCAGGTTTTCAGAAGCGCCGTCCCGGGCCATATATTCGATCACGTAGCGCCCGGGGGAATTCCCGCGGCTGCCGTGGATCGTGAACTCATTGGCGATGACGATCGATTTGGACAGGTTGTGCGTCTTGCCGGCCATGTCAGGTCAGCCCCATGTCACGGGCGAGGGCGTCAATGTCGACGTCCGTGCTGATGATGTCGCCGTCCAGGCTCTTCTTTTCCTGCACGCGGACCTCGGTCTTGCCGGTGACCTTGTTCTCGACCTTGACTTCAACGTCAGCGTCACGCTGCTCCAGGCCCTTCCCGGCCTCTTCCTTTCCGGCGCTCGTCATGGCGTCCTGCTGCTGGCGCAGCCTCGCCTGCTGCTCCGCGCGTCGCTGGGCCAGGCGGTCCTTGCGGCTCAGGGTGCGCTTGACGTCATTCACGGCCGCAACGGTGGCCGCGGCGGCGTTCTCCGCGTCGTGCGCGGCCGAATGGATCCGGTCGCTCAGGTCATCGATCACGGACACGGGGTCGTCCATCCTATCCGCCCCGGGCTTCCTGGCCACGTCGGTGGTCGGGCTGGTCATCACGTCATCGTTCCGGCCGGGTGCCTTGGGCTCCGCCAGGGACTTCGCGTCGACCTTCGGACGGTCGACGGGAATGACCTCCGCTCCGGCGTAGATCATCCTGCTGGCCATGTCGTTGAGCCGGGCATCCAAAGTGGCCTGCTCGACCTTGTGGCCGGCGTCCTCGGTCTGCTGGACCTCTTTCTTACGGGCCTTGTCCGTCTGCTCCTTGATGTTCGTCACGGCGTCCGCCACAGCCTTTGCCGTCTCACCGGCAGAAGGCGTCCCGAACATGTTGGCCTTGGCCATCTGGTCACGCAGCCGCTGCTGGATGCGGCTCTGGGCCACCTCGACGAAGCTGGCGCCGTCAGCCATGGTGCGGCCGTCAAAGTCGTCGCTGAACCGGTTCGTCGGGGCGTCGTACAGGGCGCGCCTGCGGATGTCGGACGTCTCGCGGTCAAACTTAACGCCGTCGCGCAGCTTCGCGGACTGCTCCTCGTTGTGCTTCTGGGCCTTGAACGGCAAAAACGCTGCCGCCAGGGTCTTGTACCCGGTCTTCATGGTGCTGGTGTGCAGGGAAAGCCGGTCCTGGATCTCGACGAACGTGATCGGCGTGTTGGCGATGGCCGAATAGTCGACCTTGCACGGGATCTCCAGGAGGCTCCCGATCACGCGCCCCTGGCAGGACCAGCCGTTGTTGAACAGTCCGTTGTTCGCCAGCGTGGCGATCTCCAGGTCGGAAAGGGCGTAGCTCATGGACGCCGTGACCGGAAAATCGGTGCGGAAGTCTAGCTGGTCGCAGGCGTTCGGGAACAGGAGCCCCGTCTTCTCCTGCAGGAACACGCCCTCGGCGTGCCCGTCGAACTGTATGTACGGCCTGTAATTCTGCATCATGTCGAACTGCACGTGCGCCTGCTCGACGCGGAACAGCATGTGGCAGTCGATCCCATACAGGCTGATGATCTCGGACTTGCGGCAGCGCCGGACAATGTCGTTCACACGCCGGTCCCTTTTATGGAACACGGTGCTGTGGATGCGCCCGTCCGAACGCTGTACTGCGGTATTTGCTGGCATCTCTTAATCCTCCTTCTTGTCGAATTCATGGCGCTCGCGCCACGCCGGCCCCCTGTCGATCCCGCCGGTCGCCCGGTCGGTCCGCCACAAACGCCGCTTCGCGGCCCGTGCCAGCATCTTGATCACGGCAAACGAGGCAAAAAGACAGAAGCCGCAGGACATCGCGATGATCGTGTACGCGGTCAGGACGTCGGTCACCAGCTCCATGGCGGCGACGCCCGTCGCCCCGAGCAGCAGCGCCACGACAACCATGGCCAGCTGCACGGCTGCATAGCAGACCAGGAACATCGCCAGCCCGTACACCAGGCAGATCAGCCCATTGTGCATCAGGATCTTCGACCCCTGCCACGACTTCGACATCACGGTGCCGAACAGGTTCGCCTGTTTCTTCGTCTCCTTCACGGCTTCATTCATTTTCGCCTTGTGCCTTTTTGCCGCCGAAGCGGCCATTGCGGTACCCATTTTCATTTGCTCTCCTTTCAACCGTTCGTCTTCTTATAGCTCCGGCTGCGGTCAGGCGGCCAGCATTTGAAGTCTGATATCGTCACGTTATCCTCGCCGCCTGCCCCGGCGGTGTGGACGGCCGTGTATTCAAACACCACGGCGATCTTGCTGTTGGATTTGTTCCGCTGGATGAACACGTAACCGATGTACCGGTAGTTCCCGTCCCCGTCAACGCTGATCGGGTAGGACAAGAAGTCAGTCTTGGACGCCTGGCAGACATACTTGCCGCTGACCTCGTCCATCACATACTGGGGCGGGTTCCCGTCGGCGTCCGGGTCGATGTGGTTCTGCTTGCAGTACTGCTGCGCCGCCGCGGTGATGTCGTAGGCGGTCAAAAACTGGGTGGTGAACAGGCAGTCGCCCAGGACCTGCCGGTAATCCTCACGGGTCTTATTGTACTCGACGGCGGAACTGAAGTTGAACGCCGGCGAAATGAAGTCCCAGAACTTGTCGTCATCGGAACGCCAGCGCCCGGAGTCGACCTTGTTGCCGTTCCAGACGATCTGCACGGTGTCGTCGCGGTCGATGTCCCCCTTGTGGGTGAAATACTCGTCACTGGACTGGAAGCTGGCCATCTCGTTCTGCAGCGCGACCAGCGACGCCTTAGCCTGCGCCTCCATGTCGGCAAAAGTCCCCTTCACCATGTTGGTCGCGGCCGTCACGACCAGCAGGAGACACAGGAACACCCCGCCGACCATAAGCTGTTTTTTATGGGCCTTGCACCAGTCCGCAAAATTCATGACGCCCTTCGGCGCGGCCGGCCGCCCGGCCGGCATTTTCGGAAGTTTCATGTCAAAAGTCCTCCTCTCGTCAGTCCGCCGGCGTGGCCAGACCCTCGTCGCCAGGGTCCGTCACGTCCGTATCATCGGGAATTGTCCCAGCGTCACCGGTTTCACCGGTTTCACCGGTGGCATCGCCCTCAGAACCGGGTTCCGCGGCCCCATCACCAGTCGTCTCGCTAGGCGGGTCCGCGTCGCCGGAATCCTCCCCAGTTTCCGTGTCATCAGGCGCCACCACGCCGGTATCTGTGCCCGTCTCCGTATTGCCGTCGCCAAGCCCCGCCGCCAGGTCGTCCACCGCCTGCTGCAGGTCGGGGTCAGTCGTCTCCGCGTTCGGGTCGACCTCGATCCGGTGCTCCGTGGAATTTTCCAGGATCCATAGGAAATCACTGTAATACATATCGGAATCGATCTTAAACTTACCGGTCTCGCCGTCATAACTGCCGATCTTCAGGGCGACCAGGTACTCGGTGCCGCTGGTCTCGGTGTACCAGCAGGACCAAATACAGTCATAGGTCGGCACGGTAGCATCGTAAAACGTATCGAACCGCCATTTCAGCGGATTCGTGGCGGGGCTCAGCTTTGTCAGGGACGGACCGCCGTACCATGCTGCCGTATTGGCGTTGCCGGTCAGGACGGCCATCCGGCTCTTCTCGTCAGACGTCAGGCCGCCTTTCATGTAAAACGTCGTCATCAGGTCCGCCAGCTCGTTGCCGCCGTCATGGGCCGAATACATGTCCTTCTCCTCCGTCCGGACACCGGCATCGTCACGGATGGCATCGTTCTCCTCGTGCCAGGCCGCCGCCTCGCTTTTCAGCGTAGCGTAGTCAGCCTCCAGCTTCGCCTGCTGGGCGCTGATGTCCTGCACATTGTCGTAAGCGCTCTTGATCTTCATCCCGGCCATGGCGACCAGTGCCAGGGACAGGACGACACAGAAGATATAGAATAATTTGAACTTGATGGCGGTCTCATGCTCCACCTGCTTGTGGATGTTTTCCCGCGTCTCGTTCGGTGCGTTCAGGTTTACAGCCATTGGGCTTTCCTCCTTATGAAATTCTCCGGCTCCCGCCGGCCACTGGAGCTATTATAACACAGCTCTCCGGGAAAAACAATATACTTTTATATAAAATTATTAAAAATGTTTGCCGGAACAAAGGACCCCGGCCCCGAAGGGCCGGGGCGTTTACCTCGTAGTCTATTCTTGATGCCTGGATTCCGACATAGCCGCATTGTACAGCTCGATCAGGTTGTGCCAGTGGGAATTGTCCCCCTGTCCATAGGTGTCGCTGAAATTCGTAGGTTTGTAACCAATGACGTTACCATCATCATCTGTGATCTCAACAGAGCCATAACCCCAGACATATTCCGGGTTGCGATCAACATCAACGCAATCACCTGGTGGATCTTTATAAACGAACCCCTCTTTTTGGTCATGGTCTTCATCCGCATCATTACTTCCGGTAAACCAGTACTCCCGTTCTTCCTTCTTCGAGTGTTCATCGTCATCTTTCCGGTTGATGACGGTGAACAGCATGTAACACGCCGTCTTGGTACTTTCGCCAGCATCGTTGTCATAGACCGTCTTGAACATCCCGTGCAGGTTCAGGTACTGCGTCATCATGCCGCGGGTGCCGCGGGACGCATGTGTCACCCAGTTACAGTTGTCGCTCTTGTAGAGTTTGATATTTTCCACGTTATCGTGGCCAAATTCATCCTGAGCATCATCCGTAGGCGCATACGTAACAGGGTCAGAGTACTTTTTGTCAGTAATCTCATCAGTAACAGGCACTCTGTACTTCTCATCCTCGTCTTGCGTCCGGAACACCGCGGAAGCCTCGACCTTCGTGTACTTCGACTGCTCGTCGCCCGGGAGTGCAGCGTAATCCCCGTCAGACATGACCTCGACCTCGCCGGTCTCGGAGTTGTAATACTCCGTCAAGCCGTCCGTGCGCTCAAACGGCTTGGACACGTCATGGTCATCCCAGTTAGCCCACCAGTCAGTTCCGTCATCGTGTAGATCCTCGATGGCCATGCCGTAAGCAGGAACGCCTGCGGGCATGTCGTAAACCGGGTTCGGTTCATTCACATACCCGTCGGCCGAGAACATGTTCGGCGTCGGCTGGCCGGTCAGGTGGTCAATGAACAGGTTCGGCCGGCTCTTCGCCGGGCTCATCTGTTTCTTCTCCGGGTCCCAGTAACCCGTGTAGTACATGAAGTCGCGCCCGTTATCCGCGTCGAGCGTCAGCCCCGCCGGATCCTGGGAATAGTACGACACATGGAACACGTGCTCATCGCCGATGATCTCACGCAGCAGCGACCGGCCAAAATCAGACTTCTTATTGCCTTTATAACCGTCGGGACCGCACACATCGTTCATGCCATAGCCGCCGCCGCTGTCCGTCGGGTCGAGCCCGTGCTGCGTGCCGACCACCTGGACCTCGCCATAGCCATAGTTGGAAACGACGCCTGGCTCGCCATGTGTATCACGGTCAAACTTGATCTCTTCAAGCCCGGTCTTCACAGGCAGGGACTTCTGGTTGACGGCGATCGAGGTGCCGTTCACGGATTGCAAGGCCGATTTCCCGTACCCCATCCGGTTCCGCAGCGACTCAACGCGCTGCAGGTCCTCGGGTACGCAGTTCTTTGACACGTCGCTGATCGTCTCCGCGTCCTCGCCGCTGCCGCCATTCCGGATCACGTCACCCTCGATGGTGAAGTACCCGAGCAGGCCCTGGCGCCCGGAAGCGCAGTAGCCGACGGCCTTGTCCGTGCTGGAGCAGTCGTTCCAATAGCACTCGTCATAAGATACCTTGGACGGCAGGTAGGTCAAACCGCTGGTTCCAAGCATGGTCGGATTGGTCAGGCTCTGGGAACCGCCGCTCACGATGCTGTCCCAGGTCTCATCAACAAGCCCGTTCGTATCGTACTGCACGGCCTGAAGCAAGTTCGCCTTGTCGGGAACGATCACGCCACCGACCTTCCAGTTGTTGATGTCAAAGTCTTCGGTCGGATGCTCAACAACAGGAATGGCCATGTAAATCGTGATTCCGTTATGATAGGCGTACTCCAGGTAATTACAGCCCCACTTCTTATGGCATTCGTCCTCACCGTCACACTCGTCGTGATTTGCGGCATGACCGGTATAACCTGCGTTAAGCAGGTCATCACAATCATGATGGTGTGTCTCACCACACGCTATTTCATGATCGCAACCGGGAACGGGGCATGGTGTGGTACCGCACTCACAGCTGCCGCCGATGTCGTCCTCGTCAACACACTCATCATTGCAGTCGGCACCGCAAGGTCCGTAAAAATCCTCGCCGCCGCACGTCACGTGCATGGGCGGCTTGTCGGACTGGAACACTTCCGTCCCGTCGGCCTTGAAATACCTAGCCTGGCCATATCCAATGACGCTGGACAGGTCATACTTGCCCCGCATGCTGATCTCGGTGTTGAACGCGATCGTGTCGCCCCAGTCGTTCTCCCAGCCCAGACTGTTCAAGTACGTCTGGGTGTCGATCTTGTGTGAGTCGCCGGGTGAAAGAGTCGCGTCATCATTGCACCAGTTGCACTTCAGGTCATAACCAATGTCCTCCAGACGCCTGTCATGCAGGCACATCTGCGCATGCGTATGGTAATACGGAATCACAATCCACTCGCGGCGGTTATAGTCGTCACGGACGTCCGTTTCGGTTTCGCCTTCCTGCCGGTGGTCACCGCCAAGGAGCCGCTTGCCCATCTGCTGGTTATCAGTGATGGTCTCGGCATAAATGTAATCCGTATAGCGGATCAACCCGACGCTGCTCCAGAGCTTGTCAGAGTTCCCGTTTGGGTTATCAGGGTTCGTACCGCTGGCCTGGGCATCCAAAGTTGACGTAGCTTTCAACGCAAACTCCCATCCAGACTTCCCGCCGGACACCTGCTTACCGGTAGACGGGTTCATCCCCGCCACCATGTAGGCCAGCATGTTGATGTTGTAGTTCTCGCCGAGGATGTAATGCCGGTCGATCCAGGCAAGACGGTCGTCCAGACGGTCCGTGTTGCCGTCAACGCCATACCCGTCGCCCGCGCCGTCGTCGTCAATGCTGTTACGGGCGGAACCAGAACCCTTGCTGTCAACGTCCCACTTCTCCAGCTGCTGGACAAGGCCGCCGTATTTGGACTCGTCGTAACCATTCTCGCTCTCGATCATCAGGAACGGGTTGAGGCCGTAGATCTCGTTCTCATAATACCCGTCGTTGAACACGTGGTCGCCTTCATGGGCACCGCGTCCGTCAGTCGTAGCGTCAGAATATACGCCGCGGTCGTACAACGCCTTCTGCGCGTCATTGATCGCATGCATCGGCATCGTGATGTACTTGTGGAAAACCTCGTTGGCGCCCTCTGCGTCAACGCCCATGGACAGGCCCCCAACGCCCTCCATGATCTCTTTGATGTCAGCCGCGGTCAGGCCGTACCGCCGGTCGAGCCGGCTGGAATCCCCTGCCGTTGTGCGCTGGGTCATGGTGTCCTCGTAATCATCCATGCCGGTACCAACACGCTTGAACAGGTACATCGGCCCGAAATTCCGTGCCTTGTAGTCGCCGCCACCGGTGTTGGTGACGCCTTCCGGACCGCCGTTCCGCTCAATGGACCAGAGCTGCGTCAGGTCCTGCAGCAGGTCGTTGGACACCACCGTATTGTAGTAATAATACCGCCCGGAAATGTCCGTCACGTCAGGGATCCTGGAATAACGCCGGTACACGTTGCCAATGATGTGGCCCGTGTCGTTGCTGTCACCGTAGCCCAGCTGCCAGATGTCCGCGTCTTCCTCAGAAGGCAGCGAGCACATCAGGGACGCCATGGCAAACCGTATGAATTGGTTCATCCGGTACTCGATGTCCGTCACCAGCTCATAACGCCAGTAATCGTAATCATCCGTACCGCCACTGTTCTCCATGGTCCACTTGCGCTCGGAACCGTCATCACCCCAAAGCAATTCGTCCCCGGTAACGCCCTTGTAGTCGTCCTCGCCGTCACGCTTGACGTCGTCGCCGGCACCGACGGAGTTCCAGTCCTCTGCAAACGACTTGTTCGCCCGGGCGGGAAGCTCCTGGTACTGCTCGATCAGGTCCTCAGCATCATCGTAATAGTTGTCCTTCTCCTCATCATATTCATAGAACAGGTCATTGCCCTCCGCGGTCTTCGCGGCGGCGTCGTCATCCGTATTATGGATCAGGCGGACGAAGATCTCTTCCCAGGATTTGAACTCCGGCAGGCCGGTCTTCATATTATACTCGACCTCACGCCCGGTAGCCGTGTCCTGTTTCTTGTCATCGTTCGTCTTCGCGCCCAGGCTCTGGGCCTCAAGGAACGTATATCTCTGGTTGGACGCGTACTTCGCAAAGAACGTCTTGTAAGACAGCCCGTCCTTCATGATCTGCGGGATGTTGACATCGAAATCACCTTTGATCAGATTGCCGGCAGGATCACTGCCCTCAGGGTTATCCTTATAAGTCACATACTGTTTATACAGCCAATCCATGCCCCAGAACGCCTCGACGGTACTCTCACCGACATAGGTCATGATGTGCCGGGTCGTGTTCGTGTTGGACATGGGCCATCTCAGGTTCGCCATGGCCATGGCCGCTTCCTGGGCCGCCGCATCCGCATCCGGATTGACCGGGTCATCAGGCACAGTGGGATCAGTACTTTCATCAGCATCAGTATGATCACCAGCCAAAGAATCCAACTCTATGCCACCAGATGTAGCACCATGAGAATCACCCTGCAACATACCGTTTGCAGCCTCGATGGACCAGGAAATCATCACCGTACCCGGGGAAATCTTGGACGAGGCCGAAGCCGGATACAAGTTGTCGCCGCGGAAGAATCCGGCAAATTCCCAAAGAGCGCCAGCACTTTGACTTTCAACACGCGCATCCGGATCATGTTTCGAACCCTTCTTGGCGCCGCCGACTGCCCACTTCAACTGATACTTCGGATTGCCGGCAGGGAACTTGTCATCCGCCCCGGCAATCCGGACAGCCGTCGCAGTACCGCGATCACAGGAGGAAAAATACCCGGCGTTATCACGGCCAGTCTCCTTCGGGAA
>CANQSU010000009.1 GCA_947626585.1 uncultured Oscillospiraceae bacterium
GCAAGGCCGCGTAATCCTTCAATATTCTACGATAGGTGGTTTATTTTTGCGTCTGTGGGCGTGGGTGCGGTCCACATAAATCGCCGGGGCGTTTTCTATTTGACACGGACGGAGTTTTCGTGAAAAATTCGATCAACCGTCTTAACGGACAGTAGATTTCTTCATATTTGGATGGTATAATATGAAATGTCGAGTGGGCGAATGTTCGGCAAATCGGGCTTTTAATACTAATACCCAATTAAAAGTAGACACCGAGCGGCGAGGATTTTTTGCGTCAGATGAGGAAAACGGCGCAGAAAATACTGTATGTATTGTCAAGCCGTTTGACGAAGTATGGCGCAAAAAAGACCGCCGGGAATGTCTTGTTTTATTGGGTATTAGTATAAGGAGAAAAACACACAATGCTTTTTATCAAGAACTTAGAAACGCCAAGATTGACGATTCGTTCTTGGCGGAAGTCCGATAAAGACTTTACGCTGTCTCTATGGGGAGACAAGGAAAACGGAAAGTATATGAGCGACCCTATCCGTGAGAACATGGATGAAGCGTATCTCAAATGTGTCGATGAGATGGAAGACAACCCTGAGGGATATTATCTGATTGCTGAATGGAAAGAGGATAGTACGCCTGTCGGTACCTGTTGCATATTCCCTGAAAACGGGAATTACGATATCGGATATTGCATCTCAAAAGACCATTGGAAAGAAGGTCTCGGAACCGAGATGGTTGGTGCTATCATTCGCTGGGTTAAGGCGGAAGGCGGCAAGTCCATCACGGGAGAAGTGGCGGATATCAATCTTGCGTCGGTTGCGCTTCTTCGCAAATTTGGGTTTTCAGAGGACAGAAAAACGCGCTATAAAAAATGGGGGGAAGAAACCTATTTTGATGCCCATTATTATAAACTGAACTTAAAGTGAGCATTCTATTCTGCACAACCAAATTCCAGTTTGTTGAGAAGTTGCAAAACCCTAGTGTACTTGTCGAACAGATAAACTCGCTTTGCGTCTTTACCTGTTCGACAAGTCTGAAAAGAAAATCGGAACTTGTGGAGGAAAAACGATTGATAGAATTGCGGACGATCACGGAGGACAATTTTCAGCAATGTTTGAACTTAAATGCAGGTGTTCAGGACGGCAGCTTTGTTGACCCTGTTTCCTATTCTTTAGCAGAAGCATGGGTTTATTATCAGGACACAAGACCTTTCGCTATATACAATGATGACGTAATGATAGGGTTTGTGTTAATGTATGTTGGCGAACAAAACTGTCAAATCATCAATTTCTTAATTGACTATCCTTTTCAAAGAAAAGGATTTGGAACAGAGGCTGCAAGGCTTTGTATTGAATATTTGCGTAATGAATACTCGGCAAACAAAATCTCGGCTCCCGTCAAACTTGAACATGCAGCAGCCTATAAGTTTTGGTCAAGGCTTGGCTTTTGTTGTTCCGATACTGTTGAAGATGGTTATATGTTTATGCGATATAGTTTCACATAAAATATAAAAACATACGTTTTCAACTCCGCTCCACCCACCAAAACCAAAACCCGCGAAACAGACCGTTGACACACCGGCTCCCCGGTGAAAAGTCAACGGTCTGTTTAATATACTGTTTTACGACCAACCGCCCTTTCGCGGACCCGCCTTTTTTCGAAAAATCATTTTCTGCCGCCCCGTTTCTTCAGGTGCTTTCCGCCTACGGAGATCAGGCGCGGTCTGTAGATCAGGCCGGCGGCGGCCAGAAATACGGCGGCGCAGATAAGGCTTACCTTCCAGCCCAGGGAGAAGGCGGCACTGCGGTATCGGAGCGTCACGGTGTGGGTGCCTCCGGTCATGGGCAGGGCGATCATGCAGTCGCCCACCAGCACCGGCTCCACCGGCTCACCGTCTACCCAGGCCAGCCAGTTGCCGTCCCAGGGGACGGATGTGTACAGCAGTCCGTCCCGGTCACAGACGATCCTGCCCTCCACCCGGGTGCTGTCAAAGTCCGTCAGCTCCAGCCGGCAGGCGGATAGGACGTCATAGGCTTTGCGAAACAGCTCCTCGTCCAGGATCGCGGCCCGGATGGTCATAGAGCCCTTGAGACCGGCGCTGCAGCTCTGGCGGACCTCGATCACATCCCCCGGCTCCACCTGGCTGACGGACAGCACCTGGGGCAGATAGTAGCCCTCGCTGTACACCTGTTCGCCGTTTTTAAAGACTCGGAAGTTGTACCGACCGGAAAAGCTCACCTGCACGCACAAAAGCCCGGTCCTGTCGGCCGTATAGCTGAAGGAGATCGACCCGCTCTGATCGCCGCCCTCGTAGGAACACCAGCGGCTTTGCGGCTTGGCCGAGAGATCGATCCCCTCCGTGGCGGTAATGGTGAGATTTCCCGTGGGAACGGAGTGCCAGAATCCTCCGCTTACGCCGGAGGCCGCGGTCAGCAGCTCGTTCTGGAAGGCGAAGGGGTCCGAGCTTTGGGTGAAATCCACTTGGGCCAAGGTGGAGTCGGCCAGAAAGCCCAGGGGGAGATAGGCGTTATTTTCCAGCAGAGAAACCTGGCCGCTGCGATAAACCTCGTTGAAATAGTTGTTATCGAGCGTATTCCCGTCCCGTTCCAGCATATATTTCAAATCCAGGAACAGATTGGCGATGGGGGAGGTCTCCTCGTAGCAATAACGGTTGTAGGTGTTCTTGGCGACGAAGCCCAGAGCCCGCATGAACTCCGTTACCCGCAGATTGGCGGAGCTTGTGTAGGCGGAGATGCCGTCAAAGCCGTTGAGGGCGCTGTCGTTGTGGGTCTGGGAGTGGGTGACCTCCGCCCGATAAAACAACGTGTCCTCCTCCCGCTTCTCCATGGTCCGTACCGCGGCCGCGGTGTCCCGGGCCTGCTTGGGAAAGTCGGTGACGCCGTTGCCGGGGAAGTAACAGCCGAAGCATACCAGATCCACCACCAGCTCCGCCCCCATGACCAGCGCGAGCAGCAGGGAGACCGCTTTCCCGCCTAAGACGGGGCGGGGCTCGGACAGCTCGCCGTTCTCCTCTTCCCCCTCCTGCTCTTCATCACTCTCCTCGGCGTCCTCTTCATCCTCCTCAGCCACCGGACGGGGCCTCCTTCGAATAGCGCCCAGAAGCAGTGCCGAGAGATACAACAGCATAAACGCCAGATTGAAGGTCAGGAATACGATATCGCCCCGCCTGTCGTTGCAGGCCAGCACCGCCGCCGCCAGAACGCCGGAGAGGACGATCTGCCAACACCGGAATTTCTCACGCTCAAGAAAGGCCCGGTAGGCCATGTACAGCACCACGAAGCGGAATAAAGAGCTGAGCCGGTAGGGGATCATGTTGGTGAAGTGGAACCCGTGCCAGATGTAGTCCAGCTGCCGGATGATAAAGCTGACGGTAAAAAAGAGCAGAAGCGCCAGACTGCACACCTTATCCCGCAGCCGGACCTCGCCGTTCGTCAGGAACAGGAACGCCAGAAGCAGGGAACCCACGCCGCAGTAGATATTGGGAAGTCCCTCCTTGAAGGTGGGCTCCAGCCCGCCGCCCAGATTCCCCGCCACCTGCCGCATGGCGTCCAAAAGGCCCCGCCAGGTGTTTTTGTCGGTGATGTTCAGCTGAAAGCCCTCCGGGAAATTGTTGACCACGGACTGGGTGTTTTGCAGGGCCGCCAGGGCCGGAAGCTCCAGAATGGCGGTCATGCCGATGGCCAGGAGCGAGAAGCACCCGATCCGGGCGAGATCCGCCAAAAACCGGCGCAAGCCCCGCCAGCGGCAGATCTCGAAGCAGAAAAACAGCAGGAAAACAAATACGCAGGTGAAAAGCCCGATGTAGTAGTTGGTGAAGATGGACAGCCACAGCGTCACGGTGTACAGAAAAAACCGCTTGTCCCTGATGAGTGCCACCGTCCCCAGCGCCACCAGCGGCAGGAGGGCGAAGGTGTCCAGCCACATCACATTCCACTGGTACCCCATCGCCCAGGCGCACAGGGCGTAGAAGCTCCCGAACAGGGCAATGGACATGTCGTCTCTGCGGAAAAGCCTTTTCAGGAAAATAGCGAAGAACATGGACGCGAGGCCCAGCTTGACGGGCATCAGCAGGGAGTAATACCCCAGCAGAAGCTTCTCCGGCACCAAAACGCTCAGCAGATTCAGCGGCGAGGCCAGATAGTAGGCGATGAGTCCCAGATAGTCGATGCCCGTCCCCACGCTCCAGGTGTAAATAAGCCCGCTTCCCTCCCTCAGCGCCTTGCGAAAGCCCACAAAGAAGGGATAGTATTGGTAGTACATGTCGGAGTAGAGCATGGTATACTTCCCGAAGGGTGAAAACCCCCTCACCGCCATGACGATCAGCATCCCCACCACCGGAATGGCAAAGGCGATGCCGATATAATTCCATTTTCTCTTTTTCGACGTGTGAAGCCTCATGTTTTTCCCTCTGTGTCAAAAATTAAGGAACCTCTGAATAAATCGAAGTGCCGAGATTGGCGAGCAGATTTTTTGCCGGAGGAAGGCAAAAAATCGCGGGAATACTGTATGTATTTCAAAATTTTTTGACAAAGTATGGCGGAAAATATGCCGTCAAGATCGGCGCGGCGATTTGTTCGGAGGTTCTTTATGGTTGTATCCATTGTATCACCAAAGCCCGGTTTGGTAAAGGGCAGATTTTAAGGAACATCTTGTTTTATTGTTTTATACTAATATCTATTTAAAAGAAGACACCGAGCGGCGAGGATTTTTCGTGTCAGGCAAGGAAGACACCGCAGGGAATACTGTATGTATTCCCAAGGCGGCTGACGCAGCATGGCGCGAAAAAGACCGGCGCGAATGGCTTGTTTTAATTAGATATTAGTATAAGGAACATCTTGTTTTATCCCGCCGGAAATGGTATGATATTGCAAAAGGTGATCTGGAGGTCCGGCAAATGACAGACATGCTTGATTACATCTCCTGGCGCGGGGATCTCCCCCTCTCCGCCGACGGCTTCAACGAGGCCGACGGCGCGGTGCTGAGCCGCTTCGCCTACATACCTTTTGAATATTTCCCCAATCCCCCCGCCGGCGGGCTTGTCACGGTCAAAGACCTGGCGGAGCAGGCGCTGACCGACGAGAGCCTTGTCCGGGACGGGCGCTGGAAGCTCCGGGACCGGGAGCTGATGGCCGCTATGGCGGGAAGCCGCAGATTCGGGGAGCTGGAGGCCGGTTACTGCTTCAGCCGCTTTGACGAGAAGGTGCAGACGCAGTTTTCGGCGGTCACGGTGAAGCTGTCGCCGGAGTGCCACTTTGCGGCCTTTCGCGGAACGGACAATACCATCGTGGGCTGGAAGGAGGACTTGAATATGTCCTACCTCTGCCCCATCCCCGGGCAGGAGACCGCCGTGGAGTACACCCGGCGCCTCGCCGCCCTCGTACCGGGCCGCCTTATCCTGGGCGGCCACTCAAAGGGCGGGAACCTGGCCGTCTACGCCGGCGCGTTCTGCGGCGGGGACGTACAGAGCCGCGTCGACGCGGTCTACAACTACGACGGGCCGGGCTTTTTTGACGACATTCTCAGAGATCCCGGCTATCGGGCGGTTTGCGGCAGGATCCGCACCTTTGTGCCCCAGTTTTCCGTCGTCGGGATGCTCCTTGGCCGGGACGAGAAATCAACTGTGGTCCACAGCGCCGAAAACGGCCTCCACCAGCACGACATGTATTCCTGGGAGGTCCTGGGTCCCGGCTTCGTCCACTTGGGCACCGTCACCGGTGGGAGCAAATTTGTTGACTCCGCCCTCAAGGGCTGGATCGCCCAAATGACGCCGGAGCAATTCGAACTGTTTGCGGACACGATCTATAAGGTCATGGCCGACACCAACGCCAGGACGCTCCACCAGATGCGGGAAAATCTGCTGGACACGATCCTGAGCATCGCCCGGTCGGTAGGGGACATGGACGAGGGTACCCGCCGCGCGGTCGTCGAATGTGTCAAGCTCCTCGTGATAAACGCCAGCCGTGGCATGAAGGTGGAGCTTAAGGAGAGAGGCTTTTACGAAAAGCAGACCTGATACCGCGACGGAATTATGTAAATCAACGATATTATGTGAACTTACAACCTTATGTAAACCGAAATTATGTTAACCGAGAGCGCGCTTGCGGCTTTTCCGCTTTGTCTCCTGACCGGCTCGGGGGAGGGGACGGTACATTACATTTAAATCTATATATAAAAACGCGTTTTTCGCGCTCTTATGACGCTCCCGTTTGAAAGTTTCAAAAAAATCTCCAAAAATTTTCAAAAAACTCTTGCAAAATCAAAAAAAACGAGTAAAATGACTTTAAGGTCGTTGAACGCGAGTGCCGGGAAAAGGCGAAATATTAAATTTTTTGGAGATTTATTCTAAATAATATGTTTTAATATTTCCGTAACATCTTGGCACGAAAATCTCAAACCCCTTGTGCCGCAAGGGTTTCGGGATTTGCACACACGGTCTGTCAGCCGGTGACCAATTTATTCTAAGATGTTGACATTGGCCGCGCTATGTGTTAAAATGACCTTAAATTCCGTGGGAACATGCCCTCGCGCCCTTCCCCGGAATCCCCACTCCCGCTAACAGGGTCGACTGTAGCCGGAAGGCGAAAGTCTTCATTATGTAAGTGTACGGCGGAGGATCATGGAACCGCCCAACCTTGTTCCTTCGCCGTACTCCTCCTTTCAGGAAAAATTTTTTACGAATATTTCTTGAAGGGAAGCGGAACAAAAGGGAAAACAGCATAGTCTAAAGGGTGTTCACGAGCGGATAGCGCGCGAAGCGGAATTCGCGGTGATTCAGGTGTATATGCCGACCGGTCCGGTCCGGCGTTTACATAAACTCAGTCCGGTTCATGTAACGGGCGAAAAACTTATCAACAATTTTTATTAAGGAGGAAACACTACATGAAGACTCTCAAGAAGACCCTGTGCCTGGTCTTGGCGGTAGTCATGGCAGTGGGCGTGCTGGTTTTACCTGCGTACGCGGCGGATCCCAACTATGATCCGGCCGTCAAAGCGCTGGGTATCTACGGCATTCTGCACGGCTATGACGACGGCGAGATCCATAAGGAGGGCAGCATCACGCGCGCGGAGATGGCGGCTATCGTCTACCGCGTCATGACCGGCGACACCTCGGGCGACAACAAGGCTGCCGCCACCAGGTATGGCTCCGCTGCGGCCAAGTTCACCGACGCCGGTACGGCCGAATGGGCCAAGGGCTATATCGGCTTCTGCGCCAACGAGGGCGTGCTGAAGGGCACCCCGGGCGGGAAGGTCTTCCCCAACGAGCCGATCACCGGCTATGAGGTCCAGGCCATGCTGCTTCGCGCCCTCGGCTACGGCAAGAACAACGAGTACACCGGCCCGGACTGGACTAAGTACGTTCTGGCCGATGCCACCCAGCTCGGCATCTCCAAGAACGTTCCCGAGGATCCCTCCAAGGTAGCTTCCCGCGGCGCTGTGGCTCAGCTGACTTACGATGCCGCCACTCAGACCGACCGCGTCGAGCCCGCCCTGTATCCCACCGTGGGCTACAACTCCATCGAAGAGCCCTTGATGCTGGAAGGTACACCTGTTGACGGCACCGACAAATTCGGCGCACCCAGCATTACCTACTCCGCTACCTTCACCTGGCCCAAATACGATAAGGTGGTAAGCAAAGAGGTCAACGTGGAGCCTCTCGCTGTGTACTGGTCCCCTGTTGCTCAGTCTACCGTGGGCACAGCCGCCGGCCTCAAGAAGGTCACCACCATGACCTACTACGTCAATGGCGTTAAGGTAACTGGCGGGAAAAAGATCGACCCCGGTAATAGCAAACTCGCTGATGCTGTTGGCGCTCAGGGCCGTTACACCGCCGTGTATGCCGACCGCATCGTCTGCAAGGACGTTGTGCTTGGCAAGATTACAAATGTTGACGCGGGCTTGGTTGTCAACGGATACACCGTGAACGATCCTAGCTACACTGCCACCGTGTACTACGGCACTGACAGCGCGGCCTATTCTGTCGACGTAACCGATAAATCCACCAGCATGAAGAAGGACGATGTATTCTACGCGTTCTGCTTGGCTGACAAGGATAAAACTTCGACTGGCGAGCTTAATGTGGCTGCTGCCATCAAAGAGCTTCGTGACCCCAAGGCCATTAATCCCACCTCCGTCACCGTGAGCGCCATCGTCTATAATGAGGATGACGAAGTTACCGGTTTGGTTGCCGGCAACAAGACCTATTTGTACAACAACACCTTCGGCGGCAATTTCGGCGTGGAGGACGCAACAGACGCCTACACCAAGCTTAAGGATGCCGACATCGGAGACAAATGGTTTGTCTACACTGACAGCCAGGGCAACATTCTCGGCCTTGAGCCCGATATTGAAGCCGTGGCCGGCAGCGTGGGCGTTGGCCTTGACACCGAGGCTTACAGGATCAAGAGCGGTGAGTACGCCGCTGAGCTGGTGCTTCTGAACGCCAAGGGCGGCAAGGACACCGTACGTTTCCTCGATGACAGCACTCACAAGCCCTTTGCCTCTGAGGCTGAAGCTATTGCGGCGGCTGATAAGTATGTTGACATGCTGGTAAGCTATGAATATGACTATGACGCCGTGGACAATGGCTACACCGGTTACTATGTTGTCGACACCACCGACGTCACTACTGTCAATTCTGGTCTTGAGAAGATTGATTCCGGAGACGCCGATGCTATCACTGGCACTAGCAACCTTCTGAACGACGACACCGTATTCTTCCTTGCCAACTACAAGTACAGCAGCAAGGTTGGCGGTTATGTCTTCTCCAACTATTCCGTTATCACCGGTTTCCAGAACATCAAGGATCTGACCTTTAACAGCAGTGACAAGATTTCCGGTGGAGCAGATCCAGTTGACTCTCTGGAAGCTCAGATCATTAGTGATGGTGACTGGGCCAAGTATGTCCTGGTTCTCAACGCCACCGAACAGGCCTCCAACAAGAAGGTATCCGTTCCCAACTATGCTTTCATTGTTGATTCTAACAAGTTCCTCAAGGCTTACGACGACTATCTTGCGTACAGCGCAATCGTCAACGGTAAGGCCAACACTGAGCTGAGGTTTGACTTCAAGACTCAGGACATCATTGACGAAACCGGGCTTTACGAGTACGGCGATCGAGACAAGAATACCAGCATCTGGGGCGAGATCGGCAAGAGTAAGAACACGTTCGATGGCGGCAATTACGGTTACAAGGCCGGCGTGCTGTATGACAATACGGAAGCTAAAAGCGCGTCTAACTTCTACGCCGTGGTTCCCAACGTTGCTATCTATGTTGTCAATCCCGAGACCGGCACAAGCACCAAGCTTGACTATAAGCTGAGCGATGTCGTCAGGGCCTATGGCACCGAGAACATGTGGTATCAGCTGAATGAGTACGAGTGGATCAATCTGATCTATTTCATCGGCGACAAGGTACCCTCGGTCGGTGCGCCTGATGAGCCTGTTAACTCCATCTCTAAGGTCACCTTCACCGGAGTTAAAGACAAGAGCCTCATTTCCTCCGCAAAGGTTACCGCTGAGACTTCTGACAATGTGAAGGCAGAAACCAGCCTTAAGTGGGAGGTTTGGGACGATACCACCAGGACCTGGAACAGCGTCGCAGCCAATGAGTGCTTTGCGTCGACTTTAACCTATCGTGTCACTATTACCTTCACTGCGGCTTCCAATTACGCTATGAATCTGACGCCTAAGACTACTACGATTGGTGACGTGAGCGGCGTTACTGCTGACGATCAGCTTTGCACCTCCGCCGACAGCATTCGTGTTGAGTTCACGGTTGCCTGATCTCCCCTCGCAAACACCTTGAAAATCTGATTTTCAAAGCCCCGCGGCGCACGCCGCGGGGCTTCTTTTGCGTTTGGGGAGATTTGGAGAATCCGGGGCGAAATTGTTCAAAGAGCGGGGCGGGATGGGCGGTTTTTTATTCAATGATACAAGCTTTGTTGACACACCCGCTTTGGGCTTGACTTAAGGTTAGAAAGTACAATATAATGAGCGTGGAAGGGTGTTTCCCTCCCTGAAAAATCGAATTACGGAGGAGAGCGTCTATGAAAAAAGTCGGCATTCTCATGGGCAGCGCCAGCGACCTGCCCGTGGTCGAAAAGGCCGTGACCACGCTGAAGGAGTATGGCGTGGAGTCCGAGATCCATGTCTACTCGGCCCACCGCACGCCGGACGAGGCCCGGGACTTCGCCCTGAGCGCCCGCGAAAACGGCTTTGGCGTCCTTATCTGCGCCGCCGGTATGGCCGCGCACCTGGCCGGCGCCGTGGCCGCCAACACCACGCTCCCGGTCGTCGGTATCCCCTGTAAGTCCAGCGTCCTGGACGGCATGGACGCCCTTCTCTCCACCGTCATGATGCCCCCCGGTATCCCCGTCGCCACCGTGGCCATCAACGGCGCCCAGAACGCCGCCCTGCTGGCCGTCCAGATCCTGGCCGTGGAGGACGGGAAGCTGGCCGCGAAGCTGGACGAGGCGCGAAAGGCCGGGGCGGAGAAGGTCCTGAGAAGCGATAAAGAGGTTCGGGAGAAGCTTTACGGCTGAACGGGGAATGATGCTGATCACCAATTAAAATCTTTTTTCGCGGCTGTTTTTTTCGTCGTCGCGCGAGACGCTTTTCTCGACCGACACGAAGAATCCCCGCCGCTCGGGCAAAGCTTTTAAACGGTGATCAGTATGAGCCGCCGTGGGCGGCGGCCCGCACGGCGTTTATTTGAGCCGATTTGTTAGATGATTAAAAAAGGAGCATTATATGGGCGGATTTTTTGGCGTAACAAGCACGCGCAACGCGGTTTACGACGTATTTTTCGGCACCGATTACCACTCTCACCTGGGCACCCGCCGGGGCGGTATGGCGGCGTGGAGCCCGGAGGAGGGGTTGCAGAGGGAGATCCACAACATTGAGAACACCCCCTTCCGCACCAAATTTGAGGAGGATGCGTCGGAGCTGAAGGGCCCCAGCTGTATCGGCTGTATCTCCGACACCGATCCCCAGCCCCTGCTCATCCGCTCCCATCTTGGCACCTACGCCATCAGTATGGTGGGGATCATCCGCAATCAGGACGACCTCTCCGAGCGCTTCCTGGACGCCACCTACGGCCACTTTGAGGCCATGGGCGGAGGACGGGTCAACCAGTGCGAGCTGGTGGCGGCCCTTATCAACCAGCAGCGCACCTTTACCGACGGCATCCGCTTCGCCCAGGAGAAGATCGAGGGCACCGTGTCCCTTCTGATTTTGACCGACAAGGGCGAGATCATCGCCGCCCGGGACAAGCTGGGCCGCCTGCCCATCATCGTGGGCAAAAACGAGGAGGGCTACTGCGTCAGCTTCGAGTCCTTCGCCTTTGAGAAGCTGGGCTACCGGCAGGTCCGGGACCTGGGCCCGGCGGAGATCGCGCGGATCACCAGTGACGGCATGGAGACCATCGGGGCCCCGGGGAGCCGGATGAAGATCTGCACCTTCCTCTGGACCTACTACGGCTACCCCAACTCCCGCTACGAGGGGAGCAACGTGGAGGTCAGCCGCGCCAAAAACGGCAGGATCATGGCCAAATACGACCGGGAGCACGACGGCATCCCCGACGTGGACTTCGTCTGCGGCGTCCCCGACTCCGGCGTGGGCCACGCCATCGGCTACTCCAACGAATCGGGGATCGACTACGCCCGGCCCTTCATCAAATACACCCCCACCTGGCCCCGGTCCTTCATGCCCCACAAGCAGGAGATCCGCAATCAGGTGGCCAAAATGAAGCTCATCCCCGTCCACGAGCTGATCGAGGGGAAAAAGCTCCTGTTCGTGGACGATTCCATCGTCCGTGGCACCCAGCTGGCCGGCACCGTGGACTTCCTGCGCAACAACGGCGCCAGGGAGCTTCATATGCGCTCGGCGTGCCCGCCCATCATGTACGGGTGCAAGTACCTCAACTTCTCCCGCTCCACCTCGGAGATGGAGCTGATCGCCCGCCGCACCATCAAAACCCTGGAGGGCGAGGAGGGCTTTGCCCACGCCGGCGAGTATGTGGACGGAACCACATCGAGAGGCAAGGCCATGCGCGAGCATATCTGCAAGACGCTGAAATTTGATTCCCTGGAATACCAGACCCTGGACGGAACACTGAGCGCGATAGGGATAGATAAATGCAAATTATGCACCTACTGCTGGAACGGGGAAGAATAAAATAAATACCTTGGCAGAATGGGCCGCCAAGAGAGGCGGCCCCTACGGCCATAAACGGAGCGGTTCAAAAGATGCCGCAGATGCCGCCTCTTTTGGCGGCCCGCCTGGTGACAGACACCTTATTCAGAAAGGATTTTGATATGAACGACTCCAGATCCGACTTCTACGCCTCCGCCGGGGTGGATATCACCGCCGGGTACAAGGCCGTGGAGCTGATGCGCCGGCACGTCAGGCGCACGGTGATCCCCGGCGCCGACGACGATATCGGCGGCTTCGGCGGGACCTTCGTGCCCGATCTTACCGGCATGAAAGAGCCGGTGCTTGTCTCCGGCACCGACGGCGTGGGCACCAAGGTCAAGCTGGCCTTTGAGCTGGACCAGCACGACACCGTGGGCATCGACTGCGTGGCCATGTGCGTCAACGATATCATCTGCTGCGGCGCCAAGCCCCTCTTCTTTCTGGACTACATCGCCTGCGGCCGGAATATCCCCGAGAAGATCGCCGCCATCGTGGGCGGCGTGGCCGAGGGCTGCGTCCAGGCGGGCTGTGCCCTCATCGGCGGCGAGACCGCCGAGCATCCCGGACTCATGCCCGAGGAGGAGTACGACCTGGCCGGCTTCGCCGTGGGCATCGTGGACCGGGAGAAGGTCCTGAAGCCCGATTCCGTGGCCGAGGGCGACGTCATCATCGCGCTCAGGTCCTCCGGCGTCCACTCCAACGGTTTTTCGCTGGTGCGGAAGATCCTGGCGGAATCCCACACCGCGCTCACGGACAAATTTGACGAGCTGGGCGGAAAAACCGTCGGAGAGGTGCTTCTGACACCCACAAGGATCTACGTAAAGCCCATTCTGGCCCTGCTGGACGCGGTGAGGGTCAAGTCCGTCGCCCATATCACCGGCGGCGGTTTCTATGAGAACATCCCCCGCGCCCTGCCCGAGGGGCTGGGAGCGAAGATCGACAGATCGAGCCTTGACATACCGCCCGTTTTCAAGCTCCTGGCGGGGCTGGGAAATGTGCCCGAGCGGGAGATGTTCAACGTCTACAACATGGGCGTGGGCATGACCGTCGTCACGGCCCCGGAGGACGCGGACAAGGCTCTTGAGACGCTGAAAGCCGCCGGCGAGGACGCTTACGTCTGCGGCACGGTGGCCAGGACGGACGCGAGGATGAACATATGCTGAGAGCGAGGATAGCGGTGCTTGTCTCCGGCGGCGGCACCAATCTGCAGGCGCTGATCAACGCCGAAAAGAGCGGGAATCTGAAGGACGGCGAGATCGTCCTGGTGGTTTCCAACGTGGCCGGGGCCTACGCCCTGGAGCGGGCCAGAATGGCGGAGATCGAGACGCTGACGCTGGTCCGAAAGGAACTGGGCGGCCGCGCGGCCTTTGAGGCGAAGCTCCAGGAGGAGCTGGTTTCCCACGGCGTCGACCTCATCATCCTGGCGGGCTTCATGAGCATATTGAGCGCCGATTTTACGGCCAAGTGGCCCAAACGGATCATCAACGTCCACCCGGCGCTGATCCCCAGCTTCTGCGGCAAGGGCTTCTACGGACTTCACGTCCACGAGGCCGCCCTTGCCTACGGCGTCAAGGTCACCGGCGCCACGGTGCATTTTGTCAACGAGATACCCGACGGCGGGCAGATCATCGCCCAGAAGGCGGTCAATGTGGAGGACGGCGACACGCCGGAGATCCTGCAAAAGCGCGTCATGCAAGAGGCCGAGTGGGTGATCCTCCCCGAGGCCGCCCAGAAGGTATCGAAAGCTATTGTGGAGGGGAAAGCATGATAAACGACATCGGAAAGCTCCTGAGCGAGAACACCTACCCCGGACGGGGCATCCTTCTGGGCCGAAGCCGCGACGACAAAAAGGCCGTGGCGGCCTACTTCATCATGGGCCGCAGCCAGAACAGCCGCAACCGGGTCTTTGAGGCCACGGAGGACGGTATTCGCACAAAAGCTTTTGACGAGAGCAAAATGGAGGATCCCAGCCTCATCATCTACCACCCGGTGCGGGTGCTGAACGGCACCACCATCGTCACCAACGGCGACCAGACCGACACCATCCGGGACCACATGAGGGACGGCCACTGCTACCGCCACGGCCTCCACACCCGCACCTTTGAGCCGGACGGTCCCAACTGGACCCCCCGCATCTCCGGCGTCGTCACCCCGGACGGGAAGTACAGCCTGTCCATTTTAAAGAGCATGGACGGCGATCCCGCGTGCTGCTGCCGGTATTTCTTTGAGTATGACCGCCCCATCGCCGGGTACGGCCATTTCATCCACACCTACAAATGCGACGGGGACCCCATCCCCAGCTTTGAGGGCGAGCCGAAGCGCGTCGCCATCGAGGCGGAGAGCGCGAGGGAATTCGCGGACCTCCTCTGGGACAAGCTCAACGCGGACAACAAGGTTTCGCTGTATGTGAGCTACATCGATATCGCCACAGGCAAGGCGGACAGCGTGATCATCAACAAGAACGTGTGAGGGAAGCGGAGGAAACGGGCCGCCCAATGCGCGGCCGCCGCAATGGCCATGAGCTTTTCCGCAGGGGCCGCCTCTCTTGGCGGCCCGCCGTGTCGATTCATTATCGAATAATAAAGGAGACAGAATATGACGGAATTTGAACTGAAATACGGCTGCAACCCCAATCAGAAGCCGGCGAAGATTTTCATGCGCTCCGGCGCGCCCCTGCCCATCGAGGTCCTCAACGGCAGACCCGGATACATCAACTTCCTGGACGCCCTCAACTCCTGGCAGCTGGTCCGGGAGCTTAAGCGGGAGATCGGCCTGCCCGCCGCCGCCAGCTTCAAGCACGTCTCTCCCGCCGGAGCGGCTGTGGGGAACAGGCTCGGTGACGAGCTGAAGGCCGCATGCTTCGTGCGGGACATCCAGGGCCTGGACGACTCGCCCCTGGCCTGCGCCTATGCCCGCGCCCGGGGTACCGACCGTATGAGCAGCTTCGGCGACTGGATCGCCCTTAGTGATATCTGCGACACCACTACCGCCAGGATCATCAAGCGGGAGGTCTCCGACGGCGTTATCGCCCCCGGTTACACCCCCGAGGCGCTGGAGATCCTCTCCGCCAAGAAAAAGGGCGGCTACAACGTGGTGAAGATCGACGCGGGATATGTCCCCGAGCATGAGGAGACCAAGGAGGTTTTCGGCGTCACCTTCTCCCAGGGCCGCAACGATTTCAAGATCGACTACGAGCTTTTGAAGAACGTGGTGACGGAGAACGGGGAAATCCCCGACTTTGCGAAAAGGGACCTGATCATCTCCCTCATCACCCTCAAATATACCCAGTCCAACTCCGTCTGCTACGCCGCCGACGGACAGGCCATCGGTGTGGGCGCCGGCCAGCAGAGCCGCATCCACTGCACCCGTTTGGCGGGCGGAAAGGCCGACACCTGGCACCTGAGACAGTCCCAACGGGTCTTGGAGCTTCCCTTTATCAAGGGCCTTGGCCGCGCCGACCGGGACAACGTCATCGACGGGTACATCAACCACAACGAGGAGGACGTCACCGCCGACGGCGTGTGGCAGCGGTACTTCACCGAACGGCCCAGGTACTTCTCCACGGAGGAGCAGCGGGAGTATCTTGACAAGATCACCGACGTCTCCCTTGGCTCCGACGCCTTTTTCCCCTTTGGCGACAACATTGAGCGCGCCCACAAGAGCGGCGTGAAATATGTGGCCGAGCCGGGCGGCTCCGTCCGGGACGACAACGTCATTGAGACGGCAAACAAGTACGGCATGGCCATGGCGTTCACCGGTATGAGATTGTTCCATCATTGAATTATTCCCGTATGCGCGGGCGTGCGGTTTTTGGGAAACGGGCCGGCCGGGTGTCCGGCCCCTACAGTGTGTATTCGGAGGATAGAGTATGAAGATTCTCGTAGTCGGCGGCGGAGGCCGCGAACACGCCATTATCAAGGCCCTGAAAAAGAACCCGGCGGTGGACACTGTCTACGCCCTGCCGGGAAACGGCGGCATCGCCGCGGACGCCGTCTGTGTGCCCATAGGCGCCACGGAGATAGAGAAGATCGTGGCCTTTGCGGCGGAAAAAAAGGTGGATTACGCCGTCGTGGCCCCGGACGACCCGTTGGCCCTGGGGTGCGTGGACGAGCTTGAGAAGATCGGCGTCCCCGCCTTCGGCCCCCACAAAAACGCCGCCATTATCGAGGCCAGCAAGGCCTTTTCCAAGGCCCTCATGAAAAAGTACGGTATCCCCACGGCGAGCTTTGAGACCTTCACGAATATGGACAAGGCCCTGGCCTACGTGGACAAGGTGGGCGCGCCCATCGTGGTCAAGGCAGACGGTCTGGCCCTGGGCAAGGGCGTCACCGTGGCACAGACCGTGGGCGAGGCCAAGCGGGCTGTCCGCGAGATGATGGCGGAGGGCAAATTCGGCGCCTCCGGCTCAACCGTGGTCATTGAGGAGTACCTGGAGGGCCCCGAGGTCTCGGTCCTCAGCTTCACCGACGGCAGCGTGGTGGTCCCCATGGTTTCCAGCATGGACCACAAGCGGGCCCATGACGGGGATACCGGCCCCAACACCGGCGGCATGGGTACCGTCGCCCCCAACCCCTATTACACCCCCGAGGTGGCCGAGAGATGCATGAAGGAGATCTTCCTCCCCACTGTCCAGGCCATGAATGCCGAGGGACGCACCTTCAAGGGGTGCCTGTACTTCGGCCTGATGATCACCGGGGACGGCCCCAAGGTCATTGAGTACAACTGCCGTTTCGGCGACCCGGAGACTCAGGTGGTCCTGCCGCTTTTGGAGTCCGACCTGCTCACCGTCATGCGGGCGGTGACCGAGGGGCGGCTCAGGGATACCGAGGTCAAATTCAGCGACAGATCCGCCTGCTGCGTGGTGCTGGCCTCTCAAGGCTACCCCGTCAAGTACCAAAGCGGCTGTGAGATCGTCCTTCCCGCCACAGGCCCGGACCGTGAGATCTACGTGGCCGGCGCGGAGGTCAGGGACGGCAAGCTCCTCAGCCACGGCGGGCGCGTCCTGGGATGTGTCGCCGTGGAGGATACCCTGGAGGAGGCCGTCAGGTCGGCCTACAAGGTGGCGGACGCGGTGAAGTTTGAAAACGGCTTCTGCCGCCGGGATATCGGAAAACGGGCGCTTGACGCCCTGAAGAAATAAGAGGGAGCGGGAAATGGTTTACAGAGTATATGTGGAGAAGCGAAACGGCCTGACGCTGGAAGCCGACGCCCTGAGCGCCGACCTTCGGGAGCTTCTGGGGATCAAAAGCCTTCGGGGCGTGCGTATCCTCAACCGCTACGACGTGGAGGGGATCGACGAGGAGCTATTTAAGACCGCCGTGCGGACCGTGTTCTCCGAGCCCCAGCTGGACGTGACCTGTTCCGAGCTTGAGGCCGACGGCACCGTTTTCGCCGTGGAGTATCTGCCCGGCCAGTTCGACCAGCGCGCCGACTCGGCGGCCCAGTGCATCCAGATCATCTCCCAGGGCGAGCGCCCCACCGTGCGCACCGCCAAGATCTACGTCCTCCGGGGCAAGCTCTCCAAAGAAGATATCGAGAAGGTCAAGAAGTACGTCATCAACCCCGTGGAGGCCCGGGAGGCCAGCCTTGAGACGTACGACACCCTCAGGACCGACTACACCGTCCCCACCGAAGTGGAGACGCTCAAGGGCTTCACCGGCCTTGACCACGAGGCCATCGAGGAGTTTGTGGCCAAATACGGCCTTGCCATGGACGCCGACGACCTCTTCTTCTGCCGGGACTATTTCAAAAGCGAGGGCCGGGAGCCGACCATCACCGAGATCCGCATGATCGACACCTACTGGTCCGACCATTGCCGCCACACCACCTTCCTCACCCACATCGACAGTGTGGAGTTTGAGGATCCCGAGGCCCGGACCGAGTATGAAAACTACCTGGCCATGCGGAACTACTGCAACGACTTAAAGCCCCAGTGCCTGATGGACATCGCCACCATAGGGGCCAAATATCTTAAGAAAAAGGGCCTGCTGCCCAAGCTGGACGAGTCCGAGGAGATCAACGCCTGTACGGTGAAAATCAAAATCACCGTGGACGGGGAGGAGCAGGACTGGCTTCTCCTCTTCAAAAACGAGACCCACAACCACCCCACCGAGATCGAGCCCTTTGGCGGCGCGGCTACCTGTATCGGCGGCGCCATCCGGGACCCGCTCTCGGGCCGCAGCTACGTCTACGCCGCCATGCGCGTCACCGGCGCATCCGACCCCACGGTCCCCGTATCCGAGACCATGTCCGGCAAGCTCCCCCAGCGCCAGCTGGTCACCGGCGCGGCGGCGGGCTACAGCTCCTACGGCAACCAGATCGGCCTTGCCACCGGCATTGTGGACGAGATCTACCACCCCGGCTACGCGGCCAAGCACATGGAGATCGGCGCCGTCCTTGGCGCGGCTCCGGCGTCAAATGTGCGCCGTGAGGTGCCAGCCCCCGGCGACATCGTCATTTTGCTCGGCGGAAGAACGGGTCGCGACGGCATCGGCGGCGCCACCGGCTCCTCCAAGGCCCATAACGCCCACTCGGTGGAGACCTGCGGGGCCGAGGTCCAGAAGGGAAACGCCCCTGAGGAGCGCAAGCTCCAGCGCCTTTTCCGCAACCCTCTGGCCACCCGCCTTATCAAGCGATGCAACGACTTCGGTGCCGGCGGCGTCTCCGTGGCCGTGGGCGAGCTTGCCGACGGCCTTCTCATCGACCTGAACGCCGTGCCCAGGAAGTACGAGGGCCTTGACGGCACCGAGCTTGCCATTTCCGAGTCCCAGGAGCGCATGGCCGTGGTGGTGGCCCCGGAGGACAGGGAGGAGTTCATGGAGCTGGCGGACGCCGAGAACCTGGAGTCCACCGTCGTCGCCGTGGTCACAAAAGAGCCCCGGCTCGTGATGGAGTGGAACGGGAAGAAGATCGTGGACATCTCCCGGGATTTTCTCAACACCAACGGCGCGCCCAAGCACACCACCATCAAGGTCGCCGCCCCCAAAGCCGTGAACACCGAAGTCACCGGCTCCTTCGCGGAGAACATGGTGAAGACCGTCTCGGATCTGAACGTCTGCTCTAAGCGGGGCCTGTCCGAGCGCTTTGACTCCACCATCGGCGCGGCCAGCCTCCTCATGCCCTTCGGCGGAAAGAATCAGCTGACGCCTATCCAGGCTATGGCCCACCGTCTGCCCCTGGACCGGGGCCGCTCCGACGCCTGCTCCTTCATGGCCTGGGGTTACAACCCCACCCTCACGGAGGCCAGTCCCTTCAGGGGCGCGTATCTGGCCGTCGTGGAGTCCGTTTCCAAGCTCATCGCCACGGGCGCCTCCTTTGAGGACGTGTATCTCACTTTCCAAGAGTATTTCTGCCGTCCGGGCGCGAAGCCCGAGCGCTGGGGCCAGCCCCTGGCGGCCCTTCTGGGGGCCCTCAAGGCCCAGAGAGAGCTTGGCATCGGCTCCATTGGCGGCAAGGACTCCATGTCCGGCTCCTTTGAGGAGCTGGACGTGCCGCCCACCCTGGTCTCCTTCGCCGTGACCATGGGGAAAGAGGCCGAGGTCGTATCCAACGAATTCAAATCCGCCGGTCACAAGGTCATATGGCTTAAGCCCGAGGTCAAAAACGGCCTTCCCAGCGCCGAGAGTCTGAAGGCGCTCTACAACAAGGTCACCGGCCTTCTCCGTTCCGGCGAGGCGGTCGCCGCTTACACCCCCACCTACGGGGGGCCCGCCGAGGCCGTATTTAAAATGTGCGTCGGCAGCGGCGTGGGCTTCAAGTTCTCAAGCACGCTTGACATGAACAGCATCTTCGCCCCCTGCTACGGCTCCTTTATCCTGGAGCTGACGGGCGACACCACGGAGCCCCTTTTGGGCGTCACCACCGCCGGCGGCGAGATCGAATACAGGGACGAGGTTTTGGAGCTTGGTACTCTTTTGACCGCCTGGGAGGGCAGGCTTGAGAAGGTCTATCCCACAAAGGCGGGGGAGGCCGTGCCCGCCCCGGAATACAGCTTCATGGCTATCACCCGCGTCACCCCCAAGATCTCCGTGGCCCGTCCCCGGGTGTTGATCCCCGTGTTCCCCGGCACCAACTGCGAGTACGACACCGCCAGACGTTTTGAGGAGGCGGGAGCGGAGGCGAAGATCTACGTGATCCGCAACCAGTCAAGCGACCGCATCGCCAGAAGCGTGGAGGAGTTTGCCAGGCTGGTGGACGAGTCCCAGATCGTATTCATCCCCGGCGGCTTCTCCGGCGGCGACGAGCCGGACGGCTCGGGCAAATTCATTACGGCCTTCTTCCGGGCGGCCGCGGTGAAGCAGGCGGTCACCGACCTTTTGGAGCGCCGGGACGGCCTGATGGGCGGCATCTGCAACGGCTTTCAGGCCCTTGTGAAGCTTGGCCTTGTGCCCTTCGGCAGGATCCTGGACACCGACGAGACCTGCCCCACCCTGACCTTCAACACCATAGGCCGCCACCAATCGCGCCTGGTGCGCACCAAGGTTGCCTCCAACAAGTCCCCCTGGTTTGCCGCCACGGAGCCGGGACAGATCTACACCGTCCCCATCTCCCACGGCGAGGGCAAGTTCCTGGCCTCCGCCCAGACGGTGGCCCAGATGGCCGAGCGCGGGCAGATCGCCACCCAGTACGTGGACTTCGACGGCCATCCCACCATGGACATCGCCCACAACCCCAACGGTTCCGTGGCCGCCATCGAGGGCATCACCAGCCCCGACGGCCGCGTCTTCGGCAAGATGGGCCACTCCGAGCGCGTGGGCGGCCTCTACAAAAACGTCCCCGGCGAGTATAACATGAAAATATTCGAATCCGGCGTCAGATACTTCAAATAAGCTGTCAAGCCGTGAAGAAGTGGGCCGCCCACGCGGCCCGCTTCTTTTTCTCTTGACAAAATTTATAAAAAGTTTATGATTAATACATACAGAGATAACAGACAGAGGTTACAATATGAAAGAAAATAAGATGGGTGTCATACCGGTGGGCAAGCTTCTCCTCACCATGTCCCTGCCGATGATGGCGTCCATGCTTGTCCAGGCGCTGTACAACATCGTGGACAGCGTCTTTGTAAGCAGAGTCTCGGAGAACGCCCTTACGGCGGTTTCCCTGGCCTTTCCCATACAGACGCTGATCATCGCCTTTGCCAACGGCGTGGGCGTGGGTATGAACGCGCTCCTGTCCCGGGCACTGGGGGAAAAGCGGCCCGACGAGGCCAACCGGGTAGCCCGCCACGGTATGCTTCTGATGGCGGCGTGCTATCTGATTTTCCTCGTTTTTGGCCTCTTCCTGACCCGCCCCTTCATGACGACCCAGGTGACGGCGGACACCGATCCGGAGATCCTGGAATACGGCGTGCAGTATCTCTCCATCGCCTGCGTCTTTTCCTTCGGCATCTTCGGACAGATCCTCTCCGAACGGCTCTTCCAGTCCACCGGCAAGACCGTCTACTCCATGGTGACCCAGGCCACCGGTGCCGTTATCAACATCATCCTGGACCCCATTATGATCTTCGGCCTGCTTGGCTTCCCCAGAATGGAGGCCGCCGGCGCCGCCGTGGCCACCGTTATCGGCCAGATCACAGCGGCCGTCCTGGGTATTGTACTCAACGCCCTCAAGAATACCGAGATCAGGCTTGAGGTAAAGAAGGTCTTTCAGGTCAACTGGAACGTCATAAAGCGGATGCTCATCATCGGAGTCCCCACCACGGTGATGCAGGCCATAGGCTCTTTGATGAGCTACGTGATGAACCGCATCCTGATGGCCTTTTCCTCCACCGCGGCGGCGGTATTCGGGGCCTACTTCAAGGTCCAGTCCTTCGTGTGCATGCCCGTTTTCGGCCTGAACGCCGGCATGGTGCCCATCATCGCTTACAACTACGGCGCCAGGAGCCGGGTCAGGATCGACAAGTGCGTGAAGCTGTCCATCCTCTTTGGCGAGTTGATCACCGTCCTGGGCTTTGTGGTGTTCCAGCTTTTCCCCGATAAGCTTCTGGGCTTCTTTGACGCCTCGGAATACATGCTTGAGATCGGCGTTCCCGCTCTGCGTATCATCTCCATCCACTTCATCCTCTGCGGAGCCAGTATCGTCATAGGAAGCGTTTTCCAGGCCCTGGGCAACGGCGTGTACTCCGCCATCGTCTCCTTCCTGCGCCAGGTCGTGGTTCTCCTGCCGGTGGCCTATGTGTTCTCAAAGATTAGCCTGTCGGCGGTGTGGTGGTGCTTCCCCATAGCCGAGACGGTGAGCCTCGCCGTGTCGCTGATCCTTTTGAGGCGAATCTATAAAAATGTGGTCAATACTCTCTGATGAAAAGGGGCGTTTTCTATGTTTTCCGATTCCCACGAGTTGAAGCTCCGTGCCAAAGCCCGGCTTCGCCGGCGTATGTTCCCCATCCTGCTGGTTTCCGCCATCTACATCGTGGCCGGTTACCTGATCAGCTATTTTTCCAGTGAGCTGTCCGGCTTCAACGCCTACAACAGGGCTATCGTGGAGTTGGTCAACTCCTACGCTGGCCAGCTTCAGGCGGCCATATCCGACCCGGAGGCCTTTCAGGCAGTCCTCAACCAGATCTACGCCGCCATGCCTACCCTCCAGGAGTTCCTGACGGGCAGGAGCCTTATGGGGCCGCTGCTGGCCGCGCTCATCTCCCTCATGTCCCTGCCGCTGTCGGCGGGATATCTCCACCACATCCTCACCGAGAGCCGTGGGCAGGAGTCCGGCGTTGGCTATCTGATGCATGGCTTTAAGATGACCTTCAAGACCGTTGCCATCGGGATCCTCACGGGGCTGGCCATGGCGGTCGGCCTTATTCTGTTTTTCGTCCCCGGCATCGTGGCCTCGATGATGTTCTCCCAGTCCGTATTCATTCTTCTTGACGATCCGGACAAGGGTCCCATCCAGTGCATGAGGGAGTCCGCCCGCCTCATGAGCGGCCACAAGTGGCGCCTTTTCAAGCTCTATTTTTCCTTCTTCCTCTGGTATATAGCCTCCAACATCGTCACCACCCTCATTGGAGCGCCCATCCTCAACGTCTACCTGACCCCGTATTTAAACCTTACCACCGCCAATTTCTACAATGAGATCATCCACTACCAGCCCGAAGGCCCGGAGCCGATAGAATTCTGAAAACGATCATAAAAAGAGCGCCCCGAGGGGCGCTCTTTTTATGATCGTTTAGCACAGCTTATATCCCGCCGGGACCTTGTCGTCCAGCATGAGCAGGTGAAGCTTCTCCTCGCCGTTCTCCTCCTTCACGGCGGAGATCAGCATACCGTTGGACTCCAAGCCCATCATCTTCCGGGTGGGGAGGTTGAGGATCGCCACAACGGTCTTGCCCACCAGCTCCTCCGGCTTGTAGAACTTGGCAATGCCGGAGAGGATCTGCCTCGGGCTGCCGGAGCCGTCGTCCAGGGTGAACTTCAAAAGCCGCTCGGACTTCTTCACGTTTTCGCAGGCCAGTACCTTGCAGACCCGCATGTCGCACTTGGCAAACTCGTCGACGGTCACGTCGGGCAGCACCGGGTCGGACTTCGGCGCGGAGTTTTTGGCCGCGTAGAAATCCTCAATCTCCTTGGCCTTTTTGGCGGGGTCGATGCGGGCAAAGAGAATCTCGGGCTGACCGATTTTGTGACCCTCGGGGATGGCGCCGAAGGAGGCCAGGCTGTCCCAGTCGGACACGGGCAGATTCAGCTGAGCGAAGATCTTCTCCGCTGTCTCCGGCAGGAACGGACTCAGAAGCGTGGCGCTGATGCGCACCGTCTCAAGAAGGTTATAGAGTACCGTGGCAAGGCGGGGCTTCGTCTCCTCGCCGCGGCCCAGCACCCAGGGCCGCGTCTCGTCCACGTACTTGTTGGCGCGGCGGAGAAGCGTGAAGATCTCGTCGATGGCATCCGCCACGTGGAGGGTATTCATCTTCTCCCGGCATCTCTCAGGCGTCCGGAGCGCCAGCTCGATCAACTCGGCGTCCACCGGCTCCAGGGTGGAATTAGAGTCCACCACGCCGTCAAAATATTTGTTCTGCATGGAGACTGTGCGGTTGACCAGATTGCCCAGGATGTTGGCAAGGTCGGAGTTGATGCGTTCAATGACAAGCTCGTGGCTCATGGTGCCGTCGGAGGCGAAGGGCATCTCGTGCAGTACATAGTAGCGTACCGCGTCCACGCCGTAGAGGTCCACCAGGTCGTCGGCGTACAGGACGTTGCCCTTGGATTTGGACATCTTTCCGTCGCTCATCAAAAGCCACGGGTGGCCGAACACCTGTTTGGGCAGCGGCTCGCCCAGGGACATGAGAAACGCCGGCCAGTAGAGGGTGTGGAAGCGGAGAATGTCCTTACCGATGAGGTGTACGTCCGCCGGCCAGAATTTTTTATATTTCTCGCCGTTCTCGCCATTGGGCTCAAAGCCAGGGAAGGTGGCGTAGTTGAAGAGAGCGTCCAGCCACACGTATACCACGTGCCGGGGATCGGACTTCACCGGGATGCCCCAGGTGAAGCTGGTACGGGAGACGCACAGGTCCTGAAGTCCGGGCTTTAAGAAGTTGTTGATCATCTCGTTCTTCCGGGCCTCGGGCTGGATGAAATCGGGATGCTCCTCGATGTACTTCTTCAAAGGCTCCGTGTACCTGGAAAGCCTGAAGAAGTACGCCTCCTCCTCGGCCCACTTGACCTCCCGGCCGCAGTCGGGGCACTTGTGGTCCACAAGCTGGCTCTCGGTCCAGAAGGACTCGCAGGGGGTGCAGTACCAGCCCTCGTACTTGGACTTGTAGATATCGCCGTTTTCCACCATCCGCTCGAAGATCTCTTGGATCTTCCGCTCATGCTCCGGGTCCGTGGTGCGCACGAACCGGTCGTAGCTGGTGTTCATCAGGTCCCAGATGCGGCGGATCTCCCCGGAGGTGCCGTCCACGAACTGCTGGGGGGTGACGCCCGCGGCCTCGGCCTTCTCCTGGATCTTCTGGCCGTGTTCGTCGGTGCCGGTCTGGAAGTACACGTCATACCCCTCCATTCGCTTGAACCGGCAGATGGCGTCCGCCAGCACGATCTCATAGGTATTGCCGATGTGGGGCTTGCCCGACGCATAGGCGATGGCGGTGGAAAGGTAGAATTTTCCTTTACTCATAGTGTACCTCCTGAATGTTTGTCTCTTTATTTTAGCACAAGGTGTGCGGAAATTGCAATCGATTTGCGGTTTACAGCTTCAGTATCATCATATACTCGTTGAGCAGAGTCCCGTCCGAGAGGCGGATGGCGTCGGGAATGACGCCGCATATGCGAAAGCCCATCTTCTCATAGAGCGCCCGGGCACGGGAATTGCCCTCGATGAAGTCAAGCTCCAGCTGGGTGACGCCCTGGCGGGATCTGGCGATGCTTATCAAGGTTTGGAGCATGGCCGTGCCGATGCCGAGACTCCAGAACTCCCTCTGTATGGCGATGCCGACGCCGCCCCGGTGACGGGACTTGAAGTCCGTTTTGAAGGTAATGTCACATGTCCCGACGAGACGTCCGTCAACAAAGCAGCCGATCAGGGCGGCGCTTTCGGAGCTGTTATACTCCTCGAGAAATCCGCGCTCCCCATCGACGGAATATTTGTCCCGGTCCATGGGGTCGACATATAAAAAGTGCGTCTCCTCGGCACACCGCAGGAAACTCTCAAAGAGCGCCGGGGCCTCCTCGGGGGTGAGACAGCGAAGCACCGCCTCCCGCCCATCCTTCAGGCGGATGGGGATGGGTTCAATGATCATAGTTTACGCCATCCGCTCGCCCATTTTGACGCCGCCCAGGATATGGAAATGCAGATGGGGGACGGTCTGCCCAGCGTCGGGGCCGCAGTTGGAGATGACGCGGTAGCCGCCCTCCAGTCCCTCCTCCCGGGCGATCCTGGCAATGACGGTGAACATGTGGCCCACCAGGGCCTCGTTTTTGCCGTCGATCTCCGCCACGGAGGGAATGTGTACCTTGGGGACAACTAAAATGTGCGTGGGAGCCTGGGGGTTGATGTCCCGGAAGGCATAGCACAGATGGTCCTCGTAAACCTTGGTTGAGGGGATATCGCCCTTTATGATCTTGCAGAAAAGGCAGTTATCGTCGTAATTCAGAACGTCGGACATGGGTTTTACTCCTTTCGGAAGTTCAATTCCTCAATATATTTTTGTATTCTGTGGGTGACAAGCTCACCCGGGCCCATTTTTGAAAGCTCAGAGGCGCTGACCCAGCGAAAATCCACCGTCTCCCCCGGTTGAAGGGCGACGCTGTCCTTGTCCCAGTCGGTGACGCAGAGAAATTCCACGTAATGGGTATCCGCGGTGGTAATGCGGCCCACCTCGGTGAGGGCGGCGCTGCCGATCCCTGTCTCCTCCCGCAGCTCACGTCGGGCGCAATCGAGGGGACCCTCCCCCCGGAGGGCGGACCCTCCGGCGGTGGCCTCCCACATATTTCCGAATTCTTTGCGTGGGTCCCGGCGCGTCAGCAAATATGTTCCGTCGGTGTGCCGCACCAGGACATCGCTGACAAGATGGTATAAACCGCGCGGGATGGGGTCGCCCCGGACGAGGGAAACGTTATCCACTTTGTTAAAGTCCGCGTCATAGGCGTCCCAGAACTCCACGGCGCTCATCTCTTGTGTTCCGGCACAACAGCGAAGAACCGGAGGGGCTTATCGCTCTCGTTTCTCAGGCTGTGCGTATGTCCCTCGGGGCAGTAGCTCACGTCGCCGGGACGTATAATTTCCCGCTCCCCGTCGCAGACCATCACGCCCTCGCCCTCTAAGATGTAGACGATCTCGCTGTTCCCCTCGTGGGTGTGCGGCCCGATATAGGCGCCGGGGGAGAGGGTGGCGGTCATGATCTTGTTGTTTTCATCGGTGAACATCCGGGGCTCAAAAAGCCCCGCGCCGCCCTTGAAACCGTCGATATGATGTTGGGGGATGGCGGTGAAGTCAATCATCATGATATTTACTCCCTTTCAAGACCGAGTACGTCGTAATATTCATCGGAGTATTTCAACACGGACGGGTCGAAGGCGGCCTGCATGGCCTTGACCTTGTCAAAGGGGTCCTCCGGCGTCAGGCCGAACGCCGACGCGATAGCGGCCAGGGCCGCGTCCTTCTTTTCGAAGAACGCCTCGCATCCCGGCCAGGACGCCTCCGCGTCCTCCCGCAGCAGGTCCCGGAACCGCTCCTCGGTGAGCCACCAGATCTGGGAGATGGGGTTGGCGTCCCGACAGTACAGCACAAAGGACAGGAATTGACGTAAATCCTCTCCCACCGGCAGCACGTAGGTCCCGATCTCCCCCATGGAGGGGTCCACGCAGAACACCCGCTCGTCCCCCGGCAGGAGGACGAAGTGGACGCCGTCGCAGCCGATGTCTCCCACCGGCTCCGCCCCCACGGGGGTGCAAAAGTAGGGTGTCAGCTCCGGCCCTCTCTGCTCCAGCCCCAGGGCGGACAGGTCGGCGTCCAGCGCCCGCAGGCGCTTTAAGTCGTCCCTTGTACTCATAGGCCCAGCTTCTCCGCCACGAAGTCGTCGACACCGGCCAGCGCGTCGTCCAGCTTCAGCACGTTCCGGCCGCCTCCCATGGCGGAATCCGGCCGGCCGCCGCCCTTGCCGCCGCAGACGGCGCAGACAGCGCGAATGATATCGCCGGCCTTGACGCCCCGGGCCACCGCGTCCTTGCCGCAGACTGCCTGGAAGGTCAGCTTCTCGCCGTCCACGCTGGCAATCACCGCCACCACCGCGCTGTCGCGGTCGCGGAGCATGTCACCAAGCTTGCGAAGCTCATCGGGCGTGGCCGCGTGGCGGCTGGCGGTGACGACATGGAGGTCGCCGACCTTTTTGGCGGCGGCCAGGAAGCTGCCGATCTCGCCGGAGCGCAGCTTGTCCTGAAGAGATTCAAGGTCGTGGTGGAGGGAGCGTATCTCCTCCTGATTGGCCTTGAGCTTATCAATTAACTCGAAGGGGGAGGACTTAAGGACGTTGGCCGCCTCAAGAAGCGTGCGGTTCATCCGCTCGTTCTCCTTGAAATATTCCAGTCCCGTGATGGCCTCGATGCGCCTCACGCCGGCGGCCACGGAGAACTCGGAGGTGATGCGGAAGGGGCCCACCTTTGCCACGTTGTCCTCGTGGGTGCCGCCGCAGAACTCCACGGAGAAGCCGTCGCCCATGGTGACGACCCGGACGATATCGCCGTACTTCTCCCCAAACAGCGCCTGGGCACCCAGCTTCTTGGCCTCCGCGATGGGAAGCTCCTGGGTCCTGATGCCGTCGCCGGTCAGGATCTCCCGGTTGACGATATCCGCCACCTTCAAAAGCTCCTCGCCGGTGAGGGCCGCGAAGTGGGTGAAGTCGAAGCGGAGCCTGTCGGGCTCCACCAAAGACCCGGCCTGGTGCACGTGGTCGCCCAGGACCTGCCTGAGGGCGGCGCCCAGAAGGTGTGTGGCGCTGTGGGCGCGCCTGATGGCCTCGCGCCGCGCGGTGTCGATGGACGCGGTGACGGTGTCTCCCAGCTTGAGGGCGCCGGCGGTCACCTTGCCGTAGTGCATGTACTTGCCGCCCTTGTTTTTCTGGACGTCCGTGACCTCGAAGGCCATGCCATCGGCGGTGATGGTCCCGTGGTCGCCCACCTGGCCGCCCATCTCGGCGTAGAAGGGGGTCCTGTCCAGGACCACGATGCCCTCCACGCCGGCCATCATCTCCTCGGCCTGCTCGTTTTCCACGACCAGGGCCACGACCCTGGTGCCGACGACGGTATTCTCTGTGTAACCCGTAAATTCCGTCTCAGGCACGTTCTTGCCGAACTCCACGCCGGCCCAGCCCAAATCGCCCAGGGCCTCACGGGCCTTGCGGGCACGGGTGCGCTGCTCCTCCATCTGCTCCTTGAAGCTGGCCTCGTCCACGCTCATGCCCTGCTCCTCCACCATCTCGCGGGTCAGGTCGATGGGGAAGCCGTAGGTGTCGTAAAGCTTGAAGGCGTCCGTGCCGGAGAAGGTCTTATCACCCCTGGCCTGATGGTCGGAGAGCATGTCATTGAAAATGCGCAGTCCCGCGTCGATGGTGCGGGCGAAGTTTTCCTCCTCCACGCGGATAACCCGGGTGATATACTCCTGCCTCTCCCGCAGCTCGGGATAGTGGCCCTCGTTCTCACGTACCACCGTGTCCACCACATCGTGCAGGAACGGATCGGTGACGCCCAAGAGCCGGCCGTGCCGGGCGGCGCGCCGCAAAAGACGGCGGAGAACATAGCCTCTCCCCTCGTTGGAGGGCAGTACGCCGTCGCAGATCATGAAAACAGACGACCTGATGTGGTCGGTGATGACCCTGAGGGAGACGTCCTTGGCGTGGCTCTCGCCGTAGTGAGCCCCGGTCAGCTCGGAGACCTTGTTCGTGATGTTCATGACCGTATCCACGTCGAAGAGCGAGGCCACGTTCTGGCACACGCAGGCAAGGCGCTCAAGGCCCATGCCGGTGTCGATGTTCTTCTGCTTCAGCTCCGTGTAGTGGCCCTCGCCGTCGTTGTCAAACTGGGAGAACACCACGTTCCAGACCTCGATATACCGGTCGCAGTCACAGCCCACGGTGCAGCCGGGCTTGCCGCAGCCCCACTCGGGGCCCCGGTCATAGTAGATCTCGGAGCAGGGGCCGCAGGGGCCGGAGCCATGCTCCCAGAAGTTGTCCTCCTTGCCGAACCTGAAGATGCGCTCGGCGGGGATACCGATCTCCTCGTGCCAGATGCGGAAGGCCTCGTCGTCGGCGGGGGTCGTCTCATTCCCGGCAAAAACGGAGGGGTAAAGACGGTCGGGGTCCAGCCCCACCCACTCGGGGCCGGTCAAAAACTCCCACGCCCAGTGGATGGCCTCTTTTTTGAAATAGTCGCCGAAGGAGAAGTTGCCCAGCATCTCAAAAAAGGTGCCGTGGCGGGCCGTGTGGCCGATATTCTCAATGTCGCCGGTGCGGATGCACTTCTGGCAGGTGGTGACCCGGTGCCGTGGCGGCTCCTGCTCGCCGGTGAAGAAGGGCTTCATGGGCGCCATACCGGAGTTGATAAGCAGGAGGGAGGCGTCGTTCTGGGGAATGAGGGAGAAGGAGGGAAGACGCAGATGCCCTTTCGTCTCAAAAAAGCGGAGAAACATCTCCCGAAGCTCGTTAAGGCCGTATGCTTTCATGTGTGTATATATCTCCTTGAATGTAATGAAGTCTATGGCCGGTGGGCCGCCCGCGGGCGGCCCACCGGGGCGTACTGTCCGTTACCCCGCGTATTGGTCCGAATTCACGAAATTCGTAAACTGCTCATAGGTCTGGAAGAACCTGTGGCTTCCGTTGGCGCCCAGAGCGTAGAAGTAATACTTGGTGCTGGCGGGGTTCAGGGCGGCGCGGATGGAGGCGATGCCGGGATTGGCGATGGGGCCGGCGGGCAGTCCCGCGTATTTGTAGGTGTTGTAGGGGCTGTCTATCTCCGTGGAGAAATTCTCCCCGGTGTCGGCGATCACGTAGTAGATGGTGGCGTCGATTTGCAAAAGCCCGTTGGTGCCCTGCCGGTCTGGATGCTGAAGGCGGTTGTAGATGACCGAGGCGATGTTGTCGCGCTCGGCGTCGGAGCCGGCCTCCTTCTCGATCATGGAGGCGATGTTCAGTATCTGCCGCCTGGTGTAGCCAAGCCCCTCGGCCAATTTGTCAAAGCCTTCCGCCCACTTGCGCTCAAAGTTTACCAAAAAGCGCCTGATGACCGCGTCCGGGTCGTCGTTTTCATAAAACTCGTAGGTGTCCGGGAACAGATACCCCTCCAGCCGCTTGGGATCGCCCAAAGGCGGCACGTCGGCATCCTTGAGGAAGTCGTAGTCAAAGTCGGTGTTGGCAAGGGAGTCGAGAAGATCCTCGGCCTGGCAGACCTTGTTCTCCTCCATCAGAGCCACGATCTGGGTGATGGTGTAGCCCTCGGGGATGGTCAGCATGACCGTGCTGCGCTTACCGCTCCTGGGGTTCATCCCGTGGACGATGGCCCGGTAGTCATAGTTCATGTTCAGGGTGTAGGTCCCCGCCTGGACCTTGGTGTCGGCGTCGGAGATTTTGGCGAAGAGCTTAAAAAGCCACTTGTGGGATATGAGGCCCTTGGAGTAAAGCTCGTCGGCCACCGCGTCGATGTCCGCCCGGAGGACGGTGGTCATCACCATCTCGCCCTCGTCGTTCTCCTCCTCCACCTGTTCCTCGGTGAAGATGCTCTTGGGCAGGGTCACCTCAACGACCTCGTCCGTGCCGTCAAAGCCCAGCACGTCGGTGGCCCACTTCCAGCCCAGACACGCCAGGACCACGCTGACGCATATGACGAAGAGAAAGAGCAGAAGTCCCGAGAGCAACCCCGTGCGCCGCGTTCTGCCCCGCCGCAGAGCCTTCTCGTTCACATCTGGGTACTCCGCGTCAAAGTCAAACTCGACCTCAAAGCTGTCCTCCTTCGCCCTTCCCCTCCTTCCGGAACGGGAGGAGGCGGCGGGTCCGTCGTACTCCTGCCTTCGGACCGGCTCAAAATGTCTGGCGGGCTGTTCCGTAGGCGACGTCTGAGCGGGCCTTTGGGTGGGCGCCGGGGGCGTATGCTGAGCGGGCCTTTCGGAGGATGCCGGAGGCGTACGCTGAGCGGGAATTTGATGGGGGGTCTGCGCCGCCGGCCCCTGGGGAGCCGAGGGCGCGGGCGCGACCGGCGGCCTCGGCTCCGCCGGAGGCGTCTCCTCCGTGGGCCGGCCCGAACGGGATACATATTCTATTTTAAAGCCCGGACCCTGCGTTTCCATCGTCTCGTCCGGGGCCGGTATATCCGTGTCCTCCGTTGATGCCTCAAGCCCGGGCTTATCCGGGGCCGGCCCTTCGGGCGAGGACTGCGGCTTTGGCTCACCGTCGGACGGATCGACCTTGAAATCGTCGCCCATCAGTTCCTTCCAGAATTCATCTCTGCTGCCGGACATGTGTACCTCCTTGTCATAGATCTTCTGCGATGCGATAATAACCTGAAAAATGAAATCGTCCGCCATTCATGCCCGTTATGGGCCGGACCCCTGGCCGGCCGGCGCACCCTGCGGGCCGTGCCGTCCTGAAAAATGCGCGGTCCAAAATGTGACCGCTTTTTTTCGGCCGGCATAGAATGAGCCAGATGGCAGGAAAGCCGTCGGGTCACGCCGAAAACGCGCGCGGCGCTGACATGAAAACCATTTTTAAAGGCCGGGCGCGTCGGCGGAATGGAGTAAAACTATGTGCTTTGGCGGAAATAATTCTTGTATCTGGATCGTCCTCATCATCATCGTCCTGTGCTGCTGCTGCGGCAACAACGGCTGCGGCAATGGCTGCGGCAACGGCTGCGATAACGGCTGCAACAACGGCTGCGGCTGCGGCTGCTGACGGCGTCGTCGCGGAAGTCGCTTAACCTCGCCGCGCGGCAGACGCTTGACGCGCCCGCCGCACGGCTCAGGCGCTGACTTCGCTCCTCCTTTCCCCACGCGGTCCATGACCGCGCGGGGGTCCCGGGGGATCCTCGCGGGGCCCTTCGGGGCCTCGCGTTTCAGTCGTCGGTAATAAGTATATCCATCTTTATGTCATGCTCCTCCACGGGAAGAGCGGGGAAAACAAATTCACGCCTCACAAGCGCGATCTTCAACCCTCGGGTCTTTGACAGAAACCTGTCGTAATACCCGCCGCCGCGGCCAAGGCGCGCGCCGTCGGGGGTGAACGCCGCGCCGGGGACCAGGATCAGGTCAAAGGCCTTGGGCAAAATGACCTCGCTGTCCGGCGGGGGAGCGGGAATATTGTATCTATCCGGGACAAGCCCGGAAAGAGAGCCGATCCTCCGGGCCTCCATGACACCGGGACCGGTGATTTTGGGCAGCGCGACGGTCTTGCCGTCCCGCAGGGCGGCGGCGAGAATGGACCGGGTGTCCGGCTCACGGCGGGTGCCGGCGTAGAGGAACAGGGTCTTTGCACGTTTATACTCCTCCAGGCTTAAAAACCGCTCCGCGAGCGTCCTGTCGCTCTCCCGTACCGCCTCGGGGGAAAGGCCTTTCTCCGTTTCCCGGACAAGCCGTCGAAGCTCAGCCTTGGAGGCCGTCATAGTGTATGGCCTCCGCCACCTTTTCTGCCGCTTCCGTGCCGCGAAGGGCGGTGAGGATGGCAAGGGCGAAGTCCCAGGAGGTCCCGGCGGAGCGGCCCGTAATGACATTGCCGTCCACCACGACCTTTGCGCCCACCCTCACCTTGGCGCCGGTAAGCTCCTCCTCCATGCCGGGATAGCAGACGGCCTCCCGGCCCTCGAGGATACCCAGTCCGGCCAGCACCGTGGGCCCGGCGCAGATGGCGCAGATGAACTTCCCCGCGTCGTAAGCCGTTTTGACGGCCGACAGGGCGGCGGGGGAGGATCTCAGATTCTGCACGCCCCGAAGCCCGCCGGGGACGATCAGAGCCTCACAGGCGGCGGGGTCGATATCCGAAAAAGCCGCGTCGGCGGCGACCTTCAGTCCATGGCTGGCGATAACGGTCATGCCGGTGACGCCCACCAGCTGAACGTCCACCCTGGCGCGCCTCAAGGCGTCCGCCGGGGAGATGGCCTCCACCTCCTCAAAGCCGTCGGCAAGAAGAATGTATACCATTTTACATATCAGTCCTTTCAACAGACTACGGTTCGCCTGCGCTGGCGGGAGCGGTGTCCGGACGGGATCATTTTTCCCTTATCCGTTCTCCAATGACACAGAGCAGGAATTTCGGCAGCTTCATCATGCGCCCCAGGCGCTTTGGTTCCTTTTTGAGCCGGTAGAGCCACTCAAGATTAAGCTTTTGCCAGCTCTCCGGCGCTCTCTCCACAACTCCGGCGTATACGTCCAGGGAGCCGCCCAGACCCGCCATCAGCCGGACGTTGAGCCTGTCCCGGTTCGCGTACATCCACTTCTCCTGCCGGGGAGCGCCCAGACACACCAGCAGAAGATCCGGCGCGGCCTTGTTGATCCTGTCGATCACCGGCCCGTCGTCCTTGAAATACCCGTCGTTGGTGCCGGCGATCCTGAGCCCGGGGAATTGGGCGGCGAGCTTTTCGGCGGCAAGCTCCGCTACCCCCGCTTTCGCCCCCAGCAGGAAGACGCTTTTACCGGACTTTGCCATTTGAGAGAACATGCCCAGCGCGAAGTCCGCCCCCGGCACCCGCTCCGGCAGGGGCCGGCCAAGGATCCTCGCCCCGTAGATGATACCGATGCCGTCGGGCAGCACCATGGAGGCGTGCCCAACCGCCTCGGCCGCCTTCGCGTCCTCCCGGCAGGTCATCACGACCTCGGGGTTGGGTGTCACAATGTAATCCGGCTCCGGCGTCTCAAGCATCGCCATGCCGCGCTCCACAGCCTCCGGCATCGTAACGGCGTCAAACGCGACGCCAAGCACCTGGGTCCTCATCAAAAGCCCGCCCTTCCGCTTTAATCTACAGGCATACCTATAAACTATATCATTTTACCACAAGACCCGTTTTTGTCAAGGCAAAGCGTGTGAATTAACCGTTAAAGCAGCCATTATATTTAGGTTACACAGTCCGACATGGACAGTGTAACCTAATTTTTTTACTGTTTGGGGGTGAGGACGTGGCCGATTATGCTTTCAGGACCATGGAGGACCGGCTGGAGATCGAAAAGCTGTGGGAGGCCGGAAAGGTGCCC
>CANQSU010000010.1 GCA_947626585.1 uncultured Oscillospiraceae bacterium
ACATATATAACGAGCCGAAAAACGCCTTTGTGGCGGATTTCATCGGCGAGAGCAATATCGTGGACGGCATCATGCGGGCCGACCGGGTGGTGGAGATCTTCAACCGCCGCTTTGCCTGTCTGGACGCCGGCTTTGCCAAGGACGAACCGGTGGACGTGGTCATTCGGCCCGAGGACGTGGACATCGTCTCCGAGGAGGAGGGACAGCTCCGCGGCGTGGTCACCTCCGTCACCTTCAAGGGCGTCCACTACGACACCATCGTGGACTTCTACGGCTTCAAATGGCTCATCGAGACTACGGACTACTGCCCCGTGGACTCGCGCATAGGCATCAAGATCGACCCCGACGGGATCCACGTGATGAAGAAGAGCAAGTATTCCGGCATGTTCGGCGACTACTCCTCCTACTCCGAGGAATACGACGAGATCAACGATCCCACCCTTCTGGACGTGGAAGAGGAGGGAGCCGGCGATGAGGAATAAGCGGGCCTGGTTTGCCTTTCCGTACGTGATCTGGATGGCGCTCTTTGTGGTGATCCCCATCCTCATCATGCTGCTCTACTCCCTGACCGTGGAGGTGGAGACCGCCTCCGGCACGGCCTTTGAGGGGTCGGTGGAGAACTTCACCGGCATGGCGCTCTACATGAGCGTGTTCGGCCGCTCCTTCTGGCTGGCGCTGATCGCCACGGTCATATGCCTTTTCATCGGCTACCCGGTGGCGTATCTCATGAGCCGGGAGGGTCCCGGTTTCCAGCGGGTGGCCATGGCGCTCATTATGCTGCCCATGTGGATGAACTTCCTGCTGCGCACCTACTCCTGGATGGCGATATTGGAGAACAACGGCCTTTTGAACCAGCTCTTGCAGAAGCTGGGCGTCATTTCCCTCTACAACCGTCTGACCGGCTCGGACATCGACCATTTCCAGATGATCCGGACGCCGGGCGCGGTGGTGCTGGGCATGGTCTATAACTACCTGCCCTTTATGATCCTGCCCATCTACACGGTGCTGACCAAGCTGGACACGCGGCTCATTGAGGCGGCCCAGGACCTGGGGGCCAACGCGGCCACCGTATTCAGGCGGGTGATCCTGCCCCTGTCGGTCTCCGGCATCGTCTCGGGCGTCACCATGGTGTTCGTTCCGTCGGTGTCCACCTTCGCCATCTCGCGGCTGTTGGGCGGCGGGACGCAGATGATGCTGGGCGATCTCATTGAGAATCAGTTCCTGGGCGGGGCCTACAACCCCCACCTGGGCGCGGCCATCTCCATGGTGATGATGGTCATCGTCGTCATCTGTATGCTGGTGATGAACCACTTCGGCGACGGCGAGGGAGAGGCGGTGATGCTCTGATGAAGAAAAACCGCTTCGGCAGCCGCTTCCTCATTGGGCTGTGCTTCCTCTTTCTCTATCTGCCCATCTTCCTTCTGATCTTCTTCTCCTTCAACAAGGGCGATTCCAGCGCCGTGTGGAAGGGCTTCTCCCTCCGGTGGTACGCGGAGCTTTTCCGGAACCGCCTGGTGCTGGAATCTCTTGCCACCACCCTGCTGGTGTCGCTCCTGGCCACGGCCATCGCCACGGCGGCAGGAACCTTCGCCGCCATCGGCATCTACAGCCTCACGAAAAAGTGGCGGGACCCGGTGCTGGTGGTCAACGACCTGCCCATGATGAACGCGGATATCGTCACCGGCGTGTCGCTCCTTCTTCTGTTCGTGGCCTTCTTCCGGGGCTGGGGCTCCGTCGCCGAATGGCTCAACTCCTGGCAGGACCTGATCGAATTCCCCACCCGCCTGACGCTGGGGCTGGGGACCCTGCTCATCGCCCACGTGTCCTTCGACATCCCCTACGTGATCCTGAACGTGTCCCCCAGGCTCCGGCAGATGGACGCGAATCTGGTGGAGGCGGCCCAGGACCTGGGCTGTACCTGGATGCAGGCGTTTTTCAAGGTGATCCTGCCCGAGATCAAGCCCGGCATCGTCTCCGGGGCGCTCATCGCCTTCACCATGAGCGTGGACGACTTCGTGATCAGCTACTTCACCGCCGGCTCGTCCACGCAGACCCTGTCCATGTCCATCTACAGCATGACGAAAAAGCGTGTGACGCCGGTGGTCAACGCGGTCAGCACGCTCATGTTCCTGGCGGTGCTGATCATCCTCGTCATCAACAACATCCGCTCCGCCAAGCAGGCCCAGCTGGCGGCCAAGCGGGCCTCCTTTGAGCCTGTGCGCGAGGATCCCCGGGTGGCGGCCTTCCGGGAATGGATGGGCACGCCCAGGGGACGGCTCACGCGCCGGATCACCGCGGCGGCGCTGTGCATAGCCTTTGTGGGCACCACCGTCTTTCTCGCCGCTTTCACCACCAGCCGCCCCGTGGTCAACGTGTGCAGCTGGGGCGAGTATATAGACGAGGACCTGATCGACGAGTTCGAGGAGCAGACCGGCATCCGGGTCAACTACCAGACCACGGACTCCAACGAGACGCTCTACTCCCTTCTCAAGTCCGGGGGCGCGGATTACGACGTGGTGGTCCCCTCCGACTACATGATCAGCCAGCTCATCGAGGAGGGGATGCTGGAGGAGCTGGACTACTCCCGGATACCCAACTTTGAGAAGATCGGCGACAGGTTCAAATATCTCCCCTACGACCCGGAGAACAAGTACACCGTCCCCTACACCTGGGGCACGGTGGGTATCATCTACAACTCCTCCCTGGTGGACGAGGAGATCGACAGCTGGTCGGCACTGTACGACGACAGGTACGCCGGACAGGTGCTGCTCATCGGCAACTCCCGGGACGCTTTCGGCATCGCCCTCAAGTATCTTGGATATTCCATGAACACCACGGACGCGTCGGAGATCACCGAGGCCTATGAGCTGGTGCGGGACGCCTACGAGCGGGGCGTGTTCCAGGGGAAGGTCATGGACGAGGTGTTCCAAACCATGGAGGGCGGGAACGCCGCCTTTGCCACCTACTACGCCGGCGACTATCTCTCCATGCTGGAGAACAACGAGGATCTGCGATTCGTGGTCCCCGAGGAGGGCTCCAACTGGTTCGTGGACGCCATGTGCGTCCTCAAGGACGCGCCCAACTACGACAACGCCATGAAGTGGATCGACTTCATCGCCTCCACCGACTCCAACCTTCGGAACATGGACTACATCTGGTACGCCAGCCCCAACGAGGAGGCGCTGGAGATGTATCCGGAGTGGTACGAGGAGCAGTACGGGGAGGAGCTTGACCCGGAGATCTACGAGATCATGGCCGCCCCCCAGGAGGTCCTGGACAAATGCGAGATGTATGTGTGCCTGCCCAAGGCCACCAGGACGCTGTATAACGATCTGTGGATCAAGCTGGGGATCTGAGTTATCTGAGATAAAAGAGGCTGTGGGGTTCCACAGCCTCTTTTTGCGGTTTGCGGCTTCGCCGCATCATTCGCGCGATAAATCCCGCCGCCCGATTATCCGACCTCCGGGCCGCCTGTAGGGGCGGCCCGGCCCGGAGGTCGTTACGGATCAACGAGGTGCGTTTGGCGTGTGGGCCGATGTGGTCATCGGCCCCTACAGGAGGGGCGGCTGCGACGGTTTGTGCCGTTCTGTCATCCTGCTGCCATGGGTCGCGTGGGCGGCGGCCCGTACGGATACTCTCCGCGACTCACGGAGGGACGTACACCGGAGGATCATTCAATAATTCCTGCTCACAAAATCCACCTCGTCCACGCCGGCGTCGGCGTTGAGCTTCAGGGCGAGATAGAAGAAGTAGCCGGACAGGAGGTTGGCCAGGTCTAAAAGAAGCGGGTCGGCGGCGCGGCCCTGGTGGAGGTGGCGGTAAATAAGGCGGACCAGCTGCTTGCCCCGGACGCGCAGAAGGTGGGCCAGGCACGCCGTCTCACAGCCCTGGCACAGAACGAACCTTTTGCACCTGTCGCCGGCCTCCCGGCGTAAACGCTCAGAGGCGGCCGAAAGCCGCTCCTTCTCCCCCTCCGTGACCTTCAGCGGCGTTCTGAGGGCCGGGTTCATGTGGTAGACAAGCTCGCAAATCCAGAGAAGCTCGGCTCTCAACGTCTCGTCACTCACTTTTGACCGCAAAAGACCGACCTGGCTTGCCATCTCGTCGGTCATAAGCTCAAAGTCACAGCGCAGGTCGTCCGACCCGTCGCTCAGAAACGGGTACGCCTCATAGGGGCTTCTATATAAGTTTTCCACATCTATCCTCCTATCTTCTCCCACCGGGCGCGGCTCCGGCGCATGTACTCCGGCACATCCAGGCCGAAAACGCGGGAAAGGGCGGCGGTGTCAAGGGCTTCGGTCCTTCCGAAATAGACGGCGCGGCCGGCGTCCATGAGCAGGATCCAGTCCGCGAAGTCAAGAGCCAGATCCAGGTCGTGAAAGACGCCCAGGGCGGCATGTCCGGGCTTTGCCGTCCACTCCCGCAGTTCCCGCACAAGCTCCACCTGACAGCGGAGGTCCAGGTGGTTCGTGGGCTCGTCGAGCAGAATGACCTTGGGCGTCTGGGCGAAGGCGCGGGCCAGAAGCACCCGCTGCAGCTGCCCGCCGGACAGCTCCGTGACGGGCTTTTCCCGCTCCTCCCACAGTCTCAGGCGTCTCAGGCAGTCCTCCGCGATCTCCCGGTCCTCCCGGGACGGGGCGGAGAACAGGCCGGGCCTCCGATGGGCGTAGCGGCCCATCAGGACCGTCTCAAGGACGCTGTAGGCGAAGCCGGCCGCGCCCATCTGGGGAAGCTCCGCCATGGCCCTCCCCCGCTCTCTCGCCGTCATTTTGGAAAGCTCCGCGCCGTCGACAGTTACCGAACCGGTGACGGGGAGATAACCCGTTATCCCGCGCAGAAGGGTGGTCTTGCCGCAGCCGTTGGGACCCAGGACGGCAAGGCGGCCGTTTTCCGGGAGGACGAAGGACACGTCCTCCACCACGTTCCCCCGTCCGTAGCCGCAGGAGAGATTTTCAACCGTCAGCATGTCACCGCCTCCCCCCTTTGGCAAAAAAGATCCACAAAAAGAAGGGCGCGCCCAGGATGGCCGTAATGGCGCCGATGGGGATCTCGCGGGGCGCGGCCAGGGTCCGGGCGGCCAGGTCGCACAGGACCATGAAGCTCCCGCCCAGGATGGCCCCGGCGGGCAGGGCGCGCCGGTGGGACGCGCCGAAAAGGCGGCGGGCCACGTGGGGAGCGATCAGGTCCACGAAGCCGATGATGCCGGAAAAGGCCACCGCGGCGCCGGTGAGGACCGCCGTCAGCAAAATAAACGTCCGCCTTGCCCTGCGCGGGTCAGCGCCCATGGCCTGGGCCTGCTCGTCGCCGAAGGTGAGAAGATCAAGCTCCGAGGAGCGTGAGAGAAACACCGCGAGGCACAGGAGAAGCACCGGGGCCAGCACAGCCGGGCCCCTCCACCCTCGGGAGGCGAAGCTCCCCATCTGCCAAAGGCCGATGCGCTGGGCATACTCGGGGGACATGGCGGCCATCAGATCCATGATGGCGGAAAAGAAAAGGGACGCCACCATGCCCGTCAGCACCACGGTCACATTGCTCATGCGCCTGTCCAGCGCCTTTGCCAGGGCCAGCACCAGCAGGACGGTGACGACCCCCCCGGCAAAGCCGGCGGCGGGAAGAAGCACCGCGCCCAGAGTCCCCGCCGACAGGCCCGTCACCAGCACCGCCGTGGCCCCCAGGCCGGCCCCGGCGGAGACGCCGAGGCCGAAGGGGGAGGCCAGGGGATTTTCCAGCACCGACTGCATCACCGTACCGCATGACGCCAGGGCCGCGCCGGTGAGGAAGGCCAGCGCCACGCGGGGCAGGCGGAGGCTCATGACCAGCGTGCGGGTGTTCTCCTCTCCCGCCCCGAAAAGGGCGGACAGGATCCTGGCGGGCGGGAGGTACACGCTCCCCGCGCCGACGCCAAGGATAAGGCTGACAAGCGCGAACACGGTGAGGACGGCAAATTTCCGGCCCGGCTTACTCACCGTAATACTCCGGGTAAACGGCCCTGGCCATCTCCTCCATGGCCTTCACCACGTTCTGGTTGGGCAGGGACGAGGCCATGTTGTCGATGTAGTAGACGTCGCCGTTTTTCACCGCGGGGACCTGGCTCCAGCCGGGGCGGGCCATGATCTCCCCTGTGGGATCGTCGATGTAGTTTACGTTGGTGAGGATCACGTCGGGCCGGGCGGCCACCACGGTCTCCTCGGTGACGGAGAGCCAGCCGGACTCACCGGCCAGTATGTTCTCGGCTCCGATAAGCTCCAACAGCTCGTTGAGGAACACCCCATCGCCAAAGCTGTAGAGGTAGGGCGCGGCGGAGATCTCGAAGTAGACGGACTTCTTGTCCGTGATGGTCTTGCCGACGGCGGCAAGGCGGTCGATCTCCGCCCGCATGTCGTCGATGAGCTTCTGTCCCTCGTCCTTGCGGCCCAGAAGGTCGGCCACGAAGGCGATGTCGCTCTGGATATCCGCGACGCTGTCGCTGGTGGGGACGCAGGCCACACAGACGCCCAGGTCGATCAGGGGCTGATAGGGGGCCTCCTGGTCGTAGAGGGACATGTTGGTGACCAGCAGCACGTCGGGCTTCAGCGCCACCAGACGCTCCATATCCGGGGAGACAAGATCCAGGACCAGCGCGTCCTCCTTAAGGCCCTCAAGGCCAACGCTGGAGGTGTCGTAGGCCACGATCTTGTCGCCCTCTCCCAGGGCCGTGACCGTCTCGGCCAGGGACGGGGCCAGGACGGCTATGGTGTCGATCTCATCGGGGACGGTGACCTGGGCTCCGCTGGGGTCGGTGAGGGTGCGGGGGGAGGGATCTGCCGAATTCCCGCCGCCGCACGCGGTCAGGCTCAGTGCCATCGAGATGGCAAAGGCCAGACATAGGACTTTCATTTTTGTTTTCATGTTTACCATTCCTTTCCGCCCGGCAAAAAAAGAACACCCCTCCAATCAAGGGGTGTTCTTGCCGACAGAAGCCATACCCCATGGGATCCTCCCATGCGGCGGCGCAAAAACAGGCACAAGCCCATTCATCGTGAGCTTGCGCAGGACAGACTCAGCATTCTGGCTGAACTTCGGCGCGTGGAAACAATTACGAATACACGTGACCGTCGTATCACAGTGGCGGGACCGTGCGGGAATCTCACCCGGCTTTCCTGAATTCATGCCGATCCTCTTGGGTATCGGCACAGCCTGACCCTTTATTGGAAAGTATTCTGTTTTCCCGGAGATTTCGCCCCTTTGGGGCGGGATAAGTATATCAGGAGCGCGGGAAAATGTCAAGGAAAACAGGAAAATCACAACCCCCGGTAAACCGGGGGCTGTGATCGGACACGTTTCAGGTCTTTCCGGGGAACCGATTCCCGCATTTGGAGCAGGTGATCTGGATCCTGCCCTTGCCCCGGGGGACACGAAGAAGGGTGTGGCAGGTGGGGCAGGTGAAGAACTTATATTGCTTGCGCATGGAAAAACGGATCTTGAAGTCGCGGAGCCTCATCCTCAGCGCGGCGGTCTTTTCCAGATATCTGGCGTTCTCCCGGGAGCGCTTGTAGACATTTTTGGAACAGACGCGCCACCAGGTGTAGACGATCAGCACAAGGACGATAAAGCCGCAGACAAAGCCGAACACACCCGGGATCAGGGACAGGAGCATAAAAACTATGGTCAAGCACCAGGCCAGCTTCGCGACGGAGTCAAAGCCGTTGCGCCCCTGCATGAAATTGTACAGAAATCGCCTTATCATTCTCGAACCCTCTTTTTGCGCTGATGCAATTTTGATACAATCTATTGTAGTCAAAAGAGCTGCCGGGAGGTTTAATAAAATGTAAACTTTTTCTGTAAAGGAACTCCTTCTATGCCGAAAAAAGCCGCGCGGAGATATCCGCGCGGCTTTTTTTGAAGTATTGGACGCAGGCTTATCTGTTGAAGATCTTGAAGATCTTGTCGAAGGGATCCTCCTCGGGGGGGACCTCCTCGGCGGGGGCGGCCGGCTCATTGGCGGGAGCGGTGGGGGTGGACTCGGCCTTCTGGGAGGCTTCGCTGTAGAGGCCGGAGGACTGCTGGCCGGCGGTCTTGAGTGTGGGCTTCTCGTCAAAGCGGGTGGCGATGACGGTGACGCGGATCTCATCGTCCAGATCCTCGTCAAAGGAGGCGCCGAAGATGATGTTGGCGTCGGGGTGGGCGGCCTCCTGTACCAGGGTGGCGGCGGACTCGATATCGTCCAGGCTCATATCCAGAGAGCCGGTGATGTTGATAAGCACCCCACGGGCGCCGTTGATGGAGGTCTCCATAAGCGGGGAGGAGATGGCGCTGCGGGCGGCCTCCTCCGCCTTGCCCTTGCCGGCGGCCTTGCCCACGCCCATGTGGGCGTAGCCGGCGTCCTTCATGATGGCGGTGACGTCGGCGAAGTCCAGATTGATAAAGCCGGTCTGCTTCACAAGCTCGGAGATGCTGGTGACGGCCTGCTGGAGGACGGAGTCGGCGATCTCGAAGGCGTTGGCGAAGGTGAGCTTCTGGTCGGTGGCGTGCTTCAGCCGGTCGTTGGGGATGATGAGCAGGGCGTCCACCTTGCCTAAAAGCTGGGCGATGCCCTCATTGGCCTGATCCATCCTGCGCTTGCCCTCAAAGCCGAAGGGCTTGGTGACCACGCCCACGGTGAGGATGCCCATCTCGTGGGCGATATCGGCCACCACGGGAGCGGCGCCGGTGCCGGTGCCGCCGCCCATACCGGCGGCGATGAACACCATGTCGGCGTTCTCAAGGGTCTTGGTGATGTTGTTGCGGCTCTCCTCCGCGGCCTTTTTGCCGATCTCGGGGTTGGAGCCGGCGCCCTGGCCGTGGGTCAGCTTCTCGCCGATCTGGACCTTGGTGTCCGCGGCGGAGATGGCGAGGGCGGGCTTATCGGTGTTGAGGGCGATCAGTTCAACGCCGGAGGTGCCGATCTTGGCCAGACGGTTGACGACGTTGTTTCCCGCGCCACCGATGCCGAGTACCTTTATGGTGACAACATTGTCGGGACCGTTATCTAAAGCTATGGGCATATTTTATATCCTCCTCCAACGCACCCCGAGGTACGTTTCTGTTGTATATATAGATATATTTATTGTAAACCGTTTTTTTCTCAAGGTCAATACCAAAGTGGAATTTTTTATTCGATCGGCCCGCAAAATCGGCGGTTTTTATTTCCGGGGGCCGTCCGGCCGGGCCGTTACCAGAAGCGCAGGCCCTTCAAATTGTCGTCATAGTAGACGTTCTGGCCGTTTCCGGGGTCCTTGTTGGCGGCCAGAAATTTGCTCAGCAGGTCGTCAAATTTCAGGTCCAGCTCCTCGGCGGTGCCGATGTTGAACCGGTAGCCGTTGTAGTCAAAGGTGATGGCCGAGAGGTTACTGATGTCGATCCAGGCCATACGGTCGAGCCTTCCGCACTCGCTGGCCTTTTTGAGGACGTCGGTCAGCGCCCGAAGGCGCGCGGACTCGTTCTCCCCGAAGGACAGGGTCTTTCCGGCCTCGGGATCCACCGGCTCCACGCCGCGTATCTCCACGCCCTGTGGCACGTAGGAGGACTTTTCAAGTATCCTGCCGGCGAGATCGACGATATAATAGCTTCCGCCGGAGGAGATGTAGGCCGCGGAGACGGCCTCGGTGATCCGGATACTGACGGTGCCGGGAAGCCGGCGGACCACCTTGACGGTATCCACATAGGGAAGGGCGGATTTGATGGCGATCTCAGCGGCGGAGCTGTTGAGGAAGAAGATGGAGGTGTCCTTCTCGATGCCGGAGACGGCTATGATCTGGCTCTGGGTATACTTTTCCGCCCCCTCCACGGTGATATCCGTTATTTTGAAAAACAGCCCCATGGCCGTGATAGCGGCGATGAGTATGAAAGCCACGGCCACGGTGACATAGAGCGCCCCGTCGCCGGGAGTATACCTGTTCCTTCCCTTTGTGCTTCCCATCTTCATCCGTTCCTTTCAGTCTTCTACTCTCTTCGCGTTGATGCCTAACGCCTGTAAATTGCGGTCTATGTCCTCGTAGCCCCGCATGATGTGTTTCGTCTCAATGATCCTTGTTTCGCCCTCCGCCGTCAGCGCCGCCACGATCAGCGCCGCGCCGCCGCGAAGGTCCGGGGCGGCCACAATGGCGCCGTGGAGTGGGTTCCCGCCGTGGACGATCGCCACTCTGCCGTCCACCTTTATGTCCGCGCCCATCCTTGTAAGCTCCGGCACGTGGCGGTAGCGGTTTTCAAAGATGGTCTCCACGAATACCGAGGTCCCCGGCGCCCGGAGGCAGGCGGCCATCAGGGGCGGCTGGGCGTCGGTGGGAAAGCCGGGATAGGGCCTGGTGGTAACGGTCAGGGGCGGCTTTATCCTCTCCCCCGCCGAGGCGGCCAGCGTATTGCCCCGGTAGGCGAGGCACACGCCCATCTGCCGGAAGGCGTCGCTGACGGCGGTGAGATCCCGTTCGCACACGCCGCGCAGGACGATCCTCCCGCCCGCGGCGGCGACGGCGGCTATGTAGGTGGCGGCGGCGATCCGGTCGGGTATCACCCGGTGCCGCGCGTAAGGTCTGAACCTTCCGCCCTCCACGACGACGGTGGAGGTGCCCGCGCCCCGGACGCGGACGCCCAGGGCGGTGAGGAACGAGCCCAGGTCCCGGATCTCCGGCTCCCGGGCGGCGTTGGTGATGAGCGTGACGCCCTCGGCGCCGGCGGCGGCGATCATGGAGTTCTCCGTGGCGCCCACGCTCGGCGTCGCAAGGTCGATCCTGGCGCCCTTCAGGCCCGGGGCGTGACAGATGAGGTTCCCGCCCCGCTCGTCGATCTTCGCCCCCAGCCGCTCCATGGCGGCCAGATGCAGGTCGATGGGCCGTGGGCCCAGCTCACAGCCGCCGGGCATGGACAGCGTCGCCTGTCCGGTCCGGGCCAGGATTGCCCCCAGGAAGATAACGGAGGAACGCATCCTCCGCATCAGCGAATCGGGGATATCCCAGCCTGTCATGGAGGAGGAGTCCACATAGACGGTGCCGTCGGAAAACTCCGCCCTGCAACCCAGGTGTCTCAGGATCTCGAGGGCGGCCTCCACGTCGGTAAGGCGGGGACAGTTCGCGATAACCGTCTCGCCGGACGAAAGTATGGATGCGGCCAATATCGGAAGGGCGCTGTTTTTCGCCCCTTGTAAGCGGATCTCACCGGAGAGCCTGCGGCCCCCCGTCACTGTCAAGCTGCTCATAGTGACCCCCGAAAAGTTTTATTTTCAGGTCATACTATGCGCAAACGTGTTTTCCGGTCACTTGCCTTTCGGCCGTTTACCTGTCTTTCACAAGGTCAAGGATCTCGTTTACGATCCTGTCGCAGGCGTCGGTGACGCCAAGGGCGCGGGAGGCGTTTTCCATGGCCGTGAGGCGGTCCCTGTCTCGCAGGAGGGCCGAGGCCGTGTTATACAGGATCTCGCCGGTGCAGGTGTCCTCGGTGAGGACCACCGCTCCCCCGGCCTTTTCCAGCTCCCGGGCGTTTTTAGTCTGCTGGTCGTTGGTCACGTTGGGCGACGGCACCAGGATACAGGCTCTGCCCAGAGCGGTGATCTCCGCCAGGGTGGAGGCCCCGGCGCGGCAGAGGATCAGGTCGGCGGCGGTCATAACGGTGCCCATATTGTCGATGTAGCCGCGAAGATTTTCCCACTCGGGAAGGCCGTAGACGTTGACCTTTCCAAGCCGCTCCCGCATCTTCTCAAGGCCGGTGTCGCCGTTTCCCGTGGCATGGAGGTGGAGCATGGCGCCGCTCCTGGCGTTGAGGCGTATGAACTCCGCCATCATCCCGTTCATGTTGTCCGCTCCCAGGCTCCCCCAGAAGGAGACCACCAGCGGCTTCCCCTGCAGGCCCAGCTTGCGCTTGGCCTCCTCCCGGGTGTACCGAAGAAAGTCCTCCCTCACCGGGGTGCCGGTCAGCACCACCCGTTCGGGCTTTTTGCAGTGGGCGGCGGCGGAGGGAAAGGCCACCATGGTCTTGTCTACATAGGCCGAGAGCATCCTGGCGGTCAGTCCCGGCACCGCGTTGGACTCGTGGACGGCGGTGGGGATACCCATTTTTGCCGCCGCGCGAAGGACCGGCCAGCACACGTAGCCGCCGGTACCGAAAACCGCGTCGGGCCGGAACCGCTCCAAAAGCTCCCGGCTCTCCCTCGCGGCCACGGAGAGGTTTTTCACGGTCTTTAGATTATGCCTTATATCGGCGGGGCTCAAGCCCCGGCGGATACCCGTGATGGTGATATTCGCAAGCTGAAAGCCCGCCGCCGGGATCAGCCGGCGCTCAAGGACCCTTCCGGCGCCGGCAAACAGGAATCCCGCCTCCGGAAAAAGCTCCCGGAGCCTGCCGGCCACGGCCAGGGCGGGATTGATGTGGCCCGCGGTCCCGCCGCACGCAAACAGAAATCTCATTTTTGATCCTCGTCCTCGCTCTTCGTTTTCCTCAGGGGTATCTCGCGTGAAATGGAAAGCACGATCCCCATCTCGCCCAGCTGTATGAGCAGGGCCGTTCCGCCGTAGCTGAAGAACGGAAGAGAGATGCCTGTGCAGGGGACGAGATTCGTAACAACGGCCACGTTCAGGAACACCTGAATGGCGAGAAGGCTGATGATGCCCACAATGACAAGGGATCCGAAGCGGTCCCTTGTGTGGAGGGCCAGCCAGTACCCACGGATGATGAGAACGGCGAAGAGGAAGAGGATGAGCATGGCGCCGATGAAGCCCAGCTCCTCGCAGACGATGGAGAAGATAAAGTCGTTGTGTTCCTCGGGGAGATACATGTACTTCTGTCTCCCCTGCCCCAGCCCCAGGCCCGTAAGGCCGCCGGAGCCGATGGCGTACAGGGACTGGATGGTCTGAAGGCCCTTATTGAGGGGGTCGGACCAGGGGTCCTGCCAGACGGTGATGCGCGAGGAGGCGTAGGGGAAGAAATTGACCACGATAAAGCCCGCAGCTCCCACGACCAGCACGCCCACGATGAAGTACCACAGAGGCGTGCCGCCGGCGAACATCATGATGGCGCCAATGGCGATGATAATGACGGAGGCGGACAGGTGAGGCTCCAGGATGAGCAGGAAAACGGTGACGACCAGGATCCCGGCAAAGGGAAGGACGCCGTAGCGGAAGGTCTTCATCCTGCCGCGATAGACGCAGATGAGATGGGCGAAGTAGAGGATGATGGCGATCTTGGCGATCTCCGAGGGCTGGAAGGTGGTGAAGCCCAGATTGAACCAGCGGTTGGCGCCCACCTCGCTTTTTCCGGTGCCCAGGAAGGGCACCAGGGCCAGCATGAAGCCGGTGACGACCAGCAGCAGCGGGGCCATACGGCGGTAGAAGGCGGAGGGGAGGGTGGAGAGGAAGATCATCAGCGCGATGCCAAGGCCGGCGAAGCCCAGCTGTCTGAGGAAGATGCCCATACCGTTTCCGTCGTTGTAGTAGGCCCTGGCGAAGCTGGCCGAGAGGACCATGACCACGCCGATGGCCAGTATGAGAAGGGTCAGGAGGAAAAAGGGAAGGTCAAAGGCGCCGCGCTGTATCCTGCGGCTCTCCGCCCGTCTGTCCCTGAGTTCGCCTCCGGCGTACCGGGGGTCTTCCGCGTATTCGGGCGGCGCCTCACGACCCGCGCCGCCGCTTGAGAAACGCGCCATATCGTTTCCTCCCTTCCTCGTTTTATTACTCCGGCGATCACAGGATCGCGGTGGTAATATCAGATCATCAAATCAAAGCTCAAAGATTGCCAAACCTTGCCCTGACGGCGAAGAACGTCAGGACCGCCAGCGCCGCGGAGACGGCGGTAAAGACGGTGAAGATGCGCCGCTCGCCCCAGCCGGACATCTCAAGGTGGTGGTGGATGGGGGCCATCTTGAAGATGCGTTTTCCGTGAGTCAGCTTGAAGTAGGCGACCTGGATGATGTCGGACAGCGTCTCCACGATGTAGATGAAACCGAGAGGCACCAGCACCAGGGGCATATCCAGGGCAAAGGCCGTGGCGCACACGGCGCCGCCTAAAAACAGGCTCCCCGTGTCGCCCATGAATACCTTGGCGGGATAAAAATTGAAGATGAGAAAGCCCACAAGGCCACCGGCCAGGGCCGCGCCGAAGAGTCCCACGGAGCCGTAGCCCCAGGCCGCGGCGATGGCGGCATAGCACAGGGCCACCGGGGTGGTGACGCCGGCGCACAGGCCGTCGATACCGTCGGTGATGTTCACCGCGTTGACGCAGCCGACGATGACAAAGACGGCGAAGGCCAGATAGAGGGGATAGGGGATATGAACGGTCACGTCAAAAAAGGGGATATAAAGCTTGGAACTCAGATGTCCCTCGAACCGCAGGAGCAGCACCAGCACCGCCGCCGCGGCGATCTGCAGGGCCAGCTTCTGCGGGGCCGTCAGGCCGAGGTTCCGCTTTTTCTTGACCTTCTCGTAGTCGTCCAGAAAGCCGATGAGGCCGAAAAGGAGGGAAAAGATCAGGATGATGATATGCCTCCAGTCCCCCGAGGCGATATCGTCGAGACCGCCCAGGATACACATGGCGGTGATGCCGGCGATGAACATGATGCCGCCCATGGTGGGGGTCCCCTGCTTGCCAAGGTGCCAGGTGGGTCCGTCCGACCGGATGGTCTGGCCGGCCTTCATCCTGCGAAGAGCCGGTATGAGGGCGACGCCCACGATCACCGTCACCAGGAACGAGCCTGTGAAGGCCCATATCAAGTCCAAAATCATTGTTCTTCCGTCCTTAAATTTGTTGATTCTTCTCCGCCAGGGCCTGGGCCACGACCTCCCGCTCGTCGAAGTGGGTTTTCACGTGGTCGATCTCCTGATAGTCCTCGTGGCCCTTGCCGGCCAGGATCACCACGTCGCCGGCCTTCGCGATGTGAAGGGCGTGGGCGATAGCCTGACGGCGGTCCACGATCACGTCGCAGGGCGTCTTTCTCCCGGAGTTTTTCACTCCGGCGAGGATATCGTTCACGATATCCTCGGGCTTCTCCGTGCGGGGATTGTCGGAGGTGACGATCACGTGATCGGCCAGGTCCATGGCGAGGCGGCCCATAATGGGCCGTTTGGCGCTGTCCCGGTCCCCGCCGCAGCCAAAGAGGACGATGGTCCTGCCCTTGGCGTAGCCCTTGACGGTTTTGATGATGTTTTCCAGGGCGTCCGGGGTGTGGGCATAGTCGATCAGCACCGTGTAATCGGTATCGGTGGGCACCACCTCCGCCCTGCCCTTGACGCCGGAGCATTTCTCCATGGCCGGACGTATCTCCGAAAGCTCCACGCCGGCGCAGACGGCCGAGGCGGCGGCGGAAAGGGCGTTGTAGACGCTGAACATGCCGGGGATGTTGAGCCTGAGCTTTTCAAGCCTGCCCGTCATCAGGGCGCAAAAGCTGACGGAGCTTTGATGGAGCTTGATGTCCCTGGCCGTCAAATCGGCGCTGTCGCTTTTGGCGGAGTAGGTAAAGACCCTCCCCGTCGAGGCCTTGAGCATGGTGTCCGCCCAGGGATCGTCCATGTTTATGATCGCCGTTTTGCACATGGAAAAAAGCTTCGACTTGGCCTGGGCGTAGGCCTCCATGGTCTTGTGAAAGTCCAGGTGGTCCTCGGTCAGGTTTGTGAAGATGCCCTGATCGAATTCTATGCCGTGGACCCGGTCAAGATACAGCGCGTGGGAGGATACCTCCATCACCGCGTATTGGCACCCGGCCTCCACCATGCGGGAAAGGATGGCCTGAAGCTCCAGGCAGTCGGGGGTGGTGCGCTCGGCGGGAAATTCCTCCCGCCCGATCACGATACGGTTGGTGCCGATAAGGCCCACCCTGACGCCCCGGGCCTCCTCCAGGATCGTTTTTATCAGGTTCGTGGCCGTGGTCTTGCCGTTGGTGCCGGTGACGCCGATCATGTGGAGGCGGCGGGAGGGATTGCCGTACCGGTTCCCCGCGGCCACCGCCATGGCGAGGCGGGAATCGGAGACAATGACGGCGGGGACGCCCTCGGGGACCTCCTCCCCTATGACCACGGCGGCCCCCTTTTCCAGCGCGGCGGGAATGAACTTATGGCCGTCGGTGTCATAGCCGCGGATGGCGAGGAACGCGCAGCCGGGGACGACCCTCCGGGAGTCGGACACAAGGTCCGAGATCTCAAGCTCCGGGTCGGCCCGAAGGTCCAGAACGTCGATGTTTTCCAGCAGCTCAGAAAGCTTCATAGAGTCTCTCCCAAACGAAAAGATTCAGGGCCCCCGCGCAAGCCCGGCGAAGCGGGCCGCGTGGGGAAAGGAGGCGCGGAGCCGGCGCCTGAGGGCGAATATCCGGAGCCCCAGGCGAAGCGGCTCTTGCGAAAACGTCAGTACATTCCAAGATTGGAATTGTCCACCAGTGTCACATTGATGACCGCGCCGTAGGGCACCTCGGTGCCCGCCTCCACGGCCTGGGAGGCCACCTTGACGCCGGAGGTCGCCGGGGAAGCGCCGGAAGTGTCCAGATACAGGCCCAGATTCTGAAGCTGATTCCTGGCGGCGTTGACGGTCTTGCCTGTCAGGTCCGGGACGACTACCGTCTCCTGGGGGACCTGCTCGCCCAGGTATACGATCATCTGGCTGCCCGCCGCGATCTGGGCTCCCGCCACGGGAAGCTGGGAAGTGACGGTGTCGCCGGTGCCCACCTCGCGCAAGGTAAGGCCAAGCTCCTTGGCGGCCTCCCTCGCCGCGAGGACGCCGCTGCCCACGAGCCGGGGGACGTTGACGTCCAAAAGGGCCTCCTCGTCCGGCTCATAGATGGGCTGAACGCCCAGGTAGGGCAGGATCTCGCTCATGATCTTGCCCACATAGGGGGCCGCCATCTGGCCGCCGCCGATGTAGATACCGCTGTCCTTGCTGGGATTATCCAGCACCAGCAGCACCGCCACCTCGGGGTCGTCCGCCGGAGCGATGCCGCAGAAGGAGACCATGTACTCGCGCACGCCGGTCTGCCTCTCAAGGGCCGTCTTGGTGGTGGTGCCGGTCTTGCCGCCCACCCGGTAGCCGGGCACGTAGGCGTTGGAGCCGGTGCCTCCCTCGTCGCCGACAACGGATTCGAGGATGTCCGCCACCAGGGCGCTGGTCTCCTCGCTGATCACCTGCCGGACCACGGTGGGCTCCCGGGAGTAGATCACGTCGCCGTCGGCGTTGCGCATCTCCTTGACGATATAGGGTTCCATCAGATATCCGCCGTTGACCGCGGCGGAGACGGCCGTGATCATCTGGATGGGCGTCACGTTGAATGTCTGTCCGAAGGACGCGGAGGCGAGGGAGGATTTGTTCCACCCGAGGAATACCTCGTCCGACCACCACTGGCTCCCGGATTCACCGGAAAGGTCGATGCCCGTCTTGTCCCGGATACCGAAGGCCCTGACGTAATCGTTGTAGGTCTCGGCGCCGATCTTCAGGCCGATGTTGACGAAGGCCACGTTGCAGGAGTGCATGGCGGCCTGGCGCAGATTCTGGGCGCCGTGTCCCGCGTGCTTCCAGCAGTTGAGGACGGTGTCGCGCCCCGGGATCTGTCCCACGGGGATCCTCCCCGAGCAGGGGAAGCTGCTGTCCTCGGTAATGACGCCCTCCTCGAGGCCGATGGCCATGGTGATGATCTTGAACACGGAGCCGGGCTCGTAGGTGTCGGAGACGGCCATATTGCGCCACTGGGCCTGCTGGGCCGCGCCGATGGCCTTGCTCCTCTCCTCCGGATCCTCAATGAGGGCGATCTCGTCCAGGGTCTCCTGGGGCAGGGCCCAGGGGTCGTTGAGGTCGTAGGCATTGGCGTTGGCCAGGGCCAGGATCTCACCGGTCTTTACGTTCATGACGATAACGCAGCCGCCGTTCTGGATGTAGTTTGCCTGCATGGCCTGCTGAAGATACTTCTCCGCGATGGACTGTATGGTGGCGTCCAGGGTCAGGGTCATGTCGTTGCCGTCGATGGCGTCGTTGTAGTTCTGGTAATTCTCGAAGAGCATCTCGGTGCCGTTCATGGCCACCAGCCGCACCACGGACCCGTTGGTGCCCTCCAGCTTGTCGTCGTAGAGGGCCTCGATTCCTTCAAGGCCGAAATTGTCCCTGCCCACAAAGCCGATAACGTGGCAGGCCAGGTCCCCGTTGGGATAGTAGCGCTTGGAGTCCTCCTCGATGTGTACGCCGGCGATGGACTTCTCCTCCTTGAATTTGCGCACCTCGTCGGCAAGCTCCGAGCTTATTTTGGTGGCCACGGTCTTATACCAGGATTTGGTGTCCTTCATCTGCTCCAGCATGGTGTCGATGTCCGCGCCCAGGATCCGGTTAAGCTCCGTGGCGATAAGCATGGGCTCGTCGTTGTAGACCTTCTCGTTGCTCTTATATTCCTTCTCGTGGTAGAGCTTGATCTCATAGGGGGAGATAAAAACCGTGTAGGCCGTGGCGCTGCGGGCCAGGGTCTTGCCGTTGGTGTCATAGATGGTGCCGCGGGAGGCGGAGACGGCCACCGAGCGTGTCTGTTGGCGAACGGCCATCTCCTCGTATTTTTCATGCTCGCGTATCATCACATTATAAAGCTGAACGCCCAAAACGATAAACGCAACTATGCCGCACACGACTGCCAGAAAAAGTGTGCGGCCAAGGATCGTTTTGTTGGTCCTCTGACGGGAGGAACCGCTGCCTGATGATGCCATGATGAAACTCCCCGAAAAAAACGCGTCAAACAGTTTCCGAAATTGATTATAGAGGGCGGTTTTCCCACCCTCTCTCAGTTTATAGCGGTCTCAGCTGAAATATTCCGAAAGGCTCTTCAAAAAGCCGGTGATCCGGGCCTTCAGCCCCGCCGTCTCGTCCTCGGCCAGGATCTGCGCCCTGTCGGCCAGGATCACGCCGCCGGCGTAATCCCCGTCCAGACCCCGGGTCATGCCCAGGATGTTGACGGCGTAGGACTCGATCTCCTGCATGTTGAAGGTGGACTCGTAGGTGATCTCCAGGATCTCCTGGCGCTTCTCAAGCTCCGCGATGGAGGACCTCACCCTGCTCGTTTCGCCGGAGATCTCGGCAAGTCTGATATATCCCATGAGAATGGTGACCATCAGGACCGCCACGACGATGACGCCCACCACCGCCAAAAGGGGTATCCCAAAGACCTGGGACCGGGCTTCGGCCTGGGCCTTCGCCCTTGCCCGCTCCCGGGCGCGCTCATCGAGGCGCTCGCGTATCCGCTCCTGACTTGACGGCTCCTCGTAGGCCTCTTCCTCGGGGAGCGCGTAGCCCTGCACCCGGTCAAGGTCATAGGCCTCGCTGCCGTAGGTGGGGGCATATTGGATCTTCACTGCTGAGGCCATTGAAACATATCCTTCCGTGGTCGATTCACTCAAATTTTGCTTATACTACACTCTCTCGGCGATCCTGAGCTTCGCGCTCCGGGAACGGGGGTTTGACGCAAGCTCGCCTTCCGTGGGCGTGACGGGCTTTCGCGTCACGCTCCTCATGGTCTGACGGAAACCGCACACGCACACGGGAAATTCCGGCGGGCACGTGCATCCGTTCTCCCTGGCCCGTATGGCCGTCTTGACGATCCTGTCCTCCAGGGAGTGGAAGCTTATAACGGCGATCCTTCCGCCGGGCTTCAGCCTGTCCATGGCCGTGTCCAGCATGTCCCGCAGCGCCCCAAGCTCGTCGTTCACCGCGATGCGGAGGGCCTGGAAGCACCTTTTCGCCGGGTGCTGTTTTTCCCGGAGGGCCGCCGCCGGCATGGCCGACTTTATGATGTCCACCAGCTCCAGGGTGGTCCCGATCTCCCTCTCGCTCCGCCTTCTTACGATGGCGGCGGCGATCCTGGAGGAGAAACGCTCCTCGCCGTACTCGAAGAAGATCCGGCGAAGCTCGGACTCGCTCCAGCCGTTTATCACGTCAAAGGCGGTCAACGGCGCGGTCCGGTCCATTCGCATGTCCAGCGGCGCGTCGGACATGTAGGAGAACCCGCGGTCCGCGTCGTCCAGCTGCGGGGAGGACACGCCCAGGTCGAAGAGCATCCCGTCCGCCCTGTCGATCCCCAGGCCGTCCAGGATGGCGCCGATATCCCGGAAATTTCCGTGGACCAGCTTCACCCTTCGGCCCAGGGGCCGGAGACGCTCTCCGGCCTCTTCTATCGCCGCCGTATCACGGTCAATGCCCACGAGAAGACCGGTCGTCAGTCTTTCGGCAATGGCCTCGGAATGGCCGCCCCGCCCGAGCGTGCCATCCACATACGTGCCCTCCGGCCGGATCTGAAGGCCCTCCACGCACTCCGTTAAAAGCACGGGTACATGCAAAGCCCCGCCCATCAGAATCCAAGCTCCTCAAGTACCCTGGCGATGTTCTCGGGCGTCGTCTCGATCGTGTCGACGGCATCCCAGGTGTCCTCATCCCAGAGCTGGGCACATTCGCCATTCCCGACCACGGCGACGTTCCTGTCGAGAGAGGCGAAATCACGAAGGGGCTGGGGGATCAGCACCCGCCCCTGGCTGTCAAGCTCACATTTCGCGGCGTGGGCGAACAGGGGGCGCGCCTTGATCTGCGCCACCTTGGGGAGAGCCGCGATCTTGTCCATCATCCTCTGCCAGCTCTCTCCGGAGTAGGCCGTGAGGCATTTTTCAGAGGAGATGGTGATGTAGAAGGTCTCGCCCAACTCGTCGCGGATGCGGGAGGGGATGGCAAGACGTCCCTTGGCGTCGATCGAATGCTTGTATACTCCGAACATCCCGCTCCCCCCTTTTGGAAAATCAAAGGTGTGTCTTTATTTTTCCACCGTGATATGGTATGATAGTGGGGAAGCTGGACACTTTTCACCACTTTGCCCCACTTCATGGTATTATTATACGTACTGCCGGAATAAATTGCAAGAGGTAATTTTCATTTTAAAAGACTTTTTCCTGATATTTTTTGGGACTCTTGTGTTTACATAAGGACCTACCCACAAGATATGGCAAACGGGTCTTGCGGGCCTCTCCCCTCCCCCTTTTGGCGGTAGACATAAAAAAATTTCCCCGCCGGATCCCGGCGGGGAAATTTTACAAATTCTGATGTATTCGGAAATTACAGCTCGATATCCGTCTGGGACGCGGCGCTTGACTGGTCGCGCTGGGGCATGGCGCTGGCGGAGACGGAGCGGAAGCGGGTGCGGGACTGGCGGACCTCGCCAAGGGCCTCGGAGATGGCGTCCTCGGTGCGGCGGAGGGCGTCGTCGGCGTACTCGTTGGCGACCCTGCGAAGCTCGGCGGATTTGGACTCGGCGGCCGCGACGATCTCATTGGCGCGCTGCTTCGCGGCCCGGACGATCTCCTCCTGGTCCACCAGCTGACGGGCGCGCTGCTCGGCCACCTTGCGCATGGACTCGGCCTCGCGCTTGGCGTTGTTCACGTACTCGGCGCGGCTGGCGATGAGGCGCTTGGCCTCCTCCAGCTCGGTGGGGAGCTGAGATTTGATCTCGTCTAACAGATCCAGCACCTTGTCACGCTCAATGACGCACTTCTCCGCGCCGAGGGGAAGTCCCCAGGCGTCGGTGATCATGTTGTACAGCATGTCGATAAGCTCTTGAACGTCGTTACCCATAAGATTTAATTCCTTTCTCTTTTGAAGTAAATTCAAAACCTTCGCGGGCCGGGAGTCCGGCCCCTGCAGGGGTTGTCCCGATCATCGGCCGCCTACCTGATGCGCAGTCTCTCCAGCACGTCGGCCGCGATCTCTCTGGGCACCACCCTGGAGATGTCGGCGTTGTAGACGGCCATCTCGCGGGCGATGGTGGAGGAGAGGTATGTATACTTCTCGTCCGCCGTCAGGAAAACCGTCTCGATCTCCGGAGCCAGCTTCTTGTTGAGGAGGGCGATCTGAAATTCCATCTCAAAATCGGAGACGGCCCGCAGGCCCTTTATGATGAACGTGGCGCCCAGGGCGCGGGCGTACTCCACCAAAAGCCCGTCGCAGGTGGTTACCTCCACGTTCCCGAATTTGGCGGTGACCCGCCGCACAAAGTCGGCCCGCTCCTCCAGGGTGAAGTGGGGCTTTTTCGAGGAATTGACCGCCACGCACACATAGACCTTGTCAAAAATGCGGGAGGCCCTTTTTACGATATTGAGGTGCCCCAGTGTGATGGGGTCAAAGGAGCCGGGGTAGACGGCGATCTTCATTCCATCAGATCCTTGTGAATGTCGTAAGCTTTATCCGCCCGTAAAGGTACTCCCGGCGGGCGAATTTGTCCCCCGGCATGGCCGGGAGCGGCAGCGTTCTGTCGCTTTCGCAAATCATTATACCATTTTTATTTAAAATGTCAAACCTTCCGATAAGATTTAACGCTTTTTCCAATAGATCTCCCGCGTAAGGGGGGTCCATCAGGATGATATCGAAGCCCCGCGCCCTGTCAAGGTATGCCACGGAGTCCATTCTCACGGTTTTGGCCCTCGCTTCCAGCCGCGTGGTCCGCAAATTCTCTCCCACGATCTTGAGCGCCTCGGGGGACCTGTCCACAAAGACGCACTCCTCGGCTCCCCGGGACAGGGCCTCGATGCCAAGCTGGCCCGTGCCGGCGAACAGGTCGAGAACGCGGGCGCCCTCGATTTGAAATTGGATGATGTTGAACATGGCCTCCTTCACCTTGTCGGTGGTGGGGCGGATATCGTAATTTTCAGGTGTTTTCAGCTTCCGGCCCCTGGCCGTGCCCGTTATCACTCTCATGCTCCGTCTCCTCTGTTGATACTGACGCTCCATAAAAAGCTTTCATTCGCGTCGGCCTTTCTCGCCTCTCGGTCAAATCTTTTTATGGAAGCTCGGTATTGTGAAAATGGTCGTAGACCGCCTTGGCGACCGGGCCGGGGACGACCTCCGCCAGCTCGGTAAGGTCCGCGGCCTCGATGGCCTTGATGGATTTGAACCGCCTGAGCAGCTCCGCCTTGCGCTTCTCCCCCACGCCGGGGATGCCGTCAAGCTTCGATCTGCTGACGCGCTTGGAGCGCAGGGCGCGGTGGTATTCGATGGCGAAGCGGTGGGTCTCCTCCTGGATGTTGCCGATGAAGGCGAATACAGCCGGATTCGCCTGGATGCCGATCTCCCGCCCCTCCGGCGTGACGAGGGCGCGGGTCCGGTGGCGGTCGTCCTTGACCATGCCGAAGATGGGGACGCTGACCCCCTTCTCCTCCATGGCCTGTCGGGCGGCGGCGGCGTGCTTGTCCCCGCCGTCGATGAGCAGCAGGTCGGGAAGCCGGCCGAAGCTCTCGTCGCCGGCCGTATACCGGGCGAAGCGGCGGCCCACGGCCTCCCGCATGGAGCCGTAGTCGTCCTGCCCCTCTATTGTTTTCATTTTGAATTTCTTATATTCGCTCTTTTTCGGCCTGCCGCCCACGAACACCACCATGGAGGCCACCACGTCGTCCGCGCCGGTGTTGGAGATGTCGAAGCTCTCCACCCGCTCGGGCGGGGCCTCCAGGCCCAGGGTGTCGGCCAGCCATTGGGCGGTCTTGGACACCCTTTCCGTGGCGGTGGTGTTTCGCTCCACCTCCTCCCGGGCGTTCTCCGCGGCGGCGGTCATGAATTCCCGGTACATGCCCCGCTGGGGGACGGTCACCTGCACCGCGTGACCGGCCTTTTCGGTGAGAAACCGCTGCAGCTCCGCCATATCCTCCGTTTCCAGCGGAAGGAGGAGCCTTGAGGGGATAAGCTCCGCGTCCATGTAATACTGGCGCACCAGGAGGGAGACGGACTCCTCAAAGTCCCCCAGGGGGTCGTCGAAAAGCTCGCAGTCTTTGGCCAGCAGCTGGCCCTGGACGTAGTGGAGTACGGCAAAGGCGGACTTGACCTGGCCCTCGAAAAAGCCCACGGCGTCGGTGTCCGACGCGCCCTTGTTCAAAACCGTCTGGCGGGTCTCCAGGAGCGACAGGGCCTTGACGGTGTCCCGAAGCCGGGCCGCCTCCTCAAATCTCAGGTCCTCCGCCGCGCCGGCCATCTCCTCCGTCAGCTGGTTGACAAGCTCCCGGCCCCTGCCCTTCAGGACCATGACGGCCTGGTCGATCCGCGCCCGGTAGTCGGACTCCGTCAGCACGCCCCTGCACCAGGCGTCGCAGACGCCCATGTGGTGGTTGAGGCAGGGCCGCTCCTTTCCGATATCCCGAGGAAAACGCTTGGAGCAGGTGGGTAATTTCAGCGCCTTCAACAGCATTTCCAGCGCCGTTTTTGTATTGCCCCGGGAGCCGAAGGGGCCGAAATACTCGGCCCCGTCCCTGGCCCTGCGGGAGGCGAGGGAAAAGCGGGGGTATTTTGATTTGATGTCGAGCCTGACAAAGGGATAGCCCTTGTCGTCCTTCAATAAAATGTTGTATTTTGGCTTGTAGTGCTTTATGAGGGAGTTTTCCAGCACCAGCGCCTCGAACTCGGACTTGGCGATGATGACCTCAAAGTCGTCGATGTTGGAGATCATCGCCTCGGTTTTCAGGTTGTGGGAGCCGTGGAAATAGGAGCTGACCCGGTTGTGAAGCGCCTTGGCCTTGCCCACGTAGATGACCGTCCCGTCGGCGGCGTGCATGATGTAGCACCCGGGCTTCAAGGGCAGCGCCGCTGCCTTCTCGCGCAGTTCGTCAAGTTTTGGATTCACGGCGTGTGCCTCCTTTTTCACCGAGGGGACCGATATACGGGAAAAATGCGGGATCCGGCCGACCCGGCCGCGCCCTGACAACAAAACGACCTGTTTCAGTATTGGTGAAACAGGCCGTTTTTATTTGGTGGTTTTGATCACTCCGCGAAGTCGTGGGAGATAAGCTCGCAGAGGGTCTCGACGGCGCGCTCCTCATCCTCGCCGTCGGCGGCGATGGAGATGGTCATGCCCTTGATGATGCCCAGGGACAGAACGCCCAAGAGGCTCTTGGCGTTGACGCGGCGCTCCTCCTTCTCGATCCAGACCTGGCACTTAAATTCGTTGGCCTTCTGTGTGAAGAAGGTGGCCGGTCTTGCTCTCAAACCAACCTGATTCTTTACCTCAACTGTTTTAGCAAACATGAATGCCCCTCCTTAAAAGTGCGCAGGCACGGCCCGCAGTACATTTAAAAACTTGTTCTCATTTTATCAAAGAGCGTCACGCTCGTCAATAAAAATTTCGTTGAATATTGCGTCCAAATCGGGAAAAAAGTATGCTATTATGACAAAACAGGCGGTATGTCAGCGAATTTCAACGATCGTGACGCCGCTCTCCCCCTCGCCGAAGCGGCCCAGGCGGTAGCTTTTCACCTGTTTTGAGCGTTTCAGGCAGTCGTGGACGGCCTTGCGCAGAACGCCCGTCCCCTTGCCGTGGATGATGGTCACCTGATTCAGGTGCCGCATCTGCGCCCCGTCGATAAAGCGCTCCACCAGGGCCACGGTCTCGTCCGCGGTCATGCCCCGCACATCCAGCTCGTTTTTGGCGCCGCCGGAGGACAGGGGCACGGAGACGGAGGCGGGCTTGACCTTTACCTTCTCGGGCTCCGTCACCCGGACCTCGCTCTGCCTGGCCGTCACCTTCAGGATGCCCGCCTGGAGCTGGAGCGTACCGTCGGGGTTCACCTCCAGGACCGTGGCCCTGGAGCCGATGGACAGGATCTCCACCGTGTCGCCTTTGGCGGCGGGGCGGGTGGGGGCGCGCTCCACGGGGGCCTCCCGCTCGGGCGTGACCCTGTCCCCGGCCTCGTTGAGGCCCTGTCTCAGCTTCGCCCTGGCCTCGTTGAGCCGCTGCCAGTCTGTGTCTGAGGCCGCCTCGGACACAGACTGGCCCTGTCTCAGCTTCGCCCTGGCCTCGTTGAGCCGCTGCCAGTCTGTGTCCGAGGCGGCCTCCCGGCGCATCCGGTCGATCTCCCGGAAGGCCTCGTCGGCGGCCCTGCGGGCGTCCTCGATGATGCGCTCCGCCTCGCCCCGGGCGTTTCTGGTGAATTTCAGACGCTCCTCCTCGGCCTTTTTCCGTTCCTTCTCGGCCGCGTCCAGATCCTCCTTCGCCTTGCGGAGGGCCGCGGCCGTCTCGGCTTTGCGCTCCTCGGATGCCTTGCGGTTCTCCTCAAGCTTAGTGAGGGCCTCCTCAAAGTCGGCGTCGCCCTTGTCCATCCGGCGGCGGGCGTCGTCGATGATGTGGCCCGGCAGCCCCAACCGCTCGGAGATGGCGAAGGCGTTGGACTTGCCGGGGATGCCCATCAAAAGGCGGTAGGTGGGCTTCAGGGTCTTCACGTCAAACTCGCAGGAGGCGTTCATGACGCCCTTTTCGGTCATGGCGTAGATCTTCAGCTCCGCGTAGTGGGTGGTGGCGGCGATGTGCGCGCCCACGCTCCTGGCGTATTCGATGATGGCCACGGCCAGGGCCGCGCCCTCGGCCGGGTCGGTGCCGGCGCCCAGCTCGTCAAAGAGGACAAGAGATCCCTCCCCACACTCAGAGAGTATGCCCACAATGTTTGTCATATGCGATGAAAATGTGGACAGGGACTGCTCGATGGACTGCTCGTCGCCTATGTCCGCCAGGACCTTTTCGAAGAGGGGGATGCGGCTCTCGTCCCCCGCCGGGATGTGAAGGCCGCACTGGGCCATCAGGCTCAGAAGCCCCAGCGTCTTGATGCTCACCGTCTTGCCGCCGGTATTGGGGCCGGTGATGACCAGGGTGTCGAAATCCCCGCCCAGCTCGATATCGATGGGAACGGCCTCGGATTGCTTCAAAAGCGGGTGGCGGGCCTTTTTCAGGATCAGCTCCCCCTTCTCCGAAAGCTCCGGCGGGGCGCAATTGAGCTTATAGCTGAGCTTCGCCTTGGCAAAGACGAGGTCAAGCCGGGTCAGCAGATCGTAGTCCAGGGAAATGCTCTCGGAGAAATCCGACGCCTCGGCACTGAGTTCCCGCAGGATCCGCTCGATCTCCCGCTCCTCCCGGGCCAGAAGCTCCCGGATCTCGTTGTTGGCCTTGACGGCGCTCATGGGCTCGATGAACAGGGTCTGCCCGGAGGAGGAGATATCGTGGGTCAGCCCGGGCACGGCGCCCTTGTGTTCGGCCTTCACCGGCACCACATAGCGGCCGTTTTTCACGGTGATGATGGGCTCCTGCAGAGCCTTCTGGTAGGTGGGGGAGGTGATGATCTTCTGTAAAGCCTCCCGCACCTTACTCCCCGCCACCCGCATGGCGCGGCGGATATCCGCAAGCTCGGAGGAGGCGGAATCGGCCAGCTCCCCCTCGCCTATGATGGAGTTCGTGATCTTCTCCTCCAGATATTTGTTGGCGTGGAGGGAGGAAAAGAGGTAACCGATGCTCCTGGCCCCGCTCTCGTCCCCGGAGGCGTAGGCGATGGCGTTCCGGGCACACCGCAGGACCCGGGCGATATCCGTAAGCTCCCGGGTGTTGAGCATCCCCCCGGCGTCGGCCCGCTTGAGGCTGTCCCGGATGTCCTTCACCCCGTCAAAGGAGGGGGCGGAGTAGAGGATCATCATGTCCCGGGCGTCGGTGGTTTCCCTCTGCCTGCGCTCCACCTCCGCCTTATCCGCTGTCGGCGCGAGAGCCAGCGCCGCCGCCTTGGCCCCGTCGGAGACGGCCTCGGCGGCCAGCATCTCCAGCACCGCCGGAAGCTCCAGCACGGACTGGGATTTCTCATAAAGCGTCATATCTCCACCCCCAAAAACCTTTACTTATATACCACATACTCATTTACTTATATACCACATACTCATAAGATACCACACTGCCGGGCATTTTTCAAGCACAACAATGCCCGCCGCGCAGATCGGCGGCGGGCGCTGTTATTTTCTGTATAAAGCAAATTATTATGCAGCCTGTACGGATCACTCCAGGTTCAGCTTACGCTTTAGGAAAAACACCGTTATGGCGTAGCAAACGGCGCCCTCCACGGCGAGGATCCCCGCCCAGTAGGCACAGATACGCCGCCATTCCCACACGAAGGAGCGTCCGACCTGACTGTAGGCTCCCCCATAATCCGGCTCCATTCTCACGAGTCCAAGGTCAGCCACGGCGACGGTGAAGATGTTTGACAGGATGAGAAGTCCTATGAATATCAGTACGGAAAGGGCCATCTTGCGCTTCGCGAAGGAGTGGCCTATGGACAGGGCGGCGTCAAAGCTCAGGGACATGACCAGGGACAGAAGGATCAGTATTCCCATGATCTCCGCCAGTATCTCTGCAACGTGTTTCTCCTTTATGATCCCCTCCAGCGCGGCGTCGATAAAGTCCCCAACCGCCTTGACGGTGTTCACGTCCAGCGACACGATGAATATGGACAGCACCATGGTGATGCCTGCCAGGGCGTACCACATGGCGGAGACTATGACCTTGCTCCACACCTGGGCGTGGACGGAGACTGGCAGGGTGTGCATGATATACCCCTCGTCCCGGAGAAGGTTGTCCCGGAAGCGGCGCACCATCATAAATACGGTGACGATACCAATGGACATCAGTCCCACGACGAAAAGGACGATTATCAGCGCGAACACCACGCCCACGACGTTGGGAAGATCCCGTCCGTCCATCAGCCTGGCGCCCACGTTGACCATAGCCGACACCAGCAGCATCACGCCGAATATGGGCAGCATGGTTGCCGACGTGGCCCTCAGCTCATGCTTTAAAAGCTTTCCTAACATCTGAACACCTCCCTGAAAACCTCGTCCACGCTCTTTCCCTGCCGCTCCCGCAGCTGGTCGGCGGGGGACGCCAGGACGATCTTGCCGCCGCCTATGAAGATCACATCGTCCAGCACCTTCTCCACGTCGGCTATGAGGTGCGTGGAGATGACCACGCTGGCGGAGGGGTTGTAGTTGGAGATGATGGTGTTCAATATGTAATCCCGCGCCGCCGGGTCCACCCCGCCGATGGGCTCGTCCAGGAGGTAGAGCCCCGCTTTTCTCGCCATGACCATGATCAGCTGCACCTTCTCCCGGTTGCCCTTGGAAAGGTGCTTGATCCTCGCTTTCACGTCGATATTGAGACGCGAGAGCATGTCCTCCGCCGCGCCCCGGTCAAAGTCGGCGTAGAAATCCCCGTAAAAGCCCATGAGCTGGCCGGCGCTCATCCACTCCGGCACGCAGGAGCGCTCGGGAAGATAGGATATGACCTTCTTCGACTCGATCCCCGGCGCCAGGCCGTTCACTAATATCCGCCCGCCGGAGGGCACCAGCAGGCCGTTGGCCAGCTTGATGAGCGTGGTCTTTCCGCTCCCGTTGGGGCCGAGAAGGCCCACGATGCGCCCGGACTCGATGGTGATGTCCACCCCGTCCAGGGCCCTTACGGAGCCGTAGGACTTGGACAGTCCCTTACATTCCAGAATCGGCATTTTCATTCCTCCTTATCTGCCTCAAGCAGTTTTAAAATATCGCTTTTTGCCATTCCCAGCCTCTCCATGGACGCGAGAAAGCTCCTGACATATCCGTCGGCCAGCTCCCGTCGGGCCTCCCGGACGGCGGTACCGTCATCGGTGACGTATCTGCCCGCCGTGCGGACGGAGTAGACAAGGCCCTGACGCTCAAGCTCCGAAAGCGCCCGCTGCATGGTGTTCGGGTTGACCCCGGCCTCCACGGCCAGCTCCCGAACGCCCGGAAGCCTCTCCCCCGGCCTCAGGGCGCCCGAGGCGATGGCCAGCTTCACCGCGTCCACGATCTGGGTGTAGATCGGAGCGCCTCCGTCAAAACTCCACTCCATGGCACACCTCCCTGTGTTATTGTATTAGACAATTAATACAATAACACAGGTCTTAGGATTTGTCAACAGGGAAATGCAAAAATGTATTCCGCTTCCGGGGGGGACGCCTCCCGGGAAAGAAAAAAGGGCCGCCCTTTCCGGCAGCCCATGGGGGGTATTCAGGTAGGATCAATTCAGCTCGGCGCGGATGATCTTGACGCCCGGGGCGCCCTCCAGCATATCCGCCTCCCGGCCGTGGCAGGAGAAGAGGATGATCTGGCGGGTCCTGGACATGTCGAGAAGCACGTTCAGCGCGTTGCGGCAGCGCCTGTCGTCAAAGCTCGCCAGGGCGTCGTCCAGGATGATGGGGCAGGGGTCGTCGCCGCCCAGCAGCAGGTCGCACATGGCAAGGCGCAGGGAGAGATAGATCTCGTCGGCGGTGCCGTCGGACAGGGCCAGAACATTGTGGGTCTCGGGGCTTGAGTCCTCCTTGGCCCCCGCGTCAAAGCCCTTGTCGAAGTAGAGCTTCTCGTACCGGCCGTCGGTGAGCTTCGACATGATCTCCCCCGCCCTGCGGCTGACCTGGGGGGAGAAGCGGGTCTGGAGCTTCGTATTGGCCTCGGAAAGGGCCTCGACGGCCAGGGTCAGGGCGCTGTAACGGCGATTTGACTCGGCGATCCTTTCCGTAAGCTCTATGGCCTTGCCCTCAATGACCGATGGGTCGCCCAAGGTCCTCTGGGCGCCGGTGGCCAGGTCCAGGGCGCGCGTCTGCTCGGTGAGCTGAGCCTTTGCCCGCTCCAGGGCGGCGGCGGTCCCCTCCCGGTCCCGCATGGGGATGGGCAGGTACTCGTTCTCGTCAACGGCCGGAGCGGTCTCCGGGTCATAGTCGGCCGCCAGAGTCTCGTAGATATTCCGGGCGGACACGGCGTCAAACTGGGCCTTTGTCAGCTCGTCGATGGCCCGCTCGGTGAGATTCAGGGCCTCCAGCACCTGTTCGCCGCTTTTCACATCCGGGATGAAGGCGGAGATCTTCTCAATGGCCCTCTCCTCCGCCTCCTGGGCGGCTGTCCCGGCGCTCTCATAGGCGGCGCGGGCGGTGTCCCTGGCCGCGCGCTTGCTCTCCTCGTCCCGGACGAGGGCAGCGTAGGCGTCCCGCAGGGACTCAAGCTTTCCTATATCGGAGACGCCGTATTTCGCCAGCAGGTCGTTGAGTTCGTCGGCGGCGTTGCGCCTGTGGGGGAGCTTGATGAAAAACAGCACAAGGCCCACCGCGCCCACGGCAAGGGAGACCAGGATGCCCCAGATGTTGAGGCCCACCAGCTTCAGAGCCCACGGGTCCTGACGGAACATGGGCGTCAGCACGCCGGTGGTGAGGATGAGGCCGGCGACGGCCAGGACGCACAGCAGCGCGGGGATCCATACAGGGACCTTCGGTTCCCTGACGGTCAGCGCCTTCTCCCGGAGCTGGCGGCCCTTCTGGACGTCCTCGGCCACCTTCGGCTCCGGGATCTCGCTCAAAGGCGAGGCGCTCCGGCGGGCGGAGGCGTCCGAAAGGTCCTTTTCCGCGTGCCAGAGGGCCTTTTCGGCGTCCCTGGCCACCTTCTTCATGGGCATCACCGCGGCGGCGGTGTCACGGATAGCGGCGGTGTCCGCCCGGGTCAGCAGATGCCCGTCGGTGGTGAGGGCGTCGGTCAGCTCGGAGACACGCGCCTCGGCGGTCTCCATACTTTTCCTGGCCTCCGAAAGCTTTCTCGAGGCGGCGCGGGCGTCCAGCTTGTCGTGGATCACAAGGTCGTCCTCCAAAAGCTCGATATTCTTCTCGGTGCGGGCCATGGAGCCGCGCAGGGCGGCGATCTCCTCGGAGGAGGACTCGATCAGGGCGTAGGCGTGGTTGGCGTCCTTCAGCTCCTGCTCAAGGGCGGGGATGGTCCCCGATTTGTTGTAGCGCAGCCGCCTCTGCCACTTCCGCAGAAGCTCGTCGGCGTCGGTGTAGGAGGTGTTCTCGTCCCCGGCGGAGACAAGGCCCGCGATCTTCTTTTCAAGCTCCGAGGTCTGAGTGACCCGCATCTCGGGCCTGTAGATGAACGCCGTGCGTTCAAAGACCTGCCTGGATACACCGGTCAGCTGCTGTCCCAGGGAGTCGGGATCCTGCAATCTGATGAACTGGGCCGTCCCGGTGTAGACGGCGACCAGATTTTTCATGGGCGCCGCGCCCCTGGAGGTGCGCTGGACGGTGATGCTCTTCCCGCCGTCCTCGATCTCCATGGTGCCCACCATGGAGCCTCCGTCCCAGGGGCGGTAGCGGGTCTTTACGGACAGATGCCCCGCCCGGTCCCGCTCGGAGGTGTCGATGCCGTAGAGCATGGCCGACAGGAGGGCGCACCAGGTGGACTTGCCGTACTCATTGGGGGCGGCGACCACGGTGAGGCCCTCGCCCGGCTCCAAAACAGCGTTTTTCAGTCTGCCAAAGGTGGCGGAGAGCTTCTTTATCTTCACGGTCTCCACTCCTCTCTGCCCTCCAGGGCCGCGATGCCGTACCGGGCCGCCAGCTCAAGAAGCTCCCGGCTCTCGTCGTCCCGGGACTCGTCGTATTTGGCCTTCAGATCGGCCAGGAACATGCCCGTCAGCGTGTCCTCTCCGGCCCCCTCCCACAGGTCCCTGCGGCGGCGAAGCTCGCTTTTCACGGTCAGGTGATAGAACTTGTCCGCGAGGGCCCGAGCCAGGGCCTCGGTATCCACGTCGTCCGGGTATTCGCCCTTCAGCACAAGGCGCGCGATGTCCCGGGGAAAGCCCTCGCCCACGGCCTTTTCGGCGGTTTTCAGGGCGTCGTCGGATCTGGTGAGGTCCGCCTCGATGATCCGGTACTGCCGTCCCCCGGCGGGCTTGAATTCAAGGTCCGCCTCGTTCTTGCCCACGGAGCCCACTATGTACCCCTTCTCCCCCGTCTCGTCAAAGCCCCGGCCCTCCAGGCATCCGGGGTAGGCGTAGAAGGTGTTTCCGGCCTTTTTGACCCCGGAGAAGGTATGGACGTGGCCCAGGGCCAGGTAGTCGAGGCCGGTGCGGGCGATATCCTCCTCGGATATGGCGTTGTAACGGGAGTTGGCGGCAATGTCGCCGTGGAGGACCATCAGCTCGAGCTTGTCGCTTGCTCGGACGGTGAAGGAGCGCAATAAGGGCTCACAGCCCGCGGCCGTAAAGCCCGCGCCCCAGACTCTGGCGTTCAGCTCGGGCAGCTCGATGCCCCGCAGCTGGGGAGTACGGAAGATGTGGACATTTTCGGGAAGCTCCATAAAGGCGTAGGGCGACCGGGCGGTGTAGTGGTCGTGGTTGCCGGGGGCGATGAATACATGGGCCCTGATGGAGGACAGCACGCGGGTCAGCGTCTCGGCGGTCTCCCAGTAGGAGGCCTCGGAGTCGAAGAGGTCCCCGGCCAGAAGCACCACGTCCACCCCCTCGGCGTCCGAGGCAAGACGGTCCAGAAGCTCCCTCTGCTCACGCCGGCGTTGGGCGGCCTTGTCCTCCGGCAGGGAGTAGAAGGGCGAGTCCATATGGAAATCCGCGGCGTGGAGAATTTTTAACATAGGCGGCACCTCCGTTTATTGAAAAATGTCGTTCGACGGGTACGGGGTCCCCGCTCGACCCGTGAGCGCGCGGGGAAAGGAGGAGCGAACACAGCGTCTGAGCCATGAGGGCGGCGCGTCAAGCGACGGCCTCACGGCGAGGTAAGCGCGTTCCGCGACGACGGTCACATCAGCGGAGCCACGATCTTCAAAAGGGCGCCGAAAAATTTGACGTGGAATTTCTCGTGGGCGATGCTCTCCCGGGTCACCCGCTGGGACTTGGCAAGGGTGTCCTCAAAGTCGGCGCGGATGTCCTCCAGCGCCGGCACGCCGCACAGGAGCGCGGCGCACTCAAAGTGGTGGTAGAGGCTCCTGTAGTCCAGGTTGATGGTGCCGACGACACCCATTTTGCCGTCCTGCAGGAAAACCTTGGCGTGGACAAAGCCGGGGGTGTACTCGTAGAGCTTCACGCCGGCCTCCACAAGCGCGGCGTAGTGGCTCTTGGCCAGCCAGAAGGCGTATTTCTTGTCGGGGATATGGGGCAGGATGATCCGGGTGTCCACTCCCCTCTTGGCCGCCGAGGTCAGGGCCGTCAGCGTCTCGCCGTCCAGAATGAGGTAGGGCGTCATGATGTAGACATACTCCCGGGCGGTGTTGATAAGGTGAAGATACACCGTCTCCCCCACCCGCTCGGAGTCCATGGGGCTGTCGCCGTAGGGGATGACGACGCCGGGGGCGTCGGGGACGGAGATCGTCTCCGGCTCCGGCAAAAAACGCTCGTAGTGGCACCCGCCGGCCCGCTCCGTGGAGTTCCACATCTGCAAAAACATCAGCGTGAAGCTGCGCGCCGCCTCTCCCCGCACCATGACGGCGGTGTCCTTCCAGTGGCCGAAGCGGAGCTTTTCGTTGATGTACTCGTCGGCCAGGTTGACCCCTCCGGTGAAGCCCACCCTGCCGTCCACCACCAGGATCTTCCGGTGGTCCCGGTTGT
>CANQSU010000011.1 GCA_947626585.1 uncultured Oscillospiraceae bacterium
CCGGCGGAGTTTTAGAATACCACATCCGCGCGCCCTTGTCAAGAGGTTTTTTCAACTTTTCTTCAACTTTTTTCGCGTGGACGCTTCTTCCGCACTGTCATTCGCGACAGCTTGCCTAATATACTACGCTTCGTCCGTTTTGTCAACACCTTTTTTCGCTTTTTTTGAAAAAAATTCGCGGGGAAATTTTGCCCCGCGAAATTCCACTACATGTTGTACTTTCGTCTCTGGGCCAGCACAGGCTGAAGCTGTTTGCCCTCCATGGCGGCGGCCACGGTGTCCTCGACCAGGGTCAGATCCGCGGCCAGGGACGTTGGCTTTCCCAGCGGGTCGTCCTGATAAAACGGCACGAAATAGATGTTCTTCCGGGCCAGGAGCTTCCCTATATTTTCCGCGTTGGCGGCCAGGGCGTCGTTGGTGGAGACGGCCAGGACCACGGGACGGTCGTTTCTCAGATGGGCCTTGGCCGCCATGGTGACGGCGGAGTCGGTGACGCCGCCCGCGAGCTTGGCAATGGTGTTGCCTGTACAGGGCATGATGATAAGTACATCCAGCAGTCTTTTCGGCCCGATCGGCTCGGCCTTGACGATCGAGTCCACGATCTCCTTCCCCGATGCCGACGTAATGCGCTCACGGAAGTCCTCGGCCTTGCCGAAACGGGTATCCGTCACGGCGGAGCGCTCGCTCATGATGGGCGTCACGTCGTAAACTCCGCAAAGGCGCTCAAAGGTATCCACGGCGCCTTTAAAGGTACAGTAGGAGCCGCACAGGGCGACCCCCGCTCGAAGCTTCTCCATTATTCACACTCCAACTCATTAATTACATTATATATGGCATCCCGAATGGCCGCGCCGGAGCTGATGGGCGCCACCTGTCCGGGAAGGGACAGGGCCCAGATGGCGCGGACGCCCAATTTTCGCGCGGCGTCAAAATCAATGCCTCCGGGCTTCGAGGCCAGGTCCAGACACAGGCAGTCCGGATCCAGCTGTGAGAGCAGTCTCTCATCCAGCACACGGGCTGGTACGGTATTTACAACGGCTGTAAAGCCCGCAAGCCGTCCGTCCAAGCGTCCTGTATCGGCACTCTCAAGCCCCAGGCACTCGATCCACACCCTGTCCTCGGGCCTCCGGGCGGAGACGGTGACGCGGGCGCCCAGCAGATGAAGTCGCAGGGACAGGAGCTTGCCAATGCGTCCGAAGCCAACGACCAGGATCCGTGTGCCCAGAAGCGTCACGGGCAGCTCCCGCATGAGGATCTCCACAGCTCCCTCCGCCGTGGAGGCGGCGTTCCGGACCGTCAGCTCCTCCCGGGCAAAGTAGTCGATACATTTGACGTCCCGGTCCCGGCACAGCTCCAGAAGTCTTCCCTCCGGCTTGCCGGCCAGGAGGGTCTGACCAGGTGCTATCAGCTCTACGAGCTTTTTCACACTTATATCGCTTTCGGAAAGCGGCGCGTTGAGCGTCTCCCCGGCGCCCGCCGGAAGCGGTAGAATCACGTACCCGGCGTCCGCGAGGGCCTTATCCAGGGGCAGACAGTCCCCCCTCCCCCGCTCAAGTCCAGCGCATCTCACCTGATGTCCGTCGCCGCGGAGCATATCCGCAAGCTTTGACAGCCTCATATCCCCGCCCACGACCGCAAAATTCATTCATGCTCTCCTCCCTACGTTTCAGGCTCCCTCCATACTATTCAACAGGGCTCCGTCCTGTTACGCCGGGGCAAATTTCTTGTTGACAAACCGGGGGAATGTGAGTAAAATATCCACCGTGGGGTGATGGCGTGGAACAGAGCAGAATAGACAGGATCAGCGAACTGACGCGCATCTCTCGCACCCGCGCCTTGACAGAGGCTGAGCTTGCCGAGCGCGCCGCGCTCCGGGCGGAATATATCGCGTCGGTAAAGGCGAGCTTGAAGGGGCAGTTGGAGAACACATATCTGATAGACGGGCGAGGCAACAAGCGGCCCATCTCCAGGAAGCAATAATAGCCGGTGTGGCGGAACTGGCAGACGCCCGGGACTTAAAATCCCGTGATGGCAACATCGTACCGGTTCGATCCCGGTCACCGGCACCACGTCGTCGCGGAAGTCGCGATAGCTCGAAAATAGGCGGAAGCCAAAGGCTCCCGCCTATTTTCTCACTCGCTGACTTCGCTCCTCCTCCCAAAACGCGACCCGCTGCGCTGGGCTCGCGTTTTGTTTTTATAGGATTTTTAACCACTTACTCCAGAATTGCAGGTTAAGACCACTATTCGTAGCCAAAACGCCTGCGCCGCAAGGGTTTTGAGGTCGTTTCAGGGTAAACCGAAACGACCTCAAAATTTTTCTATTCTTCCTCGTTTCCCTCAAACTGGAGGGATTCGAACTGGCGGCATCAACAATTGAATGGAAGCTGCACAAATGCCGGGTCACATGATCCGGCATTTTTTTGCTCAGAATCGGACGGGATTCATCGGTTATTTTCGTTGACTCAAAAAGGGCGTGCAGGTATAATCCCCTTAAAACATAGCTGGAGGTGATCAAGTGGATTTGCTGGTTCTACCCAAGTCTTTGCAAAAGGCGATAGAGGATATGGAAGGCAAAGGGAAAAGGTGAACAAGGGCGAGGACTTTCTCTCTTGGGACTGCTGCTTCTGCGAGCTTCATAGCAGTATTAACAGCGCGGAGGTGAACGGAGTCATAAGCTTTGAGACGGCAAGCTCAACAGATTATCTCTGTGCTGGAGTTAGAGAAAGTAACCAGTAAGCGGTATGCCTCCGAGAGTCTGTCCCTGCAAGTATTTACCAGATTTTAGGATAGTGATGATCTGACGAGGGATATGCTCACGTCTCTGATCGAACGCTTTTACATTGACGGGAATAATGGCGGGGAAATCATCTTCAAATACAGAGATGCGTACAAGACCTGTGCGATTTCGTGGAAAGGAGGAAAGCGGTATGAAAGTGGTCTTGTATCTGTGCTTATCCAGCGAAGATAGGGATATGCAGTAAAAACTGAATCTAACAGCATAGTAAATCAAGGATTGCAGCTGACCGATTTTGTTCGCAATCACCCTGATTTTTGTGACGCCGAATTGGATGAGCTGTGCGATGACGGTTGGAGCGGAAAAACTTTGAGCGTCCCGGTATGATCGAACTTCTGGAACAAGTCAGACGCGGAACGGTTCAGTGCATCGTGGTCAAGGATAATTCCAGGTTCGGTCGTGATTATCTGACCGCATCAGCCGTGTCTTTCCGTTCATGGTGGTGCGCTTCATTTCCGTCACCGACGGATTTGACAGATCCCGTCCCAGCGACATCGACAGCCTGGACACTTCCTTCAAGACGTTGATCTATGACTTATACAGCCGTGAGCTTTCGCAAAAGGTCAAGGCCGCACGGAAGCAACGAGCCAAACAGGGACTGTTCCTTAGTCCAAATGCACCCTTTTGCTATGTTAAAGACGAGAATGACAAAAACCATCTTATATAAATCAAATTCAGCACCCAATAATGATGTCTTAATGGGGCCTTCCACAAACTTGAAGCCCACCTTTTCTTTTCCGATTAATTCCTCGGCACTATGTTCTTCATGGACAGCATGACAGCCCCCATGTGGCAATGCTCAAATGGAGGCTTCCAGGTTATCGTTTTCTTCTGAACAAGGCAAGTATAGAACTCATTAAATAACCGTACATCTTCGACAGGAAAGCCGGCATTCGGTGAAAACGAGACTTTAAGCTTACTTTTCAGTTCTAAAGCAATTAACCAGAATTGAATTACCGGTTAATCTTTCTCCAGAATGATAGAAAGCCGAAAAGGCATGCTTGAAATTTTCTGCGAGAGGAGGATTATAGTTCATATAGTGAACCGGCTGGATGCGGTATATTTTGTACCGATTTTTTATCCAGGCCAATGCCGTATTCACCATAACATTACGGGGTCCAAACCGACGGCATATATCAAAGAGCAATTTGGTATATTCTGTGCCGCCCTTTGTCAATGTATAAGATGCAGATCAGACCTACGGCGTCTGTGTGCAAAGTGCTTTGAGGTATTGACTCAATCTTTGGAAGATGATATAATTGTCCAAAAGTTTTGTTGTTTAGCGAGGCGCCGGAACGACGTGAATTATGTTAGATCAGCGGAGCGATAAATCGGAAAAAATCTCCCGCGGCGCGGGAACATTTAGGACTTGTCTGGTGGGATAATGGCACTAAGGGACCTCTGAAAAAGCACGGCTGCGGTGCCTCGCGGCCTTTTGCGTCACAGCTTCATTGCGGCTTTTTGAAATACGGCAAGGTTTTTTGCTAAATCGCGCCTCATTGTGACGCAAAAAGCTTCATGATCCGCTCCTGCCGGTTTATTCAGAGCTTCCCCAAGAAAAGAGGCGGCACTGGCATGAACAAGAACACATTGGACCGTATCCGGATGTTGGTGAGGGAGAGGTACAGGCCGGAGGGAGAACGCTACCCGGACGTGGTGGGAAAGGTGGATATATCCGGGGCGCTGAGCGCCAGAAAACCGGGGGTGAGCCTGTACGATTCCGTTATGGGATATGTGAGAAGGCTTGACTGCCGGGACTTCCAGAGGAAGAACGGGGACATCAACGAGGCCTCCTTTTACAAATACGCCAGGATCGAAAAAAGCAGCTGGAGCAGGATACGGCTGGGGGAGGTGCTTCCCCAGAAGGAGACGATGCTTAAGCTGGTGATCGCCCTGAGACTCAATGAAAAGGAGGCCGAGGGGCTTCTTGCCAAGGCATCCCTGGGCTTCAACGATACGGACCTGCGGGATATGGTGATTTTATCCTGCCTGGACGTGGGGTGCTATGACATAGAGACGGTCTATGAGATTTTGGAGGAATACGCGGACAATGGACCGGGAAAGCCCAGAAGATTTAAAAATATCTACGCGGATATATGATGCTTTTTTGAAGGTCTTTCAATAAAATGTCAAGAGAACCTCCCCATGGTCCGAAGGTCGTTTTCATGGCTGCTTTCTGAGTAGACGGTTTCCTGACGGGCTGTCAAGCTCATGAAATACGCGCATTGTAGTAGGAGGAGAGAAAATGCTTGAGCTTTCTGACGGAATGGCGCTGAACTTTCTTGATTTGAAAAAGAGATTTTTACTGGCGGACATACTGGAAAGACAGGCGGAGTTCGCCGCCTTCGCGGAGCTTCACTGTCTGCCCTTCAAGCTCCGGCGCTACGACCGGGCCGAGGCGGCCAAGGCAAACTTCCAAGAGGATATGGCCCTCTACTTTGGCAAGGGCTTCACCGACGGGAGAGCCGCCTTTTACGACCAGGTGATGATCCTGAAAAAGGACTTCTGGCTGTGGATATTTCGCGGTGTTATGGACGGCGCGGAGGGGAACTGGCCCGGACTGCAGATAGTGGCCGGCTTCAGCGGCACGCCGGATGCCTCCCAGGTAAAGGACGTCGTACTGGAGCTGGTCGTGAAGAAGATGTCCAACGCGGATAAGGACAAGGTGAGCGCGGTCCGGGAGGATTTTCCCGGGGAGTGGGACGACTGTTTTCTGACGGAGCAGGTGGAGGCCATCCTCAGACGGGTGAAGCCCCAGCCGGATCTTCGCAAGCTCCTGCTCTTTCTGTCCATACTGGAGATAGCGGAGCAGGATGCCCGGACGGCGCCCCTCGATCCACGGGAACGGAAATATCCGGAGAGAGAGCCAGAGAAGCGCAAGGACGGCGGAGGGGGCAAGACGGACGAGGGCAAGGGCATCGACCGGAGAACTCAGCCAGATCCGCGGCGGGGCGGTACTTCGCGGGACAAGACCGTGAGGCGAGAGGATTCGCCCGCGGCCGGGAATATGGTCCAAGAGCTTAAGGTGGAAAACGGAGAGGCGGTCCTAACGCCCGGGATGACGTACTGGGTGAAGAGGCATGAGGGAAAGGCGCTTTTGGCGGATGAGTACATCCATACGGTGAAGCTCACGGCCGGGAGGGTCGGGAACCCCTATCTGAGGGCGGTCCTCACCGTGGATGGGAAGACGTTGGAGCTGGAGCAGGGCGGGATGCTTTACTGCTCCATGACCTCAAGCGGAAAATTCATCCGCGTTCTGCCCACGCTCAAGCGCTTTGGGAGCAACGCCCTGGGACGCAGGAGCCAGACAGATGGGGCCCTGTATTACACCACCGGCGGAAGCCCGGTGAAGATTCTCCCGGCGTCTGACGGGACGCAAATCAGCAGTTTCGCGCCGGACCCCACGGCGGACGGGAGGAGCTTCCTCTACATCATCGGTGGAAGGCTCTATACTGACTGCTATGAGAAGTACCAGGGCGACTATACGGTGAAGTCGGAATTGATGGAGGTAAAATATGCCAGTTACGTGGAGGTGTCCTTTGCGGGTAGCGGCAAATTTATCCTGCTCAGGGATGACGGCGTGATTGTCTCCTCTGACCCCGCATACAACGAAAGAAAAGCCGTGACGCTGGAGAACACCGGGACGTGGATGAGCCCGGAATATTTGGAGGCAAAATAATGGAAATGAATGCTTTGCTGTCGCGCAAAACCGTGGGGGACAAAAATGGGTAAATTGAATTTTACGTTCGCCGGGTTTGGGAGCATGTCTTCGGAGGATCTGCTGGAGCGGCTTCGGAAGGACCGGAGATTTACGGAGACTCTGAGGAGCATCGGCTTTATGAGAGCCGGGAAAGATATCAAAAACAGTGAAAAATACGCGGAGTTCTCCGAAGCCCTGTCCGCCTGCCGGGACGCCTATCGCCGGTATCTTGAGGAGAGCGGCCGGTACGCCCGAACGAAGCTCATCAAGACCAGCTTTTTCGCCCCCGGAAAGATCGAGTACAGGATCACCCGGCTCAGAGAGTATGTGGAGGAGGATCTGCCGGAGGAGGACACGGTCAAGGTGGTGATGGCCGAGGGGTGGTTCGGCTGTGTGAAGCCAATCCTGGACGAGGTCCGGTCCCTGGAAGAGGAGCTGGCGCAGACCGGGGACGTGGCCCTGCCGGAGGAACGGGAGCTGGAAGAGCAGCTGCTACGGCGTTTTTTTTCCAGCAGTCCCGTCATCGAGCTGCTTCAGCTCCCGGAGGACATCGAGAAGTGCTGCGGGCGCTATTCCCGGCCCCTGGATTGGAAGCAGGGAGACCAGCTGGAGCGGGAGGGCGAGGCCCTTCGGCGGCGGTACAAGGATCTGCTGGATATCTGCAAAAACCCGCTGAACCCCATCGTCTACGCCTCCCTGGACAGCGTCCGGAAGGAGCTTGCCGCGGGAGCGGAGGAGATGCGGGCCGAGTCGGAGTATTGCGAGAGACTGCTGTGGAGTCTGCGGGAGCTGGCGGAGAGGTTTTCTGAACTGCCCCTCTCGGAAAAGAAGAGAGAAGATGGCAGCTATGACGAGGAGCGCCTTCCGGCCCTTCGGGAGGCGTATTACAAAGCCGCCGTCCTTACGGAGGAGGTGACGGAAATTGGCCGTTTCAGATCTGATCAATGAGCGGTGCAAGGAGGCTTTCCGGGCCGGAACGCCGATCATTTGGATCCAGACCGACTCCTTTGAGACGGTCATGGATGTCGTGGAGCGCGACGAGCTGGTGGTGCGCATCCCCAAACCCATCCACACCGGGAAGCGCTTTGAGGGCAGGCCCTACCGGGAGCTTCCGGAGGAGATCAGGCGCCGCGGCGGGCCGCTGAACCATTTGGACCAGACGCTGGACGCGTTCAAGCCACTGCCCCAGAAGGACCTGGCCATTCCCGCCGTCTCCTGGAAGGTCCCCCACATCATCACCTACCATGTGGGGGAAAAGGGCGTCGAGGAGGAGGGCCTGGAGCAGTACGTGAAGGAATGCGTCGATCCCCGGTCGCCGCAGTACGAGCTGTTTCGGAGCAGCGCGGTCATCCTCTACGGCTCGACGGTACGGCTGTCGTCGGCGCTTTTGAGCTACACGGAGGTGGTGCCGGTACCCCTCCCGGACAGGGAGGAGATTCTCGAACTGGTGAAAGACGCCATAGAGCGCTCCGGCCAGAGGATGGACGACAACGAGCGGCATGAGTATCTGGCCGATATGTCGGCCGCCTTCTCTGGCTTCGCGGGCACCGAGATCAGCCGGACTATGGAGAGGATCCTGACCCGGGACCACAAACCGGGGACATCGCCTCTGGACGACACAAGAGGCGTCTTCGAGACGATCCAAAAGCAGAAGGAGCAGAGGATCCTGAGCAGCGAGGTCCTGCGGCTGGAGTACACCCCGCCCAGAGACAAGCGGACGGACGAGGCCTTTTCGGAAGTGGGCGGCCTGTCCAATCTGAAGACGTGGGTGTGGAACCGGCGGAACGCCCTGAGAAAGGCGGATTTCGTCAAGCGCACGAGCGGGGCCGAGAGTCCCAAGGGGATCCTCGTCTGCGGAATCCCCGGGTGCGGCAAATCCCTGGCCGCGAGGGCCGTGGCGGATTCCTTTGGACTGCCGCTGCTGCTGATGGACATGGGGAGCCTGATGAACAAGTACCAGGGCGAGTCCGAGCGGAACATGCGCCGGGCCCAGGAGCTGGCGGAGGCCATGTCGCCCTGCGTGCTGTGGATTGATGAGCTGGAAAAAGGCTTCAGCGGCGCGGGCTCCGGCGACGGGGACGACGCCAGCTTCAAGAGGATGTTCGCTACCATGCTCAACTGGATGCAGGAGAACAAAAAGGCATGCTTCCTGTACGCCACGGCCAACGACATCGGGGGCCTGCCCAAGGAATTTTTCAGAAGCGGGCGGTTTGACGCCCTGTTTGCCGCCTACCTCCCGACCTGTGAGGAGTGCGCCGAGATCGCCCTGGCCGCCATGAAGAGCGCCAGGAAAAACGCCCAGGAGGTGGACCGGCTCTTTGGCGAGGGCTGTGAGGACGTGGAGTTCCTGACCGGCCTCATAGACAGCGAGATGGTACGGGAGGGTGTGCCCAGGCTGATGATCGGCGCGGACATCAGCAAGCTGGTGAACCAGGCACTGATCCTGTACAGCTCGAAGGACAGCACCTATCCCATCGGCAAGGGCAGCTGGAAGCGGTATCTCAGGGAGGCCATGCGCGGCGAGAGCGTATATGGCGACGGGTCGGAGAACGTGGACAGCGTGGCGGTCAGCTACATAAGGATGCTGAAAAAGGGCTTTTTACCGGCAAGCGGCAAGGTGATGTTCCGAAAGAAGGACTATCTGTCCGAGGCCCGGGACGGGCACTTTGTGAAAAGGCTTTCCGAAGAAGAGCTGCAGGATAAGTGGCCCCATCCCTACGACCAGGTAGTTTACAGGCTCCTGGCGGACAGGATCGACGAGCTGGCCGGAGAAGTGGAGCGGCTGGAGCGCAGCCGCCTTATCGGCAGATGATAGTATATTAAGGAACCTCCGAACAAACCGACGGTCCGGCAGACGCCCGGTCCGAGAGAAATACACAGGCAGATTGGAGACAGAGAAATGGCGTTCACAAAAATCATCGGGATGGATATCGGTCACGGCGAGACATCAGTGGTGTGCATGGAGGTGGATACTAAGAAGATCCACCGGCTTGTTCTGGGACCCAACCAGGAGAAGGTGGTGCCCAGCGTGGTGGGCGTTACCGACAAGGGCGACGTGATCATCGGCCGTCAGGCCGGCGAGGGGAACAACGTGAAGGAGGTCATCGCCTACTTCAAGAAGTCCCCCAAGTATTTTGATGAGATCGTCATGGGCAGAAGGCGGGGGGACTGCATCTCCATGTTCGTCAAGGCCCTGGTCAAGCAGATCTTCCTGTACAATAAGGACGTACTCACCGAAGCGGAGAAGGACAACATCCAGCTGGTGGTGGGCTGCCCCAGCACCACAGACTGGACGGACGAGCCCAACAGAAAAAAGTATGAGAGGCTTTTGAGAACGGCGTCGGGCTTTGCGAACACAACCGTGGTGCCAGAGTCCCGGGCGGCCCTCTTCTCCACCTTTACAAGCCAGGGAATGCAGGGAATCACCGCCGCCGACGGCGTACTGGTGTTCGACTTCGGCTCCTCCACCGCGGACTGCACATTTATGAGCATGGGCAAGATGCGCATGGAGTACAGCTGGACCCTGGGGGCCTCCGCCATTGAGGAGGCCATGTTTGAGGAGATGCAGGAGGAGCTAGCCAAAAAGGCCGCCGAAAAGGGGGTCCGGGCGTCCTTCCCCAATATCCGGGGCATCGAGTTTGCCCTGAGGCTTGATTTCAAGGAGAAATATTACACCAACACCCTGCCGGAGGACGACGCCACCTTTGTCCGACGGGCCAATGTGGTGGACAAGAACGGCAAGCCTGTGCTGGACGGCGAGGGGAAGCCCCAGCGGCTGAAGGTGGACCTGGACGTGGACTGGGAGCTTATGAACAAGGTGACGATGGAGAAGCAGTTCTTCATCTCCCCGGGCGCCGGACAGCAGAACGTGAAAAACAGCTGGTACGGCCACTGCGAGAGCTTCCTCCTCAAGGCCAAGGAGGAGCTTCAGAGGAGAAAGCTCTCCTACAAGGCGGTGATGCTCACCGGCGGCGCCTCCAAGATGGGCTTTGTTCAAAAGCTGTGTCAGGACACCTTTGGCGGGAAGAGCGCCAAGATCCTCATCTCCCAGGATCCCTCCTTCAGCGTGTCCCTGGGCCTGGCCTGGACGGGCATGGTGGACAGCCTCATTGAGGCGGGTAAGCAGGAGGCCCTGCAGGCCCTGAAGGGGGAGCCCAAGTGTTCCAACGCGATGCTGGTCCAGTCCGTTGCCAACCTGTACACCCCTATCGTGACCAAACAATTCGACGATGCGCTGAATGAGTGGGCCTCCTCCGAGGTGGACGGGTCTGTCTCGGACCTCCAGAATAAATTCCAGGTAAAATGCGGAGTTCCGTCTACGAAGGACGCTATGGAAGCCGCCTTCAAGAAGGGTGTCGAGGCTTGGTTGGAGGACTGCGCCCAGTCCGTCCAGAAGGCGGCGGGGGCCGAGGTCAACAAAATCTACGGCCAAGACATGTCCTTCAGCCTCCTTCATGGAAAATACCAGGATCGTCTGCATGCCCAGCCGATGGGCCCGATCATGCTTCCGGAGATCGACATAGCGGGATCTCTGCAGAAGGCCATGGGGAATATAGGCGGTATCATTGCCACCGTGATCGGGGTGGTCTCCGGGGGATTTGGCCTCCTGTTGGGGCCGCTGATCGGCTGGATCCTCCACCTGCTTGGAAAGAAAAATGATCCCAACGTGCCGTGTAATGCCCAGACGCGGCAGAATGTGCGCGGCAATGCCTCCTCCCTGAGACAGGATATCACCGCTCAGGTCCAGAAGGCCCTTACGGAGAGCATCGGGAACTCCGGGGAGACTATTCTTTCGGATATGCTGGACGAGATCATCGACGTACTGGCTCTGAGAAGGTTCGACCAGGAGATGTTTCTGTAAGGCCGGGGCGGCCGCCGCGCCTGTGCGGTTTATGAGTGCAGACAGACGAAAGGAGAGTTATCATGATAGAAGTCCTTGTGGCGGTGTTCGATGTCGTCAAGGACGCGGTGAGCGTGGCGCTCAAGGTCAAGGGCGGACTCACTGTGTTCAAGTGGCTCAAAAAGCTCTGGGGGGCCATCCGCAAGCCTCCGGAGACATTGGTATCCGCGCCCATGACGGAGCAAGACCAGGAGATGGCCGACAAGACCAGGCAGATCGTCATGGAGGTATTCGGCCAGGACGCCGCCGCCACCGTGGAGGAGGCGGACTACAACGGCCGTGTGACGCTGGCCTCCGATCTTGTCAAAAAGCTGACGGACGCCTACGGGGTCCATCTTGACGGGTGCGAGATCTACATCGACAGCAACGTCAACAACTGCGGCGGGTACATCATTAAGGAGAACAAGATCAAGCTGAACGGCGCCTATCTCTTCTCCGAGGACCCGGACCTCATCTATGAGTTCATCGACACGGTCATCCACGAGTTCCGCCACGCGGTGCAGCTCCAGGCCGTTCTGGACCCGGAGGTCGCCGGGGCATGGCAGGTGTCGGAGGAGACAAAGGAGAACTGGAAGCAAAACTTCCTGCACTATACGCCCTCCACCGCCGATCTGAGAGAGTATATCAGCCAGCCGGTGGAGAATGACGCCAGGACCTTCGCGGAACTGAGCCTGCGAGGCTGGCGCCCTGAGAAATAAGGAGGGGAGACTATGAAGGAGCGAAAGGCTCTGAGAGATATAGAGTACTATCTGGAGGAGACTCTCCATTACTCCGCATACACCGTGAAGACAGTGATGAAAAGCGTGGATGCCTTGGATGAGGAGACCTTCCGGGATCTGGTCAACTGGAGGGAGGAGGGCGTTTTTCCCGAGGAGCCGGTGGAGGGCATCACCGTCAGGGAGCTGGTAGAGAGGCTTGGCCTGGAACCGGTGAACGCGTTCATCACCTTCGGGTGGCTGAAAAGCAAGCCGGAGGAAGCCAAGTATACCCTCATGCACCCTTGGCACGATCTGGAACTCAGCGAGGAGATCCGCCGCAGATTTCTTGGGGAGACGGAGAATGAGTGAGGCTGAGCGGACGCGGGATTGGTTCGTCAGGGTAGAGGAGAATATCAACCGACGGCGTCAGCCCGGGGAAATAGAGAAAAATTTCCCGTGCCCTGCGACCTTTCGCGCGGTAAATGAGGTAAAATGGGATCATCCAAGGAAAGGAGACAACGGAAATGAAAAAGATAAAAGTCAGCAGGAAGACCTTTGAGGCCCTTGACAAGCAGCTGGAGGAGATCAAGGCGAAGCGCGGCGAAGGACTCTCCACCCGTGAGTTCCTTATGGAGATCTACCGTGAAAACCTGCCCGACAAGAACGACAATCAGGCCATGGCCATGGCCGACGAGGCCATCCAGGGCGTCACCGCCTTCTACAGGGAGCTGGACGAGGCCATGGAGGACAAGGATGCCTACATCGACTCCAAGCTTCGCGAGGCCCTCCAGGGCCAGGGACTCCGGGAGCGGTGCGAGACCCTTGTAAAATACGCCAACCTCCTGCGGCAGATCCACCTGGAGAACGTGCCCGAGGAGGAAAAGGACGGGAAGGAGCCGGAGGAGATCAAGCTCCCCGACGAGGTCACCGACGCCGTCGAGGCCGAACTCACGGCCCTAGTCAAGTCCCTGATGGCCAGCTATACCTTCCTTTCACCCCTGACACCGGAGGGCCAGGACATCTTCTCTGCCGTCACTGAGGACGGAGATCTGGACATGCTGGTGGACGCCGGGCAGGACAGGATCAACTACCTGGCCGCCATCTCCATGCTGGCCTATGTGAACATGAAGGCCGGCAATATCCCCGGAGCGCCGGGGGAGATCACCATGCGCCAGGTCACCGCGGTGACCTGCGCCACGGCGGAGACCGTCAAGGCCGCCGCCAAGGTGGAGGAGGGCTGGGCCGAGGCCATGCTCTCCCAGGTCCTGGGGGCCATCGGCGTGGTGACGGCGGCCATGCTCGCCGGCAACGTGGCAGCTTCGGCCATGGCCGTGGTGTTCTCCCCGGTGGGCCTCATCACCACCGTGTGCAGCGTTTTTCTGGGCTACTGCGGCGTGAAGGCGCTGATCAAGGGCGCCGAGTGGTGGCAGGAGGACTGCACCACACTCTCCGGCTACATCGTCAAGGCGGGAAGGGTGGTCAAGGCGGGACTCAAGAGCCTCTTCACCTTTGCCAGGGAAAAGGTCGTGCCCCGCGCCTGGGCCATGACGAAGCAGGGCGTTTCGAAGCTTCTGTCCCATTTCATTAGATCCGAGGTCGGGAACGCCGGTCCTGATTCTTCCTCCGCAAAGGAAGAGGAGGAAGAGGACGTGGATGAGATGGAGAAAACGGTCGTAACGGACCCGGCGTGAATTTGATCCCCAGTCCGGCACGGCAAAGCGCGAAAGGATATGACTATGGAATTATCTAAAGACGTTTTCTACAGGCAATACGGCGACAGTGTGTATCTGCGCCATGTGGGCCTGCACCGGGACATGCTCCTGAACGCCAGCGCTTACCGGGCGTTGGAGCTTTTGAAGGCGGCGGGCGGCGGGAGCCGGGAGGAGCTTTTGAAGGCCCTGGTGACCGGCGGTGCCGGCTCGGAAAAGGGCTGTGAGCGCTTCCTGGACAGCCTGGTCGCCGGGGGAGTTGTCACCGGCGGGGCGGTGGAAACGGACGACTTCTCCCTCCGAAACCGGATGCTGGAGCTTTGCACCAGGGAGGACAGGCTCTTCTCCGCGAGCCTGGAGCTCACCTACCGGTGCAACGAGCGCTGCGTCCACTGCTACGTCGACGATGTCCCGGACGCCGGTCGGGAGCTGACGCTTGAGGAATATGAGAAGCTCATCGACGATCTCGGGGATATGGGGTGCCTGTACCTGCACGTCACCGGCGGCGAGGTGCTTCTCAAGCGGGAGCTGATGCCGATCCTGCGCCGGGCCCTGTCCCGGGGCATGGCGGTGGACCTCTACACCAACGGCTATGCCATGACGGACGAGGTGTTTGACGAACTGAAGGATCTCCATCTGAACAGCCTGTCCTACAGCCTCTACGGCGGCACGCCGGCGGTCCACGACGCCGTCACGAAGGTGCCGGGGTCCTTTGAAAAGACCATGCGGGCCGTGATGATGACCAAATGCGCCGGTATCGACACCTTCATCAAAACCGTGGTGATGCGGGAGAATATCTCTGACTTCGAGAACCTGTTGAGGCTCTGCCGCAGGCTGGACATTCTCTTGTTCGCAAGCTACGAGATCGTGGACACGCACAATGGCATATCCGCCGAGAAGCACAGACTGGAAAAGGTGGAGGACTATCTGTCGGCCATGCGCCTCCAACACAAATATTATCCCCACCCCGCCTCCGGGCGACGGGATCCGGACGGCCCGGTGTGCGGCGCGGGTGGCAGCGCTTTGGCCATTGATCCCTATGGGAATGTGAAACTCTGTATTTCCCTTCCTCAGGTGCTGGGAAATATTCGAGAGACTCCCATCCGGGAAATATGGGAGAGGAAATCAGTGGACTGGGTAAGGAAGCTTACCTTTCGGAATATGTGCGTCGGATGTGAGAACTGTCAGTATATAGATCATTGCGGTTTCTGTCTGGCCTCTACCGACGCGGGTCCCTGCAAATCTCCTGCAAAACCTGATTATGCCTGTATTCTCGCTGAAGCTGCTTATAGGGCGGAACTTCGGAATGAATAAATTTTATTTAAGAAAGGATGTAAACGCAATGGTAGAAAACGAGAAAAGGACAAATGAGCAGGAACTTAAGGACCTGGACATCCAATTGGAGAAGACCGCCTCAGAACCCACACTGCTCGACTCCAAGAAGGCTCACGCCACTTCCGCTTGCGGAAAAGTACCAGGCATCTGCGGGAAATTGGTGCAGCATTGATTTGCTCAATGGGCGAGAATCTGCAGCCTGAAACACAGGAATCAAAAAAGGCGGTGTCCTGCGCGATTTGTGGGGGCACCGCCCTCCGCAGTTTCAGGTATCTACGTGTGTGGCGTGCCCGCATGAAGCGCGGAATGTTCTGACTGCCAATTTTCCGGTAGGATGCGGCCATTCAGAAAGCATTGGAGGAGAGTTGTGAAAAAAGAGATGTACACCTTTCCGGGGCTCCTGGCAAAGTCCATCCGGCACCCGGAGGAGGATAAGTCCGTTTATCAGGTGATACGCAACAAGCAGATCCAGGCGCTCTTAAAGAAGGCCAACGATCTGAGCATACAGATCTACCGGGCCAGGGTCCTGGGGGGGTATGTGGAACTCACGGAGGAGACGGCGCCGGAGTATTTTGCCATTCTCAAGGACGTATGCCGGATCCTGAACTACCCGGAGGTACCCCGGGTCTACGTCTGCCACATGTACAGCCAGGTCCTGGAGGCCTGCGGCAGCGACACAAAGTATATTGCGGTGTCGGACTACGCCCTGGAGTGCTTCAACGAGGAGGAGCTGTACTACATGACGGGCAACGCCATCGCCATGTACAAGGCGGGCCACACCGACCTTGCCAACCTGATGAACTACATGAGCGGACAGATCCCGGCGCCCCTGCGCATCCCGCTGCTGTGCTACCTCCGGGCGGCGGACCTGACCTCCGACAGGGGAGGGCTTTTGGCCTGTCAGTCCTTTGCCGCCGCCGTGCGGTGCCACCTCCACGAGCTGGGAATGCCCCTGGCCGAGTCCAGGCGCATCATCACTACCGATGAGGAGGCCGTGGCCTATGTGGAGAAATATCTCAAGGCGGTGAAAACCGCCGAGGACGAGTACGGCTACCTGCTAGTGCGGGTCATCAAGGGCGTCCAGAACATGACGTATTTTGAGGGGCCGGCCAACAAGATGCTCTCGGAGCTCTACAACTGGTACCTGGACCCCAAGGGCTACAGCCGGATCATCCGGACCCAGGGACGCCCTTGGGACGCCGTCATCTGAAGGGGGAGCGCGTATGGTGAATAAACGATTCAAGCCTGCCGATTTCCAGCACGAGACGGACAGGAAGCTGATGGACACACTGATCAACGGCTCTGCCATGGACAGCGTGCGCAAATACCTGGCCGAGAACAACATCGAGGCCGTTTTCAATTACTACTACCGCTCCTCCTACATCCGTGTGACCAGGGACATGTCCCCGAAGCTTGCGGATATGCTGGAGCGGGGCGCGGAGATGTTTGGACTGGAAAAGCCGCCCATTTTGTACCTGAACCGGGATTATGACTCCGGGGTGTCGGTGAGCGGCGCGTCGGAGCCCTTCATTCTGTTCTCCACAGACCTGCTGTCCAGAATCCGGGAGGACCGGCTGATGGAGGGGGTTATAGCGTCCATGTGCGCCTCCATTGCGGCTGGTCACAGCAGTCTCAACTACACCATGTGGATCACAGACAGGATCGCGGAGCTTTTGCCCATCAAGGCCATCCCAATCCCGGAGGTGCTGAAGCAGGCGTTGACGGGGGCCGCCTCCGCCGGCCTTCACAAGTGGGCGCAGTGGAGGACCTTTACCGTGGACCGGGCCTTCTATCTGGCTACGGGGGACTTTGCCCTGACGGTGGAGCAGATCATGCTCCAGCACGTGAGCGGCCAGACCAAGGAACGCTTTGCCCTGGGGACGGAGGAGGACCGGTATCTCCCCCAGAAGGAGGAGTTTTTCAACCTCAACGGCCTGACCAACGCGGCCCAGGCGGTGAATACGTTCTTCCAGGACGACCCCTGGCTGCCGGTGAGGTACAGGGAGCTTGAAAGCTTTGCGAAAGGAGGCGGCGAGCAATGAGAGACGACATACACCATCCTTTGGAGGCCCAGGCGGAGAGCGCCCTGTTGGCCAATTCCATGTACGGCAAGGTGGCAAAGGCTTTTTCTGAGTGGCTGGTGGGCACGCCGGAGCTGGCCCGTTCGCTGGCGAGGAAATTCACCGTTACCGCCGATACCCACCCGCGCATCTGGAGCATCTACAAGCAGGCCCTGGCCAGAATGGAGATGGAGGTGGAATATCCACTGTTCCTGGACTTCAGCCACGATGTGAATCTGGATGTGTTGGAGCAGAAGAAATCCGACGCTCTGGTGCTGAGCAGCGGCTCGGTGGAGCTTTTGGACGACCGGCAGCTCCTTGCGCTGTTCGGATCGGGGCTTGCGCTCATCAAGTTCGGGATGGTCAAGCATCTGGGGATGTTCAAGGCGCTGGAGACGCTTCCGATCCCCAGAACCGTGACGGACGCCGTGACGGCGCCGTTCCTCAACTGGATGCAGTCCGCCTACTACACCTCCGATCGCGCCGGCGCTTACACGGCGAACAGCCGCAGGGCGGCGATGGATGTACTCTGCGTGGACATGGGCGCGGGAGCTGAGTATCAGGGCCTTGACGGGTCGAAAATGTCGTGGGATTACGACGCGGGGACGAATGTGGACGAGATGAACCTGATCGGCAGGACGCTTCTGAAGCACCTTCTCGGTCAAACGGACTGCCCCTGGGGGGTGGACCGGGTACGAGAGCTGGCGCTCTACGACGGCGTGCCGGAGTAAAATGGCCTTACGGTTTTGAAGGATACGACGAAAAAAACGTCTTATCCTTCAGAGAGACGATATGGGTGTGAAAACCATGAGATCTGGTCTTCTGAGCGATCACCTTTTTAATAAGCCCTACCGTCTCATCTCCGCTCTTCGCGTGCTGCGCGGTGTGGACGCCCTTCTGTTGGTCGGTGATATCGTCAACAGCGGAAGAGCTGAGCAGTTTGAGCTGGCGCCGTGCGGCGCTTTTTACATAAGGCTCAGCGAAGGCCTTGACCTTGTGGGGCTGAACCCACTGTATTATCAGAAGATGTTCCTTTTCCCCAAATTGTGAAAAAGGCCGATTGAGGCGGAGACCAACACATCAGAAAAGCGCATCTACGGATGGACGAAATGTTCGTCCATCCGTAGATGTTTATATGGCATTGGTGTATTATGCGCGGTCTTACACAGTACAACCGAATTGATATACAGACAAAGAGAGGCTGTCGTCTATGTCTACGGTAGTTTGCGCTCCATTTGGCACCAATTCAAGAAAAATCAAAATCAAGAGATGGGAGAAGAAGGTCGGGGCACGTGTTATAGCGGGGCAGGTTTTGTTCACCTTTGAGTCAAACGGCATGACTTTAAAAAAATCATGCCCCAAAACAGGTATGCTGATAAAAATCTTTCACAACGTCGGCGAAGAAGTGGAGGGTGACGAACCCGTCTGCCTGATCGGGGACCCCGGAGAGCTTCCAAAAATCAACGACACAAAAAAAGTGAACGACGCGGCGGCCGGACCGGTGATCAGCAAAGAGGCGGAAGGAACATTTTTAGAGATCAAAAACGGGATAGTCAAGATTGACGAGGAAATAGCGGTGGTCGGCGCTTTAAGTAAGAAGATCTCCCCAAAACACCCTTTTGTGATCACCTTCGCCGGGAGATTTAAAACCGGGAAATCCTCTCTTCTGAACGCCGTTCTTGGGTACAATTTGCTCCCCACGAAAGCGACGACCGCCACGACTGTCGTTACAAAGATCGTTTACGGCAGCAGTAGGCAGGCGTGGCTTTATGAGAAAGGACGGAAGCGCCAAATAACGATCGGCAAGGCACGGGACATTATCCTGAACCATCAGATAACCGATCTTACGGATCCTGTCGAGGTCATTTTTGAAGCTCCTATTCCGTGGTTGAGCAGAGACGTCGAGCTAAGAGACACACCGGGCATGGATGACAGCTCTCAAAACGGCCTTTTGGAAGCCGTAGCGATGAGGTCGCTCGCGGATACGGATCTGTGCGTCTGCGTTTATGACGCGGGCGCGTTCCCGAGTGGAAAGGAACGGGAGCGGACGCAGGACATATACAAGGCTTTAAACGGGGACGTTGTCTATGTCGTCAACTGCACAAATCATCTGAACTCTCTGGAGGGCCTGAATCTTGTTGAGAATACGGCAAAGCATATTTTTGAATCCATGAACTACCGCATCCGTGGAACGGGCCATTATTTTATGGCGTGTTCCGCTCCGGGAATGGTGTATTTTGACGGCTTTGACAAATGGCTGGAGTACGCGGCCGGGGGAACAGGGGCCGATTTCAGGGCGAGGGTACGAAAAAATTCCACCGCAGGAAAACTCGCGGTCAAAAGAGAAGAGTGCCTGTCGCGCGCGTCCGCGTATAAGGATATATTGGAAAAGCAAATTGCCCGGATCATGGAGAAACACCAGGACGCGCTTACAAAAGAGCAAAGTCGTATCATGAGCAACGCGAAAAAGAACGCAGATGATTTACAATATAAAATTCCTTTTTTGAATGATAAATTTTTTGACGAATCCGCTTTACCCGGTAAGCTTTCCGAGGAATACGCGGGAGGAGCCGGCCTGACAAAATATAATAACAGCTATGCAGAGATGAGTAAGCAGGTCACGAGGGAGCATTTTGAAAGGCGATTCCAATATGTGAGGGACGGATGGTGCCATTACCTGAGCAGCTCAGACAGCGACTTTATTTACGAAGCGATAAACAGCCTGTCCTTTCCGGACAAGCATTCAACCACCGTTGCGGCCACGACTCGGGAGAAAAACCGATGGACAGTTGGCGGCGCTTTGCTCGGCGGTGTTTTGACACTTGCAACCGGCGGCGGCGCGCTTCCATTTTTGCTTGGAGGCGCGGCCGCCGGCAGGATAATCGGCGCGGCGGATACCAGTGTGGACGACTCTGTTGCGAATACCGTGAAATTTGTTCAAAGCACGCTTGTGCCGATGCTTCGCGGAGCTTTTGAAGAAAAGCTGCGGGCTGTGGCCAACAAATTTGTTTTGGAAGCAAAGGCGACGAAGTGTACCTCCGGATACGAAGCCAGTCTCGCGGCCTTGGGCGGCCTTGAGTTGGAGTTATCAAAAAGGATCAAAAAATTGAGCCGTACTGTTTCCTGACCGCTCAGGAAAATGATGAAAGGCTCTTTTCTGTCAATTCGGAATTGACATCTCCCGGCCCGACAGGATATATAATACTTTCATCATTAAAGAAGAGAGGTAAATCTTCTTGGAAACAAAAGCGAGACAAGCTTACGACCTGATCCAGTGCAAGGCAAGTTTAAATGAGATCGTTCAGGGACTCTCCGGGGTACTCGGCTTTCCGTTCACTGTGATCGCCGACGTCGGTGTGATCTTCACGCACTATGGACCGATGCTGAACGGCATCCGTTCCATCTACAACAGAGATCCGGTCACGACCGAGGCGATCAAACCGATCATTGACGGCTGTAAGTCGGAGGTCCTGGCCGACATCATCGTAGACAAGCTCATTGGCAACATCCCCGGCAATGACGAAACCGGCTTTCGGAGAGCGGCTGCGCGAATCATATCGTCCTTTGCCATCCGCCGCTGGCGGCGCACAACCCGCAAAAGAGCGGGCCGTACCTACCCGCGGAGCAGGACGCACGCCTTCGGCGAATCGTAGACGAGTACCCACACGTCCTCTTTCTCTCCGGGCATACCCATCTATACCCGGAGATCGAGCCGGAGAACGAGGGAAACATTCCACGGCAACGTGGTCACTTTTGAGGCGGGGGATACATTCGTTGGTTTTCGGACTGTATTTCTCGGCTCCAAATTGAAAGGAGAAGAGGTCTGATATGTCGAAATCGGTCTTCAACGCGGAAAAAATGTACACCTACATCCGAGGCTTCGCCGCCGGCGCCAATATGTCCGAGACTACGCGGGCGCTGAGCTTTGCCCGTGAGAAGCACTTAGGACAGCTTCGAAAGAGCGGCGAGCCGTATATCATCCACCCGCTCACTATGGCCTGCAACGCGCTGAGCCTGGGCATACGGGACGATACGATCATCGCCGCCATCCTCCTGCACGACGTCTGCGAGGACTGCGACGTGAGCCTCGCGGAGCTGCCGGTCAACGAGCAGGTCAAAAACGCCGTCCGTCTCCTGACCTTCAACATCCAGGATGGCGAAACAAAGGAAACGGCCAAGGTCCGCTATTATAACGCCATCGCGGAGTGCCGCGAGGCATCCGTCACCAAGATCATAGACCGCTGTCACAACGTCTCCAGTATGGCCGGGACCTTTTCCGAGGAAAAGCTGCGGGCGTATATCGGGGAGACACGCCATTTCGTCCTCCCGCTCCTCAAAAAAACAAAGGCGCGTTACCCGGAGTACGCGGACATCCTCTTCGCCCTCAAATACCACATGGTCAGCGTCGTTGACTCCATCGAGGCCGCTATGCTGGTGTATGAGCCAAAGGAGAATTGAGCATCAGCAACACTTTATAGACATGAAAGGACAGTTACTATGTTGAACATCAAATTGCATGTATCGTCCATTGACTATGCCGCCACATTCCACACGTTATATCCGCTCCTCGCGGGCCATTTTACAAAGGCCGACGGGCAGAACCTGCTGAAATCCCTGATCGTCGCCCTGGGGGATGACGCGGAGAAGGTGTTCATCAGTTGGCTGCCCTATCTGGAGGAGACGGAGCGCAGGCAGCTCATCGCCGGGATCGTCAGCCAGAACAGTCCGCGCCTGACGGTCCTTTTGAATGAGAAACTCCAGAGCAACGATATCGGAAAATGTATCCGGGCGGGCTCCATCAAAGCCTATCTCGCGGAAAGCGATTTTATTCTTGAGCTGGACGACATAAACGCGAAGATCCCGGCGCTGGTGGACGAGGTTTCCAAACGAAAATCCCTGCCACCGTACATCGTCACCGGGATCAAGGGCCTCAGCCTTTTTGCGCCCCGTTATGTGGAAAAGAAGGGCGTCGAATATATAAACGCCCCGGAGATTCGGAGCGAGATCCTCAAAACGCTTCAGGACACCCTCAACGCAAAGGGCATCGCAGTAAGCGTGGAGGAGATTGTCATCCGTCAGCTCCCCGGCGGGCAAATGCCGCTGGAGGCCGGGGAGGGATCCGGCAAGCTCTTGGACGAGGCGTCTGAAAAGATCATCGTCGACGCCCTGGTGCGGTATCTCATCGACAACGCCGGAAGAAACGGAGGAACAGCATGAACAGGCTGATCAGCTTTATCTGCTCTTACACTAACCTTATGGCAATTGAAGCTCGGTTCATTGAGGAATTCCCCGTGGAGGTCATGGACTGGCGGCCGGGGATGGCGGAGGTGCGGGGGAGGGCTCTGCTGCCCCTTACCGAACACGAGACGGACAAATGGATCTTTGCCTGGGACGATTCTCCCTTCTCCTTCGGCCCACCGGATCCACTGGTAAAAAAGTTCCTGCGGGAGAGACGCGACCATATTTTCTACGTCCTTGTTGGCACCCCGGAGTGGGAGAGTGAATTTGAAAAGGACGCGGTGGACAGGTTGGGGAAAATCTATCATAGAGCCGACGGTACGCCGGACACCGACGCCATCGCCGCTCACGCGTTTTTTATGAACTATCGGACAAAGACCGGTCTTGAGCGGCTCATAGAAATGCTCTCCAGAACGGACAAAACAGAAAAGCCTTGAACGGAGGTCGATTTCATGCTGGATTACGCGAAAAAGCCCATCATCGCCATGCTCCACCTGATGGGGTGGGGAAGCCGGGACATCCTGGAGCGGATAATCCGGGAGGCGAACATCTACTATGAGAACGGCGTGGACGCCGTGGTCACCACCGGCAGCGGCACCGGGGAGGACAGCCCCACGGAGAAGCTCATGGAGTTCAGAAAGGTCCTGGGGACGAAGCCGCTGATTGTTGGCGCCGGCGTGACCTCGGAGACGGTAGCGGAGAAGCTCCGATACTCCGACGGCGTGATTATCGGAAGCTGGCTGAAGGAAGGCCACGATGCCCATGGCGAAGTGAACGCCGGGTATGTCAGGGAATTCATGGAAAGCGTGCGAAAGGCGAGGACCGACGTCTGATCAAACGGCGCCGCTTTTGAAACGGAGAGAATAAGTTATGATGAACAAGCTTCTAAAGCGCCTGCTGGACGCGCTGAACGCAATGCCGCTGAAAACGGGGTCCGCCGCCGCGGATTCCGCAAAGCCGGGTACTCTTACGGAGCCAACGATGCCTGTAGAGCGCCTGGACATCCCGGAGGGGACGGAAGAGATCCCCCGGGGGGCGTTGAAGGGCTGGAGGGAGCTTGTCTCCGTATCGGTCCCATCTTCGGTAAGAAAGATCGGGGAGATGGCCTTTGCCGACTGCAAGAGACTTGAGAGCGTGACGCTTTCCGAGGGGCTTACTGCCATTGGCGACAACGCTTTCTCCGGGTGCGGGAGATTGAGATCCGTAATTATCCCGGACAGTGTGAGGGAAATAAGTGGTTTTGCCTTTAAAAACAGCGGAGTGACAGAGCCGGTTCTGAATGTCTCCGGGGATACGCTCTTCTACTGCCCGGCGGCGGCGGGGGAGGAATTTTCCGTTCCGAAGGGTGTGCGCCGCATTGGAAGCCGCGCGTTTTTTGAGCTTTCGGATCTCAAACGGATACGTTTTCCCAAATCCCTGGAGCGTATCGACAAGCTGGCCTTTGTAAAGTGTGGCATCGAGTCGGTCACTCTTCCCAAGTGGTTCGAGAAGCTTGAGGAGGGCGCGTTTTTCAAGTGCGGCGCGCTGAAGCCCATATGCTTCGAGGACGGCTTTGACAAGGTCCTTGCCGCTATTCTCAGTCAAACGGCCATGGGATCTTCGTTCCTCGCGCCCGTATGGTGTCCACCGCCACAGAGCGACCCGTATTGGCGTGGGCGGGAGTTTCGCGCCCTCGCGGAGAGATGCGCTGCCGGAAACAGGGAGGCTATGGAACGAATGGCCGACTTCTTTGAGGAGAAGTCAAAGGCCGCCCCGGAGGAGCCGTTTTATTCCTGCGCCGCCAACTTCTGGGGATTTCGGGCCTATGAAAACGGAAGTCAGATCAGGAAAAGACAACTGGAGGACTACATAAAAAGTGCCCAGGGAAAGCGTCTGCCCTCCGCGTACCTGAATGAGACTCTTCACGGCACTGCCAAGGGCGAAACCTTGAACGCCCTGGGATTCATGTTCTTTGACCCTGACCGGGAGTACACGCTTGCCGGTCTTGATGATGACGAAGTCGTGGAAGCCTCGTCTTACGAGAGCGAGGACGGCCCGGACGAGGACGGTTTTGGCCGGGAGACGTACTACGACTGGTGGTATCTAAATGGCGATCTGTGTCCGGTGCCGGGGGTGGACTGCCTGCACAGCTATTCCAACATCGACAGGCGCATTTGCGACGTTCGAAAGCGCTTTGAAAAGGCCCACGACATTGTGTCCAGGGCCGTTGTGGCGGAAAATCTCAGGCGTGGCCTTGACTTTGAGCGGGAAAATCTTCTGGAGGAGGCGTATTCCCACTATAAAATGGCGGCGGACAGCGGCAGTGCCAAGGCCATGTACGCCATCGGAAACCTCTATTTCTACAGCAGATTCCGGGGCATACCAAATATATTCGCCGCGCCTGTGATGCCCGGTGACGACGTCCCGGTTCAGCCGGATACGCTGTCGGCTTTCCGGTGGTTTATGAAGGCCGCGAGGGTCGGGAGCGTGGACGCCATGGGTAACGTGGGCGTTATGCTCGTGAACGGCGTCGGATGCAAAAGGGACGATGAAAAGGGCCGGGAGTGGCTTGAGAAGGCGGCGAAGGGTGGGAGCATGTACGCCGCGAAGGCCCTGCACGACTTTTTTGACGTCCCGATAAGCGACGTTTTGACAGATGAGGCATATGACCGGCTGTTGGACGATTTCTGCGCGGCCGCGGACGCGTTCGGTACGGTCATAGACAGATCGGTATTTGAAAGGCTTACTTTAGGGACGGACGGACAGCTCTCGCGTCTTGGGCTTCGGCTGGCCGAGGGGCGCTATGGCCGAGGCGGGAGCTACTGGGAGTACGCGTATCCAAACCTGGACAGGCATCACTCCAGCGCCCCGGTGGTGAGCCTCCGGTGCGGATGGGCCTCGGCGATCGTCGTGAACCTCCGGGCTTTCCCGGAGGGGGAGCCCGCGCTGACCTTCGCCTCCGACATCCGCCAGGACCTGGTGCCGGTATGTGGCGTCCGGGAGAGTGGGGAGCGGGTGGAGTACGACGCCTCGGGCTTTGGGTGGCTCAACCGCCGGCGCCGGGCCAGAGTCCTTCGTCCCGCGCCGGGATACGTCAACAAAAATGCCGCCGAGGAACTCAAATACTGCGGCGTGGACATCCCGAAGCTGCTTGAGTACCTGAAACTCACAGAGTACGAGGCGCTGTTTATCGAGAACGGAGAGAAGGAGTATTCCGTGGAGCTGGGATATCTTGCGGGGGATGAGCTGCGGGTCCTGCTGCGCTATACGGAGGGCGGCTGGGATCAGGGAAACGGGCCCGCGGAGGTGAGCGGCGTGGTTCCCCTTGCCGCCGACAAGTGACACGGACACATCATATGGCTGACTTGCCCCATCGGGGCGCGGCCTTTTCTATTATATCGGAGGTGAAAATTTATGATTGAGATCAAAGGAAAATTGAATACCGCCATCTGCTATGCCCGCGTTGTGGATGAGGACGCCATCGAGCAGATACGGAGAATGTGCGACTATGAGTTTACGCGGGACAGCCGTATCCGGATCATGCCGGATGTTCACGCCGGAAGCGGCTGCACCATTGGCACTACCATGACCATAGTCGACAAGGCCGTCCCGAACATCGTGGGTGTGGATATTGGCTGCGGAATGTACACTGTCGACCTGGGCAAATGTGACATCGACATGGAGCGCTTCGACGACGCGGCGCACTATATCCCTTCAGGTATGAATGTCTGGGAGACGCGGCTGGAGCCGTTTGACCTCACGGAGCTGCGCTGCTTCCAGGGCCTGAAGGCGCTGAGACGGCTTGCGTGCAGTCTCGGAACCCTTGGGAGCGGCAACCACTTTATCGAGATCGACGCCGGGGCGGACGGCAATAAATACCTGGTCATCCACTCCGGTTCCCGGAGCCTGGGCAGGCAGGTCGCCGAGTATTACCAGCAGCTCGCCATCGACCTGAACAAGGGGAAAGAGGAGTATTTCGCCAAACGCGACACGCTGATCGCGGAGTACAAGGCCACCGGCCGGCGCAGGGAGATCGAGGGCGCGTTAAAGGCGCTCCACTGGAAGTCCCACGAGACCACCATGCCGGAGGATCTGTGCTTCCTGTACGGCACGTATTTGGAGGATTACCTCCATGACGTGGAGATCTGCCAGCGGTTTGCCCGGAGAAACCGCGAGCTGATGGCCGGTATCCTGCTGGAGCGCGCCGGTCTTGAGAGTCTTGACGCCTTCCACACGATCCACAACTATATCGACACGCAGGAGATGATTCTGCGGAAGGGCGCTATCGCGGCCCATAAGGGTGAAAAGGTACTCATTCCCATCAACATGAGGGACGGCAGTGTCCTTGCCATGGGCAAGGGCAACCCGGAGTGGAATTACTCGGCTCCCCATGGCGCCGGCAGGATCCTGTCCCGTTCAGCCGCGAGAGCCCAGCTGGATCTTGAGGAGTACCGCCGGGAGATGGCGGGCGTCTATACCACCTGCGTCGGTAAGTCCACCCTTGACGAAGCGCCCATGGCGTATAAGTCTTTGGAGGATATCATCGATGTCATCACGGAAAGCGTCGATGTCATTGAAGTGCTGAAGCCGATCTACAATTTTAAGGCCAACTGAGCCGGCTTATTCCGGCTCAGCGCGGGCTTGACGGTCAGGGATCTCCAAAGCATTTTCGGATTCTCCACACCCCAGGTCATTAATAAGTAGTGGCGAGGTACGCCAATGCCGGGTTCAAATCCCGCAGGGGCACCAAGTGGTACCATAGCCAGAGGGTAGGCGGCGGATTGCAAATCCGCGTTTACCTGTTCGAATCAGCTTGAAGCCCCCAAACGGCGGTGTACTCAAATTGGTCTAAGGAAGCAATTCTGAAAACCACCAGACGGGAAACCGTTCATCGATGATAAGCTGCTTGGGGATGCGGAAATACTGAAACATCTCCGCCTCGTCCCCGTAAAAAGTAGTCTGATATGATGACTTCCGGCATTTTCTTCACCTCGTTTCCTGTAACCGTCCGATTTTGGGCAACAATAAACATCCACCAGCGAAGCTGGTGGATGTTTATTGGAGCTGGTGATGTGACTCGAACACACGACCTGCTGATTACGAATCAGCTGCTCTACCGACTGAGCTACACCAGCATTTTCAATTGCTTGCGCATTATAACACATCCCCGCTCCGGAGTCAATATTTTTTTGGGGCGGGGAATACTAAAATAAGTGTATAACGCCGAATGTGGCGGCGGTGGTGATGGCAGCCGCCATGAGGAGGCCCAAAAATATGGCCGGGACGGCGCGGTAAGCGCGCATATCGAGGATCGCGGCCACCAGGGCTCCCGTCCAGGCGCCCGTGCCGGGAAACGGTATGCCCACCAGGATCACAAGTCCCAGAAAACTGTATTTCTGGACGATCCGCCCCTTCAGGTGCGCCTTCTTCTCAAGCTTCGTAACAATCCCATCAAATTTCCCGCTCTTTTTCCGCAGCCACGCGAAAATTCTTTTTATATAAATTATGATAAACGGAACCGGAATAAAATTGCCTATGACCGCACAGGCCAGGGCCACGGGGTAGTGAAGCCCCAGCGCAATGCCGTAGGGAAGCCCGCCGCGCAGCTCCACAATGGGGACCATGGAGATGAGGAACGTCGCCGTCATCTTTCCGAGTACCGTTTGGGTAAACCAATCCAACATACCGAAATATACCGCCTTATTCTCTGATACGGTAGACCCTATTGTATAATAGAATTCAAATAATTTCAAGATTAATTTTGTGTTTATACGCCTCCTCTTCCTGCATTGACAAAACTTACTCCGCCCCGGCGCCGCATATCTCGATTTGCCCGGGTAATCATAAACACGAAAGGCGTTAAGGCGCGTTTCAATCAAAAAAGGAGATGCAGAAAAATGGCTAACAGAACTAACCGGATCAACATTCCCGAAGCCCGCGCGGCCATGGACAAGTTCAAGATGGAGTCCGCTTCCGAGGTTGGCGTCAACCTGAAGCAGGGCTACAACGGCGACCTCACCAGCCGTCAGGCCGGCTCCGTTGGCGGCCAGATGGTCAAGAAAATGATCGAGGCCTACGAGAACGGCCTTAAGTAACCTTCTCACAACTGAAAAGGCGCGGCGGAGCAATCCGCCGTGTTTTTTTGTAATATGAAAACCACTCGCCGGGCGAGTGGTTTTCATATTACGATCCGGCGCAGGGGAGATCGGTCTTTTCCCGCATTTCAGCCGGCGACCGTCACCCCTCCGGAGCCGTCCATCTCGGAGTCGCCGCCGTCCGAGGTATCACCCCCGGGGGTATCTCCTCCCGTGGTATCGCCGCCCGTGGTGTCTCCGCCGGCGGTATCTCCTCCAGTGGTATCACCGCCCGCGGTGTCTCCTCCGGCGGTATCTCCTCCCGTGGTATCGCCGCCTGTGGTGTCTCCGCCGGCAGTATCGCCTCCAGTGGTATCGCCGCCTGTGGTGTCTCCGCCGGTCGTATCTCCTCCCGTGGTATCGCCGCCCGTGGTCGTATCCTTGGGGCCGACCAGGACGATCTTAGTCATGGGTCTGTAGGTATCCTTGGAAATGAGGGTGCGGCTTATGAGATTTCCCTGTCCGTCATAAATCAGCTTATAGGCCTCCGAGGTGATGCCCACCTGTCCGCTGTTGGCCGTCTTGCGCTGACCGGGCTTGAGGCTCTCGTCCACTTCCTCCACAGTCTCATAGTCCTTACGGGAGATGATGTTGGACTCCAGCTCCACTCTGTAGTCGTTCTCCTTGGTGCCCCAAAGCTCCACGTAGAGCTTCTTGTTCTCCACCCAACAGACGATCTTGACGGGGTAGTTCTTGTTGTTCTTGAATCTGAAATTCAGGTTCGGCCAGCTGACCGTGGCGTCAAGGCCGGCGGGCAGATAGGACACGGTGTAGCCGTGGTTCGTGCGCTCCACGGTCTCAAGGTCCGCCTTGAGGGTGCAGTAATAGATAGTGGAGCTGACCTGGCAGATGCCTCCGCCCAGGGATTCCACATGCTTGCCGCCCGCGTAGGCGCCGGCGGACTTGTAGCCCTTGGCGGCGGTGCGCTGTCCCACCACCTTGTTGAAATCAAACTCCTCGCCCGGATTCATCACAAAGCCGTTGATGGCCGCCGCGGCGAGAGTTATGTTGGTGATCCTGTTGGCGGAGCTGGTGGCGAGGGTGGTGTCCTTTTCGGCGAGCTTGTCCTTGAAAAGCAGGTCCTTCACGGTGCCCGCGTCCACCTCCGGCTCGGTGAAGATCAGCGGGATCCTGACGGTCTGGCCGGGGCCGGCCTCGTCCAGCAGAGTCTTTGCCGTCTCCATATTAAAGGACACGCCCTTGACGGAGGCGACGACCTGTCCGGTGGTTTGGTCGATCCTGGCGTTCTCCGGCTCGCGGTACACCTCGTTGTATATGGCCTCCAGATCCGGCTCCCCGCCGGCGTCATCGGAAGTATTGGCCTCGGAAAACTCCTCGGTGGTCCTGGACACGCCGGAGAGCAGGGTCGTGCGGATGAACTCAAACACCGCCTCCTCGTCCACGGTGTAGCCGGAGGCGCCGCGGGTAATGAAAAGCTCGCTGGCCGTGACCTCATAACTCGGTTCCTGCGCCGTGTGGTTGGCGAGCTTGGCCGCCTGGGCGATCTTCGCCCGGACACCGGACTCGTTCAGCGCCCGCTCTGAGTACACCTCGTGGGTCTGGGTGATACAGCCGATGAAGGAGCCGAGATTTTTGAAGAAATTCCCGTTCCTGCCGTAGGAGTAGGCCAGATCCACCGCCTCGGTGATGGGCAGGGTCAGCCCGGCCTCGTCGCTGGTGACGGAAACGCTGTCGTTTGCCGTCAGCACCGCGGTAGCCTGGATGCCGGTGGGGATGCCCACGTTGGAACTCAGAAGCGTGCTTCTGGCCGTTTCATAGGTCATGCCGCCCACGTCCACGCCGGCGACGGTGATGTTTGGGTAGATCGTCTTTCTCCCGGCCACATACGCCCCGGCTCCGATTATGACGCCTATGACGATCGCCAGAACGATCACTCCGGAGACCAGCGCCACAAAACCGGTGTCGCTTTTGCGGGGCGCCTTTCTGTTTCTTTGTTCTGCCATATCCGCTTTTATCCTCTCTTGTTTTGTTATATTCCGGACCAAAGGTCTCGGAACGCGCCGTCCTTTTTCAATCGCTATGATATTCCCTTTCTCAGGAAAAATCAATTACAAATCGGTTAACAATAAAACCAAATCGGCAACATGCACATCAAATCTGTATCCTGTCCGAGGCGCGGATCAGGTGATCCCGTGGAACAGCTGGACCTCGCCGGGCCGTTTGGAGAACATGGAGAACTGGTACACATCCTCCCCCTCCCGTTTCCAGGGGGAAACGATGTTCATGCGCTGTTTCGTCTGGGCATCCAAAATCTCCCCTATGAGGACGTTGGACAGCAGAAAGCCCTCGGGCGTGAAGCTCCATCTGTCGCCTTTTTTCACCATCCACCCCCGCTTTACACAGTCCTCCATGATTTCCCTGGCCATGTCAAATTTACAGGGGAAGATGGCGTAATACTCCTCCTCGGAGATGCCGTAGGTGGTCCGCAGGCCCAGCATCAGATACTCGCCCGCCCGCTCGAAGTCCGTCACGGACTCGGCGTGATCCACCACACTCTTTCCCGACAGGATGTTGTCCGCGTACAGCTCCAGATCCGCCACACAGGAATACCGCTGACCCGCGATACACGAGTGGGCCGCCGCCCCGAAGCCCATATATTCGCCCATCTGCCAGTATTTCAGGTTGTGCTTCGAGGCGTACCCGCGGCGCGCGAAGTTGGACACCTCGTACTGCTTGTATCCGTAGCGGCCGAGCATGTCCACCGCGAAAAGGTACATGTCCGCCTGCAGGTCGTCGTCGGGGATGAAGGGCGAGTCCTTGAAGGGCCAGAGCGCCGTTCCCTCCTCGATCTTCAGCCCGTAGGCGCTGATGTGGTCGGGCTTCAACGCCAGCATCCTTGTCAGCGTGTCCGCCCAGTCCTCCCTGGTCTGGGAGGGCAGGCCGTAGATGAGGTCCAGGGACACGTTCTCAAACCCGGCCCTCCGGGCGTTCGACACCGTCTCCTCCACCCTGGCGAAGTTGTGGAGCCTGCCGATGCTCTTTAAGATCCCGTCGTTTGCCGACTGGGCCCCGATGGAGAGCCGGTTGAAGCCCGCTCTGCGCAGCTTCACCATATCCTGATAGGTTATGCTGTCGGGGTTGACCTCCACGGTCAGCTCCCCGTCTATCATCACGCGCCCATATTTCTTCAGGGCGTCGAGAAGCTCCACAAGCCGCGAGGCGCCATAATAACTGGGCGTTCCGCCTCCGATGTACACCGTGTCGATGATGTACCCCTCCAGCTGCGAGCCCGCCTCCTTTATGTGAGCGAGAAGCGCCTTCTGATACCGGGGCATCAGCGCGTCCTTCCCCACTCGCGAGTAAAAGTCGCAGTACGCGCACTTTCCCGCGCAAAACGGGATATGGATGTATATCCCGAGCCTCTTCTCCACTTTTCCCCCTCCTTCCGCATGGATTGACATAATACAGTATAAACCAACGCCGGCGGTATTTCAAGAGCAAACAGGAAAATGTCCCTCAACGTCTCCCAAGGTAACCTTCCAGGATCAGCGTCGCCGCCACGGCGTCAACGGTCTGCTTGCGGCGCTTCCCGAACCTTGCGTTGGCCGTCAGGATATCGTGGGCCTCCACGGTGGTGCGCCGCTCGTCCCACATGACCACCTCAAGCCCTGTCTTTTCCCGCAAAAGCGCCCCGAAGGCGCGGGCCTTTTCGCTTCTGGGGCCCGACGAGCCGTCCATATTGACAGGGTTTCCCAAAACGATCCTCTCAACGCCCCGCGACGAACATTCCACGGCGATCCTTTCCGCCAGTCTCTCCGCGTTCCACTCGGTTATGACGAAGGCCTCCCCGGCGATCAGACCGGTGGGATCCGACACGGCGATGCCCGTCCTTTGGTCACCATAATCCACGGCAAGTATCCTCATTTGCGCCCCCCCTTTTTTGCACATCCTTCGTATGTATAATCTACCGTAAACCGGGACGGTTTTCAACGGTTTTTTCCCGATTTTCCCGAAAATTTTTCTTGACTTCCACTCCCCCGGGTGGTATAATTTCCTCACCTGTCGACCGAGAGGGTTTTATTTTTGTGCGTCAAAACACGAAAAAGGCCCCGTCCCGGCCAATTCAAAGCAGGGAGGCAATTAATTAGGAGGTGCCGAAAAATGGCCGCAGAAAACAGAGTCAAGGTCGTTCTCCGCTGCTCGGAGTGCAAACAGCGCAATTACAACACGACCAAGAACAAGAGGAACACCCCTGAAAAGCTGGAACTCAAAAAGTACTGCCGTTTCTGCCGTAAGCACACGGTCCACACCGAGACGAAGTAAACGGGAGGAGAGTACAAATGGCAAAATCCGAGAAAAAGTTCTTCACCCGGATCGCCGATTGGTTCCGCGGCATGAAGAGCGAGCTTAAGAAGGTCATTTGGCCCACGGCGAAGCAGACCACCAACAACACCCTGGTCGTCCTTGCCGTCTGCGCCGCTTCCGCCGTCGTTCTGGGCGGGTTCGACTGGGTCGCCAACAAGCTTGTTGAGATCCTCATCAGCCTCTTGTCCTGAGGAGCAAAAATGGCACAGGAAGCAAAGTGGTATGTGGTCCATACCTACTCCGGCTACGAAAACGCCGTAGCCGACACCGTCATGAAGTCGGCCGAAAACCGCGGCATGACAGACCTCATCCAGGAGGTCAACATTCCCCTGGAGACAGTCACCGAGCTTGAGGACGGAGTACAGAAGACCTACGAGCGCAAGGTGTTCCCCGGCTACGTGCTGGTCAAGATGATCATGACGGACGAAAGCTGGCACCTGGTGCGCAACGTGCGCGGCTGCACGGGCTTTGTGGGAACAGGCAACAAGGCCATTCCCCTGACCGAGGCCGAGATCCTTTCTCTTGGCGTTGAAAAGCGCGATTTCAAGGTGGATTTCGATATCGGAAGCCGCATCCGTGTCAACGACGGCCCCCTGGAGGGCTTCTTCGGCCAGGTGGAGGAGCTGGACATGAACAAGCAGATCGTCCGTGTTGTCGTCTCCATGTTCGGCCGCGAGACCCCCGTGGAGCTGGATTTCGACCAGATCGAGCCGGCGAAAGACTGATCTCAAAAAATCGCAAACCCCGCCGAACAGGCATGAGCGCCCCCGCGGCGCAAGTGGGAGGAGCTTTATATAAGCTTCGCCTGACCACAAAATATTAGGAGGTTCACGAAAGTGGCACAGAAAGTAACAGGAATCATCAAGCTTCAGATCCCTGCGGGCCGCGCGACTCCCGCGCCCCCCGTGGGTCCCGCCCTTGGTCAGCACGGCGTCAACATCGGCGCCTTCACCAAGGAATTCAACGAGCGCACCAAGGCCGATATGGGCATGATCACCCCCGTGGTCATCACCGTCTACTCCGACCGCAGCTTCACCTTCGTCACCAAGTCCGCCCCCGC
>CANQSU010000012.1 GCA_947626585.1 uncultured Oscillospiraceae bacterium
CCCAGGGTCATCCAGCGGTGGGTGGGCAGCACGGGCACGTCCTCCTCCACCCGGAGGATGATGTTCCGGTTGCGCTTTTTCAAAAACCGGGAGGACTGCTCCGACTGGATCTGGTCCACCACGATCTCGTATTTCCCCGCGTTCAGAAAGTAGTCCAGGTAGGGCGGCTTCTTCCCCCCGTGCTTCTGGGTGAAGTTGCTCTTGGTGGCCTGGATGGTAGGGGAGATCTGCACGCAGTTCACGTTCCCCGGCTCGATCTTGGCCTGCATGAGGAAGTGCATGACGCCGCCGATCTCTTTGCAGAGGATGCCCAGGTAGCCGATCTCCTGCTGGAGGATGATGGGCTGCTCGAAGCCCTCGCCCTGAAGGCCGGCGATGGTGAAGAAGCTGCGGTTTTTGTTGCGGATACAGCCCTCGGCCGGGTCGTAGAACCAGGGTGCGCACCTGTCCAGGGTGGTTTTATGTATGTCCACCGCCGTGGCGGCGTTGCGCTCCGTCACCCAGGACAGAAGGTCTGAAAGGGAACTGACTGTGCTGTCCTGCTCAGACCAACTGCGGGCAAAGGAGCATAAAGTGTTATTCATCGTTTGATTCCTTTGTATTGTCTGTTTTCTTGCTCTCTGCTTCAAAATTGATCTTCTCGCCCACTACTACCAGCGGCCGGTGCATCGTGCGGGTATTGATGCTCAGAATGTACTCGCCAAGGATACCCAAGAAAAACAACTGCACTGCACCGATAAAGAATACGCCGATGATGATGGTTGCTGTACCGTAGGAAAACGCGCTCCAATTCAGCAGCTTGCTCACCAGGATGAAGATGGCAAATAACGCGCTGAGCACACCCAAAAACGCGCCGGCGAATGTAGCGAGACGCATCAGGAGCTTCGTGTAGGACGTGATACCCAGCATGGCCAGGTCATAGTTTTTCAGGAAATTGGAACCGGAATGCCCCCGTACGCTGGCCGCCTGCTCGTAGGGGATGATGCTCAACTCAATGGCCAATTCCGAAACGATGCCCTTCAAGTATGGCGCCGGGTCATCCAACTCACAAAGTACATCGATAAAGGAACGGTCATAAAGCCCAAACCCGTTGAAATGCTCGATCTGTTTAGAGTCCGACATGATCTCCATGAGCTTATAGTAGAGCTTGCGCATCCCGTACATCAGCGGGTTTTCGTTGCCCTTTGTGCGCTGTCCGATGATCACCTTTTTCCCGCTCTCCCACAGCTTCACCATCTCCGGCAGCAGTTCAGGCGGGTCCTGAAGGTCACTGAACAGCAGGAAAGTGGCGTCCCCGGTACCATACTGCATTGTGGCAAACACATTCCGGGAAAAGCCAAAGTTCCGGGCATTGAACACCGCCTTCACATGCTTGTCCTTCGCGCAATACTGACGTATCACCTCACGGGTGTTATCTGGTGAATAGTCGTCCACAAAGATGATTTCATAGTCATAGTTGGGCAACTGTTCCGTGAACACCTTCGTCAGCCGCTCATACATCACCGGCACGCACTTTTCATCGGCGTAGCACGGGATGGTGACGCTTATCTTTTTCATTGGAATCTACGTCCCTCCCTTTTAATGGCCGTTCGGGTAGATACACGTCTCGTCCGGCACCGGGAATATACTTTCTACAAGGCGCATCAAGTCTATCAGCCGCTTCCCCTTTTCGGTGATTTTGTAACCGCCATCGACCTTCTCCAGATTTCCGATGGACACCTGCTCGTCAATGCGCTTCTGGCTCTCATTGGCCTCCTCCACAAAGCCGTTGATGAACTGGTCCTTGATCTCCTCCGCTGAGTAGACCTCTTTAGACGAGTCTCTCATCTCCGCCAGCGAGTAGATTGTATAGGACCGCTCAATAGTCATGGGACCCAGGGAAAGAAACAGCGCCATAAACAGCGTGGAAAGCCCCACGCACATCACAATAGAGGACAACTCCAGTCCAAACAGGCTCCCACGACTGACCGTAACTGGCACGGCAATGACCAGCAGCACAACGCAGGCAATGGCGTCAAATATCAAAAGCCGGTACAGGTATGCCTTCTGTCCCGCCAGTAGCGGCGTACGAAGCAGGAGCGCTACCACTACCGCGATGGCCACACATAAGGCAATGCATAATGCCGCTAGTTTTACTAATTTGATAATCTCCCTATTCATTGTATAACCTCTCTATCAACCATGACGCCTACTGCGAATAACTATCCAAACAGTTCCTGCAACTACTGCACCAAGATAGACAATCATTATCACATTGGACACTGTATTAAGATGATTCACATACCGTACTTCGATTATATTCTCGCCTTTATCAATAGGGACAAAAACTCTGTCATTTTCTATGATCGGACTGATCTCCATCCCATTCAGATAGTAACGGTAGCAATCATTGGGGAAGAACAAAACTTCAATATCAGTTGGCTGGTCAGCCTGAATCGTAGCCCCATAATATGTAGCTTCATTAGTTTTAAAAGAAAGCATATCTTCCATCGTAAGATTTGGACTGTAGAAATATCCATTGTCCATCACATCTTCATCATCCAGCACATATTCTGCTTGTGCGTAATGAGATGGAATAAAATGCTTCAGGCGATAAACTCTGTTGGTTGGATTTAAATCCGCATAACCAAAGTCGAAGTCAAGGATATTATTATAAAAATCCAGGTTTGCTTCTACATTGACAGGATTCAAAATCGCAAAGTCGCCTCTTGTATCCATGACATACTGCCAATCAATCGAACTGAACCATCCAAAATGAGCAAGATAATCAGCGGGAGGCGAAATATGAAGATCGTAGCCGCTATAATTAGTAAGCTTATAAGCCGACAGACCAAACCACGCATAATTGGAGGGTATATACAGCGGGACCTGATCATCCTCAAACGCTACAAAGCGATACCTCTCCTTGCTTGGCAACCGTGATATAAAATCGTCCAATATCTTTTGCGCGTTCTCAGAGTATGCCAAACTATAGTTTTGATAATAGTAATTGTCATTGGCCAATTCGGTATACATTTGAGACTTATTCAGCGTTGGAATAAACGTACTGCATATCAAAAAAAGTATACAAAGGTTCGTGCATATTCCCTTTTTCGCGGAGAATAAAAATCCGGTAGTAAATAGTAGTTCTACTATCAGTATTTTATAATCTATGCCATTTGCGGGCGTCGGTCTGAACACAATAAAAACGATTACGCCTATGCATATTATTGCTCCTGCCGAAAACAAACGCGGTGCAATGTTCATATTCTCTTGATTTTCCAATACCAGGGTGCATGCCAGGAAAAAGAGCGGCATAATCGTTTCCAAAAAGCGAATTGGCAAATGGCTGCTACCAAGAACAGGAACGAGAGAATAGAACCAATAAATGACCGGTGCGTTTCTCCCCATTGCCAAAGCAAAGAAGACAGCAGCTATACCAAACAGCGTACCTATAAAGGCCTTTCTTCGTTTTGACAATTTGCCAGACAACTTTCCGAATAAAAGAAGGACCAGCAAAAGAATCGTCCAAGAAAGACCGATGTAAAACAAGCCAGCGCCTTCCAAAGGTTCTTTTAACGGAACTGACCAGGTAAACGCATAATTTAAATCCGTGGGTGAGAGACTCCATTGTGTGGCAAGCTGCATACTATATTTGCCTTGATACGAAGTTAGCCTCGTCCGCTGCAAGACCTGAAGGAAATGGAGAAATACGACCACACCAGATATAAGCGGCGCTCTGACGCCCATCCATACCCGCTTGATCGCAGACCGATTTTCGCAATCGTTCTGCCAAAGGAATTCATATATCAACGCTATCCCAAAAGCTGCTACACTGCTGAAAACCGCCGTAACAGCTGAGCCGCATAAAAACGTAAAGACATACCCAATAGAGCAAAGGATCAAATCTGAAATGCGCTTTGTCCTAAACGATCTGATGGCAAGAAAGAGCGTCGGCATAAACAACGTGGTCGCCAAATAGAAAGAACAGTACCATGTGGTAGAGAGGACAACCGGGAGAGACGAGACGGAAAACAGTACTGCAAATCTCCTCCTCATCCCGAAGTGTTCCATCCCGATCAGCATACCAAAAAAGAGGAATGCCCACATATGCACAGCAAAAAACAAAATATAGACAGGATAGAACGAGGTTGCCTTCCCAATCAAAGAAAAAAGCGTAAACAGGGGATACGATGTCGATATAACGGCCCTGAATGCAGGCTCTGTCGCCCCGTTAAACGTCCCCATGTCGATTGTTCCTCTTGCGGGGAAGTCAGACGCATAGATGAAAGAAGGATAGTCAAGAAATGCCGTATCGACTCCCGTCTTATTGAATGTAACAACGTCAGAAAATAGTTTTTGGCCTAAATATGGCGAAAAAACAAGCGCTGTGATGACTGCTGCCACAATTAATGCGAACACCCGATCTCCTGCTCTATCTGTTTTCAATATTTTTTTCATTTTGAAAGCTCCCTGCTAATTTTATTTTACTCCAACCAGTGGAGGACACACTGCTTCTTGGCCAATAGCCTGCTAAATTCTTTGGGCCTTCCCATATCTATCGTGCCATACCCCAACTCTTGAATCCCATACACAGTCCGATTAACATTTTCGTTAGCATATCAATCCAGCCATCATTATCTCCTGGAATTTGAATAACAATCCTATCCCAATCACACAAAAGATCGTTGCTTTATTCCACTTCATTTTTCTCCCCCGTTTATCCAATAAAATGCGCCTATCCCCGCCCGCTCCGCAGCCAGGCGGTCGCTCTCTTTATCGCCGTACATCACCGAATCCGCCAGGGAGATGTCCATTTCTTCGGCCGCCCGCAACAGCAGCCCCGGCGCCGGCTTTCGGCACTCGCAGGGCCCCGTATAGTCCGGGTGGTGGGGGCAGAAATAAAAGGCATCTATGTGGGCGCCGTACCGCTCCCGGAGCTGTTCATTCATGTACGCGTTGAAGCGGCACATATCCCGCTCTGTGTACATCCCCTTGGCGATACCCGCCTGATTGGACACCACGATCACCGGAGTTCCCGTGTCGTTATGGCCTTTGATGATCTCCGGCACACCTGGCACAAACACCAGGTCCTCCGGGCGGTACACATGGCCGAAGTTCACGTTGATCGTGCCGTCCCGATCAAAAAATGCCGCTCGTCTCATAAGTTCATTCCCTTGAAAAACTCCTGCGCTCTGGCATAGTCCTCCGGGATGCCGATGTCGATGAAGGACCCCTCGCCCAAAAACGCTCGTATCTTTCTCTCCGATACAAGAGCCGGGAAGCAGTCGTTCTCCATGCTGAATGCCTCCGGCCAGCCGTCCAGCACCGTCCGCACCACGTCATAGACCCCGCCGTTTATGGAGCCGTCCTCGCAGTACCGTTTCTCCTGGAAGGCCGTGATAAAGCCCTCGCTGTCTATGGTCACGTTTCCGTATCGGGAAAAGTGCTGCATCCGCTTGACCGCGATGGTGACCGGCGCGCCGGAGGCCTCGGCATCGCGCCGCATCCGCCGCAGGTCCACCGGGAACCAACTGTCGCCGTTTATGACGAATACCCGCTCCTCCCGGCACATGTCCATGGCCTTTTTCGTCGCCCCGCCAGTATACAGCGGCGTGTCCTCCAGGGAATAGGCGACGGCCGCATCCTTGTAGTTTTGGCCAAAATGGTCCATGACGCACTTTTTTTTATACCCCACCGCCAGTACGATCCTGTCCACGCCCTGTCCGGTCAGCCAGTCTAACAGGTATTCCAAAAATGGCCTGCCGCACACCGGAGCCATGGGCTTTGGAACATCCTTCACGACCTGCGCCAGCCGGGTCCCGAAGCCGCCGGCCAATACGATAGCTTCCATGTTTTCTCCTCTCACAGTGCCAAGCGAACATCCTCCAAGCCCGGTATCCTTATATATTGCCTTCCTTTATCCTTCTGGAGGGCCCGACACAAGTTTTTTCATGAGCTTCCTGCCCAGAGCTGCACGGTCCAAAAGCCGGATCAGTACGGTCCAGACCAGCGCATACAGCAGACATAGCACAATATAGATCCATAGCTGTACTACAATATTTTCCATCCAAGGCAACCTCGCCCTCAGCCATGGGATAAATAATGATCCGACTGTCGCCTGTCCAAGATACAGCGCCAGGACAAAATCCTGTATCTTGGTGACACCCGCGGGAAACGCTCCGCTGATCGACGCCTTCTTTGACATGGCAATCGAGATGACCACCAAAAATAAAGCAACAACAATGTAGTCCAGTCGGTCAAAGCCATAGAAAAACATATATAGCAGAACACACGCCATTGCTGCTAACTCAACTAAAGACAGCAATATACCCCCCCCCCATCCAAATTTTGTCAGTTCTTCCTTTTTGAGTTTTTCTGACAACGCATATGCTACTGCTCCAAGGCATACTCCTCCCCACGCACGAATCAGGGTCCCCGTCGCCAAAGAGATGCCATTGCTCACCTGATATCCATAGATCAAGACCGGCGAGAGAGGGGCTATGAGACCAAACATCAGCTTCTTGTTCATGAGCAACGCTGCAAAGAAAAAAGGGAGTACGAGGAATATCGCGGACAGGTACCAACTTGACTGGTTATACTGTATCGACTGCTCGTTTACAAAGCCAGCCATTCGCAGGAAGAACAGATCATAAACGCTCCTGATCAGCTCTTTCACCGAGATGACCAGCGGCATTTTCATCATCACGGAATATAACAGCCTGTGAACTACGTCAATTGCCAAACTGAACTTTAGAATCGGAATGAATTTCTTCCACATCCAGCGTGGTATATCCTCGTACGAGGCCTCCGGGGAACGCATCACCGTTCTGACGGCAAAATACCCGGACAGGATGAAGAAAAACTCTACCGGTAGGTAACCGCCTGGAAAGGGTGCCTCCAACCACGCAGGATCGGTCAAATACCGGCTGTGGTGAAAAATCACGATCAGGGTCATAACCAATCTATAAAAATCTATCTCCGCATTTCGGCTCTGCTTTGTCAACGACACTGGCATTATCGATACTCCTTTCAAAACACAAGGCGTACTTCTTTCAGATCCAGCGTTTTTTTCAATAACCCATTATCCATCAGCGTACTTGACGCTCTTTTCGCCTCGAAAATCCCCTCGGCGTTTTCAATGGAGATCGGTACCACCAAATCTCTGGATACTCTGAGCTTATCGGCGATGCGAAGGCCGATGTCATATTTGGACAGGTCCTCATCGCCGCAGACGTTCAGCTTCTGGGGTACAGGGCCGCTCTCCATCAGCTGTATCATCAGCCGGGCGGCTGAATCGAAATCCAGAGCGGACCTGAGAGAGTCCTTGAACATCTCTATCGGCTTTCCGGCCAACAGGGTGCTCACGATGGTGTCATAGAAATGCTTCCTGCCCGGAGCGCGGCTTGGCGCGATCAGGAACGGATACCGGACGATGTTGTAACCGTACTCCGTGACAATGCTCTCCGCCGCGCACTTGTGGTGGCCATAGCGGTTGACCGGCTTCAATGGGTCGTCCTCTTTGAATCTGTACCCATTCACACTCTCTCCGTATACGCTGTCAGAGGACGGGTAGAAAAACCTGTCCAGATGGTCTACGGAATTTATAAACCGTGACAGGGATGTGATATTGATGTCCCACGCCAGTCGTTGGTTCTTCTCCACCAGGTCCGGGTGATGATACGCGGCCAGATACACGATCTTATTGTGGGCACTTTTGCTCAGATAGGTTTTATTGAGAAATTCCACAAACGCAGGGTCAGATATATCCCCCGGTACCCATTTCACCCTGTCGGTGTCCTCCTCAACGGGAGGCAGACAAACGGCCAGGATAGGCTCGTCTGTCATCTCCAGGATATTCTTTATGATGTAGCTTCCGAGGAAACCGTTGGCGCCAACGACCGTGTACATACAGTGACTCCCTTCTTTATTTTTCCTTTGTTCCAAATAGTTCCTGCTCCACCGCCAGGCAGAGCATGTGGTAAACCGGAAGATGGAGCTCCTGAATCTGATAGGTCACATCCGAGGGCACGTCCAGCAACACATCAGTAAGCTCTGCCAGCCTACCTCCGCTGCGGCCGGTCAGAGACACCACCCTCACGCCCACCGCTTTGGCCACCCGGGCCGCGTGGACCACGTTGGCGGAATTGCCGGAGGTGGAGATGGCCAGTAGCACATCCCCCGGTCTGCCGTAACCCAGTACCTGCTGGGCAAACACCAAGTCGGCGGTCCGGTCGTTGCCGTAGGCCGTGGTCAGGCTGATCTCCCCAGACAAGGATATGGCCGGCAGGGCCCCCTGGAGGTTGGCTATGTAATAGGCCGCGTCATCAGGGAACCGGGCGCGCAACTCTGCCTGCAAAGTCTCAGGGAGCCTCCGCTCCAACGCGAAGCCCTTCATGAGTTCTCCCACCATGTGCATCCCGTCGGCGGCGCTGCCGCCGTTGCCGCAGATGAGGGTTTTTCCGCCCTGCCGGTAGGAATTTGACAGTAGCTCAACACTTTCGGCAAAGCGGACTCTGAGTGGTTCCAAGCAGGGATACCGGTCGATCAAAGTGTTGATCTCTTTTTGCGTGCTATCCTTCATGATTCACTCCGAAAAAATATCTTTTGTCCCATCCTCCAGCTCTACTCCATAGCTGTACATACTCACCAGGACTGTATCCTCCAGGAAGTTGAAGCTGTGCATATCATAGGCCTCGATGCCGAAGAAATCTCTGGCTTTAAAGTGAGCTGTTTCTCCATTTACGGTGACTGTCAGCTCTCCGGAAACGATGTAGAAAGCCTCTTCGTTGCGCTTATGGTAATGGCCTCCGCGAACAACGCCCTTCTTGCTGGTGATGACGTTGATCTGGCTGTATCCTTTATGGATAAGCTGAACAATCGTTCCCCGGTCATCGCTGAAATCAAAGTCCGTCTTAATCGTCTTTAGCATAATGTATTCCTTATCCGGCTCACCGGTCGATGTACACGCCGGTTGTCTTCACCTTTTCGCGCCAATAGTTCAGAAGGTCCAGCATGGTCTTTTCATAGGGGATCTCCGGCTCCCATCCGGTGTGCTCCTTGAACTTGTTGCAGTTAGGCACCTGGAGATCTGCATCAATGGGACGCAGGCGGGCAGGATCGACCTGGACTCTGATTTTGTCCTTCATTGTGGAGTGGTCGATGAAAAACTGGAGCGTATCCCCCACCTTGCAAGTGTAGCTGCCGCCGATGTTGTAATATTCTCCAGGGATGGGATCGATCGTGACCAGCATAAAATAGGCTCTCACCGCATCGCGAACATCCGCGTAGGTGCGCAGGGAATCCAGGTTGCCTACCTTGATGACCGGCTCCTGAAGGCCCGCTTCAATCATGGCCACCTGTTTGGCAAAGGTACTTTCATGGAATACATCTCCCCGCCGGGGTCCCGTATGGGTAAACATACGGGTGGTCATCACCTTCATGCCGTAGGCCTCCGCATAGAATCGGCCCACAAGGTCCGTCCCCACCTTTGAAATAGCGTAGGGGGAAGCGGGTTGGAAACAGCATTCCTCATCTATGGGCAGCTTGTCCGCAGTCACCCGACCGAAAACCTCGCTGGACGCGCACACATGAATGACCGGGTCAAGGCCAAGCTGGCGAACAGACTCCAGCAGTCTGCAGGTGCCAAGGATGTTCGTCTCCAGAGTGTCGATGGGGGCGGAGAAGCTTGTCTGAGGATAGCTTTGCGCGGCAAGATGGAAAATATAATCCGGCTGGACCTTCTTCAGGACAGTCAGCAGGCTTGCCATATCGTTGAGGTCACCGTATTCCACAAAGACTCTGTCCTTTGCGTTGATACGGGGCATCAGATGCATGATGTTGTCCAGAGGGCTGCGCCAACGCTGCATACCGTAGACATCCCAGTCCGTATGCTCCAGTATGTAATCCGCCAGATGTGAGCCGACCATGCCGGTCATACCAGTGATCAACGTTTTTTTCATATCGCTATCTCCTTCTTCAGTAAAGATGTGTCATAGTCTTCGGGTTGGTAATACATGATCTCTGTCCCGGCGTTTTCAAACCGGAAAGGCACAAACAGGAGGTCCTTCAACGCTTCCTTTACCTCAACATGCCGCTCCTCCGGCACATAGAAGACGAAGAATCCCCCTCCGCCGGCCCCTAAGAGCTTTCCGCCGAGGGCGCCATGCTTAATTGCGGTGTCATAGATCTGGTCAAGGGTATCTGTGCTGACTTTGTTTGTGATGCCCCGTTTGATCTTCCAGGCGGTATCTAAGAGCCTTCCAAAATCGTCCAAGTCACTGTGCCGCTTTGAAAGGATCTGCTCTCCTTCATCGACGAGCTTCAACATTTCAAGAAGCTCCGCAGTCTTATCCCGTGTCACCTTCACCTGCTCCTTCGCGATCTCGCTGGAAAGGCGGGAAAAGCCGGTGAAGAACATCAGGAGATTATTGTTGAGCTGTTCCTTGCGCTGATTGGTGATAATGATCGGTTTGACCTCGAAGCCGCCCGAATGAAAATTGATCCTGTTCAGGCCCCCGTAAGCCACCGCGATCTGATCCTGCCATCCACCGCTCTCCGCGCACAGCTCCCGCTCCAGGTATATAGCCTCCTTGGCCAGCTTCTCCTTGCTTATATAGTGCCCTTTCAACGCGTGGAAGGAGTTCAGAAGTCCCACGGCAAAGCTGCTGCTGCTCCCAAGCCCGCTCCTGGCAGGAAGATCGGCATCATAGCTGATGAACAGCTCTTCCATGTTCAGCATCTTCATGGCGTTACGGACCATGGGATGCTTGATCTCGTCCACAGTCTTCGTCCGTTCGATGAGGGAATAGGTAAGCTGGTTCCGATATTCAAAGAACCGGGGCAGATGCCGGACACTCACGTAGCAGTACTTGTCAAAAGCCGTGGAGATGACGCTGCCGCCATGCTCCTCAAAAAAAGGCCGGTAATCCGTTCCGCCGCCTAAAAAAGACATGCGGAAGGGTGTCTTAGTGAAAATCATAACTTTACCCCGATAAATCTTTACTTATGGATTCCAAAATTCCCGGTACGCCTGCAGCGCGGCGTCGTATTTCTTTGCCAGCGCTTTATAGGCAGCGCTCTCCGGGTTCTTGCGTCTCATCCGCCAGCGGTAATAGCGGATCTTGATATAGTTCTTTAAGGGTAGCAACAGAAATTGTTCCATCGCATCCTTTCCCGACTGGGCTATGGCCGGCATTTGGGCCAACATCGGCGCCAGCGTGATGTCTGCACCTTGTTCTGGCAGATACAGCCGAAGTACGTCCTGTATCAGCCGTCCCTGCATCACGATGGGAACAACGACACCCCTCTCGTCGTATTCGTCCTGCGTAAAGCACATACTCATCCGGCGGGTGAATACCAGTTCGCCCTTATACCGATAATGGATCAATCCGGCATAGGCAAAGTGCTCTCTGCCGTCCAGATTGTCAAACAGGTAGTCCGGCACGAACTCATGGGCCTCGCTGTGGAACAGGAACTGCCCCGGCATCAATGGCCGCTCAGGCTTTGTGACATGAAACAAATGCTCTACACCCAACGTTTCAAAAACATTGGTGCGTCTGTAACGGTTGCAGTCCTGGAACGAACTCCCCGAGTAGGCACAGAGTGCGCCGCTGTCCTCCAGCGCACGGACCAGGCTTGTGACATGGTCGTAAAACCAGATCTCATCGGCAGTCGTATTGATGTAGTAGACATGGCTGATCTGCTTCTGCATACTGCGTATCGCCTGCCCGTCTGTGAGCCGCCGGGAGCCTTTTTTGTCAAAAAGCTCCATCGGTATCACATGAGCGCACCCGCAGTTACATTCACAGTACCGCTCCACCTCGCTGGCAATAGAGATGTCTGCTGCGACGGCAAGTTCCAGATTCCCATAAAGCTGTCCGTGGATATTACGAAACACGCGCTTTAGATTTTTCTTTGCTATGTCCGCCTTCTGTGTATTCGCAACAAAAGTAACCAAGACCCTCTGGTTTTCGTCGCGGGCATACAAATCTCTGCTGATTTGAGCGAATCTGGCCGGGTGGTTGTCGACGAGCTTGTTCATCTGCACATCCAAGGAATATTTCTCGATGAATATCTGCTGAGCGCGCCTTGCCAGTTCCAACGCCTGTTCCGGGTGATCAACAATCCACTCGTACTTCTTCATGATCTGCTGGAACGTGTCACGGGGGTTGTTCTTGTTATAGGTGATGAACAGCGCCGCATCCTTGAAATTGCGCATCATGAACTCGTTGTCATCCGAGATAATGACCGCACCGGCGGCACAGGCCTCATAGGTCCGGTTCGTGGCGGACCCAGCCCGTCTGTGGATATCAGAGGAGAGGACAAGACATATCCCGCACTTATTGATCTCCTTCAGGATCGAGAAACCGTCAAAGGGGATTGAACCCACATAGCAGTTGTATCCCTCCCAAGGTCGCAGACCTCCCCAGGCAGGAACGGACTCCGGTCCAAAGAATTTGACCTTTCCCGTCCGGTCCAAAAGCTTGAAAAGTCCCTCATGCCGGTTCGTCCCGTGGACTGTCTTCTCCCAGTTCATACCGCAATAAAACATGGTCGGATCATCCAGCCGCGGCGGCAGAATAGAGCTGACCGGAAACGACGCCGTCAGCATGGAGGCTCCCTCCAGTGTCCGGGGGCAGTTCATCAGCATGCTGCGCAGATGATTGGACATCCCGCCCGAGTCGTAGATCAGGAAGTCCTCGTTCATGATGTAGTTGTTCGTCACCCGCTTGGTGTAGTAATCCAGATTCAGCGGGATCTCCGGTGGATTCCACAGCGTGTGGTAATGGAATCCATTCAGTATCTTCGGCGTCTCATAATGTGTCGTGATAATAAAGCTCAAGGAATCGGCATCGACGAATTGTTCTGTCGCCTTTTGCTGTTCATCGAGTATATGTCCAAAGTTATCCAGCATCACATAACCGATCTGGTTCTCTTCCGCAGCCCGTTTGAATCGGGTCAGCACCTCGGCCTCGGCGCTCATATCGCCCGGCCAGGGATTGATGATCCCCATCACTGGCATACCCTGGCGGAATATCGGACGGCCACGGCCATCATTTTCCAGGTCAGGAAAGACATATACCTGCTCCAAGCGCGCTTGTTCCAAGCGACCCAACTCACGCGATAAATATTCTATCGGTGCCAGCGCCGCCTCTTTGGTCACCGATACTGGGACGCACGATTCAATCTTCTGGTAATCTTCCGCAAACTCCATGACCCCTTTCAAGATCTGCGCGCTGATCGCGTTGCGCTGTTCTTCCCGCGCGTCGATGTTTTGATATACCGGACGGATGACGCCATCCGCGCTCTCCAGCTTTATCACACTGGGGTGGGGCGCTGAAAAGGCCAGCTCCAGCACCTGGGTCGTAAATCCATAATCCAGCAAGACATCCGCATTTTTCGCGCCGGTCGAATTGCCATGGTCCAGCAGATATGACTCTATTCGCGTCCGCCCCGTATCGCAGTGGTGGGTGCCCAGATAGTACCCTCTCAGATTGGGTGTCTTGTGCAAAAGCCTACAGACGCCTTCCAAGGATTGCAGCATCGTCCCCTTCCAGTCCAAGTCAACGACTGCAGACATCTTATCAAACAGGCCAAGGTCCTCCAGAATTTCGCAATATACCTCTCGCTCCTTTTCCCCTGCCTTTAGGAGATACTGCTCATTGTCTTCAAAGAAATCATCCAGCGCCTTCAACTCGCTATCCTCGGAAATGACCCGCTCCTGCTCGGAGAACGCCTCCGTATACCTTTCCTTCAGCTCCGGCAAATTCACCGCGAGCCGGTCATAAAATTCGCCATATGTGAGGCCCTTGCTTTGGATACGGGTAACGTCTTCTTTTATGTCCTTGTATCGCCGCATACCGGCAAACAGGAACAGTCGTTTGGAGCCATATATTTCATGTGTTTCAAACTCCCGGAACAGCAAATCAAAGACGCACTTCATGAAATAGCCGCCTCGCGACATAAAGTACACCTTTGTAATGCTGTGCTTGTCCAGGCGTTCCTTGAGCCACTTCATATAGGCATAGGTGAGGATGCCTATGTAGTTATAGCCAAAGTCCTCCCAGTAGTCCCGCTGTCCGTCCTCCGCTGCACGCAGCGTGACCATTCTCTCCAGGATTGAAAGGGCCGCATTCTGGTCGGTATAACGGTTCAGGACCGCAAAATAAGGACTGTGTAGATTACCGCCACAGGTGCGCTGCAGCGGCTCATAGCAGTAGGCGCTAAGGCCAGCCTTCAGCGCCATCTCATAATCAGTAAAATGATGGTCTCCAATATGAAGAATCCTGTCCGCAGGAACCCCCGTTTCCGCAATCAGATCCTCATACATTTCGCCAGTACTCTTGGGCCGCATCGTCTCTGAAGACAGGAACAGCTTTGTCCAGCCCTCATAGCCTGCATTCGACAGCATCTTTTTTACGACTTCCCCTGACAGATACATATCAGATGCAATATATATGGGAAGCCCCCTTTTTTTGACTTCCTCAAATACAGCCTTCATTTGTGGATCAGCCCGGCACATACTCAACTCAAGGCGGATTTCTTCCTTCTGCACAGGCAGATATGACGCATGCATCTCGGCATAAATCTCATCTAAAGTTACCTCATGGCGGCCATGCTTTGCTGCATTTGTCCGCGCAGCCTGCTCCGCACTGATACGAGCATCCTGAAAACCAGGAAGATCAAATCCTTCTTCCAAATGACGGAACAGATCCACCGGCTTCCGGTACAGTCTGACGATCAGCGTATCAAAGATATCAAATGAGACTGCTTCGGCTCTGCCGATCAAATTTTGTAACTGTTTTTCCATCGTCTCGCTCTTTTCTTGACTGTTTTTTTGTGAACAGGTTTTCAGAAGCGGTTAAAAGGGTCAGGCATTCCATTTTCCCAGATAAATATCAGCCAGGTAGGGGCAGTTGACTTCATCCTGCTCCGTCAAAACGCTTTCCGGGCTCCCGGAAAATTCATATTCACTTCTCAACAGATACGTTCCTTCCAGCAATTCCGGCAGAATAACGCCGCCCAACAGTCGGTATGTACCATAATTGTTGGCGTGTAAGTGTACCAGTTGGTGGGTCTTGTTCAGCTTTGCCATTGCGGTTCGGATATGTTCCTCTTTTTTCATATCCGTAAGGCCGTGGAACTCAAACACAATCTGAGAAAAATGCTTCAAAACTTCCTCGTCTATCTCTTGCAGGACCGCCCATTCCGCTCCCTCCACATCGATTTTCAGGATCATGCCATATGTGTTCCTATGACCGTTTTCGGCCATCATCTCCGGCAAAGTTTTGAGGAGCGGGTTGTCTGCGTCGCCTTTTGTACCGATACCTGTACGGGAGAAATGAAACCGTTCGTTCTCCGCCGGGAGTCCATCGATGGTGTGGTCGTACATATATACATCCAGTCCCCGAGCCGCGATGTCCTTATCCCAGGACACATCGTCTGCGATGCCAATGCTGTAGGCAGCTTGGCACCTCTCGAAGTCATCCAGCATCACATAGCCGCCATCATTGTGTCGGCCTATGCGGACAAATGGCTTCTCCGATTTGACGGAAGCCACAGCAAACAGCCCACGCATACGGCGTATAAAGCGGAATTCTTCGTTTCCAACCTGATCCTCAATGCGCATCATGTTTCTTTGGTACATATTTTCCAGTCGAATAATGCCGTTCTGCGTAAACACAATCCGATTAAATATATCTCCGTGTGTAACCTCCTGGACATTCTTCTCTATCTCATCTATTCCCGCCTGACAATATTCAATGCGGCGGAATATATCTCCGCTGACAATCTCCTGAACATCACACTTCAGCGAGTCCAGCATCTCATGGCAAAAAGCGGTCCGAATATCCAGAGCATGGATACTCTCTTCGGACTGCTCTTGGATGCCTTCCACAAGCTGTCTTGTCTTATCCATCATATCCTGTAGCTGCTCCAGCTTTGCGGTCAGCTCCCTTTGCGCATCGGATATGCTCTGCAAGCTGTTTTCAAGCCCCTTTATCCGCTGGTCAGCGGATTTGGCTGGCAAGGGTAAAAATCGTTTGAGCATCTCTCTGAATTTCTCCATATTCAGTGTCCCTCCCCTTTTTCCCCTTTCCTACCCGCAAGGTAGTGGAAAGGCATGATACCGCTTCCCTTCAGTGGATACACATCACCGAAAAAGCTATCGCCTATATGGGCGATCCTACGGTCGCCCGCATATTCCCGGACGGCGCTGAAAAGGCCTCCATTCCCTTTGCCCGCGCCATAATCACCGGAGATGAAACAAGCCTTTATCCCGCGGTAACCGCAGCTTTCCAGAAGCTCATGGATAAACTCGGTGTGAAGATACATATCTGATGTAACGACGATCGACTTCCCCGCCGAACATAATCGTGCAAAGAGGTCCAACATCGCCGGATTCGCGTAGCAACAACGTTTTTCCGCCGCCAGCTCCATCCAAGTCAGTTCCTCCTGCAGCCCATAAGCCCGCATTGCCGGCATCCGGTATATGTCGTCAATCGTCACCTCATAAGTTCCCTCAGCGGTAAATTTCTTTTCCCGCGCCAGACGCTCCGCTCTTTCCCTGTCCCGGGCAAACCCCGGCAGCTTATTTTCCTTTTCCAATATTGAGAAGACATCTCTCGGCTTATCAACCCGCCGGAGCAGGAGCGTATCGAATACATCAAAGGAAATCACATCATACCTACTCAGTTCTTTCTCAAATTCCTGCCAGCCGAGAATCCTCTTTGTAGGATAGCACGCAAATATATCCTCTTCCGGCAACCGGTGACCTACCGCTGCGGCCATCCGAAGAAACGTCAGTGCCGCGCCGGTCCTGCTGCCGTCATACCGCCTCTGATAGTACTCCGCCCGTTGTCGGCCCGGGGCATTTTTCAAAAGGGCGGCATACCAATCCCGGAGCCAGTATCTCAACTTTGCCATCGCGCTCTACCTCTTAGCGGTATCTCTTTGCAGTGTCCGCCCCCTCCTCAGCCTGTCCAGCCACCGCTTGGGCAGCAGCCCCACGACCAGCGGCTTTATAACATAAGGCACCGCTCCCGGCATCAGTCCCAGATCAGAAAAGCCTTTGCGCCTAACCCGGGCCTCGTTGATGCGGTATCGGTATTTCCTCCGCCGAAAGGAAGCATCATCTTCCAGAAATTCATAGAGATACTCCTGAATATTGGCGCCGCGTACACCTCGGGCATACAGCCGCATCAGCAACTCATAATCCTCCACCCGGTATGCGCCTTTATCTGTCCGGTATCCGCCTGCCTCGACCAGTACTTCCCGCCGGAACATCAATGCGCCGTGTACATAAGGCATCGTAAAGAGAAAATCCTTCTTTTCTGGGAATTCCGGAAAAACCCGCCGTCCCCAGCGCCCGTCTCCGTCGTACAGAAGCACATTGGACCCTACAAACCCGATGTTAGGCCAGTCATGCAGAAACCTTAACTGCTTTTCAAACCGGTCAGCCACAGAGATATCATCTGCGTCATGGCGGCATATATACTCCCCGGCTGCCTCTCCTATACAACGGTTCAGCGCCACCGCCAGACCTGCATTTCGTTCTTGGCGTATAAGCCGGATACGTTCATCATATTCTGCATATGCCGTCAAGCGGGCGTATGTATCGTCTGTCGAACCGTCGTCGCAGATAATGATCTCAAAATCAGTCATCGTCTGATCCAGGATAGATTGCATGGATCGATCAAAGACTGCGAGTGCACCAATATTGTATGCACCCATGACAACACTAACCTTTGGCAACCTCAAACCTCCTGAATCGAGTACTTCAGCCATTCCCACAAAAATATATTCGCCCTGTACCAGGCTCTTTTTATCGGGCACCGCACAAACGCCGCAGTCCCACAGGGCCAAAAAAGTTCTGTCATTTGTTCTGTGCCGGTGCGTCTGGATATTTTCCGTTTTATTCTCGAAGATACCACATAGTTTTTCAGCAGTTTCTGCTGCTCTGCGCTCGCCAGTGAGAAGTGATACGCCTCAGTGGTATCATCACAAAAGGCAAAGCGGCCATATATTTCTGCCGCCTCCCGCGTCGGGCAATACATTAGGCGGCGCAGGTGTGAAGCGCACCGCTTTTTTGACTGCAACTCCTTTCCATGGGCAAGATCATCCTTCACGCCGGCCAAAATACCATTGACATTGGCCTCAATCATCTGTTTTTCCTGCGGATTCGGCGGGATACCTAATATGGGAACAAAACTGCTACCGGCCCTCCCATATTTCACTGTCATTCCGTGGGGCGCGGACAAAAGGCACTCAAAGAGATTGTTGCAGAACCAGACCTTTCTCAGTTTTCCAGTATGGCCGGAAAAGAACCATGTCAGATATTCCCCATCGGCGGGCTCCTTCGGCTCCGCGTACATTCCAAAATAAAAGCCTGTGATTTGTCCCGTATAGCCCGCCGCCTGCAGAAGCTGCCGCATAGAACGCTGAATGGAACCGACCCAACCACTGTCTACGAGTCCAATCCTTTCCTGTTCAAAAAGTCCCTCCTGTTTCAAATATCCGATTGTTGCCGGATAGGCGTCCATGGAATTTTCCATTACTCGGGTACAAAACGTCTTGCTTCGCAGCAGCGTCTCCCTACATCTACCGATCTCCGCATGAGCTATCTCTCGTTGCATGTCAATCGTTTGAGCAGGTGCTGCTTCTGCCAGCACGGCATTCCACTCATCCTCTGGTATCCCGGCCCGCTCCAAAAAGCTGCTCATTGAAACATGATATCCGCCCAAAAACAGCAGATCATAGGCCTCGTCCCCAATCAAATAGTAGGTCGGCATTCTCAGCGCCTTCCTTGAACAATACAGATATCTGCATTGAATATTTATACTTTTCGCTTCACAGATGGTCTGCGCGATCTGACGCAATACATATCCGTCCCGAGCCAAAAAATACAGCGTTTTAATGTTCCGTCGCTGCGCCTCCTCCAAGACCCATGCAGTATAGCTCTCTAAAATGGGCGCGATAAGATTCTTGCTGACTTCATAAACCTGGATTTGAAACTCTTGCATATGCCTCGCACACCTCTTCTGTCTTGCCCTCCATCCGAATGCAGCCTTGCTCCAACCAGATGACCCGACTGCACATCTCCTGAATCTGCTCCAAGCTGTGAGAGACGAACAGGACCGTGGTCCCCCCGCCCATCAGTTCCATCATCCGAGCCCGACTCTTTGCCTGGAACTCCGCGTCCCCCACCGACAGGATCTCATCCACAATCAAAATCTCCGGCTGTACCATAGCTGCCACAGAAAATGCCAGCCGGGCCAGCATCCCGGAGGAGTAGTTGCGAATCGGCATCTCAATAAACTGCCCTAACTCCGAAAACTCCAGGATCTCTTTGTATTTCTTTTTTAAGTATTCTTCGTTATAGCCCAAAATGGCCCCGTTTAGGAAAATGTTTTCCCGACCGGTCAAATCGAAATCGAATCCACTGCCAAGCTCCAGCATGGGCACGATGTTGCCCCGGGTCACTATGCTGCCTTCCGTAGGCTTCAGGATACCGGAAATCGCCTTCAGCATGGTGCTTTTTCCGGCCCCGTTCCGGCCAATCAGCCCCAGCGTCTCACCTCGCTTCACAGAGAAAGACACATGGCTCAGTGCCGTGAACTCATTATATTCCAGCTTCCCCCGCAGCGCGGTGGTCACAAACTCCTTCAAGGACATGATCCGATCTTTGTTCATTCGGAACCGCATGGTCACATCGTTGACCTCAATCATCATTTCGCTCATAGCATGTCCCTCACAGATAAAGCACGAACCGGTCCTGGGTCCTGCGGAACACCAGCGCCCCCACCAACAGCGTTCCCAGCGCCATCAGCGCACACTGAACGTACATAACAGGCTCCGGCGAGATACCGTCCATGAGGCAGGTGCGGACAAAGACAATAACGTGATTCAATGGATTTATGTTCAGAACCCACGCGACGTTCTCCGGTAAGATGCTGGCAGGATAAAAGATGGGCGTCAAGTACATCCAGATCATGCTCAGCACGCCCCAGAGGAATTGGATGTCCCGAAAGAATACCATTGCCGCCGCCAGCAAAAGTCCTATCCCCAGGCAGAACACCGCAAGGCAGACCAGCGCAAAAGGTACCAGCAGATATGCTTTTGTCGGTACACAGCCGGAGATCAGCGTGACCAGAAGCAACGGAATAAGCGAAATCACCAGATTCACCATGGAGGACAGCACTCTGGTCAGCGGATAGATGTACTTGGGCACATAGACCTTTGTGATGAGTCCGGCGTTGCCGATAATAGAGCTGAGCGCCATACCAGTGGATTCAGAAAAGAAGTTGTATAAGACGATTCCGATAATCAGATATGCCTGATAGTGGGGCACATCAAAGCGAAATAGATTAGAGAAGACGACATACTGTACTACCATGGTGAGTAGAGGATTCAAAAAGCTCCAAAACACACCCAAAACTGAGCGCTTATACTTGGTCTTAAAGTCCCGGCTTACCAGTTGACGGATAAGAAAGCGGTACTTTTTTACGGCAACCAGGGCGTCGACCACATAACTGTGTTTACCTCGCTTCCAGCGATACCAAACCAAGCTGACACCCAACGTCAACAGCAGTCCGAAACCCACCACGAACTCCCAATAGTGAAGGCCGGTCCAGATGTAGTCCTCTCCATTGACGGCCATACACAGTATCCCGTCCGCTGGCACACCGTTGAGCGCCAGAGAGAAACCCTCTTCTTGGGCGGACGGGGACATGAGAGGAGAGACGGCGCTTCCGGGTAAGCTGTCCGCATAGATCCGCAGAAGCAACGGCACACTGTAAACAGTTTCGATGGGCGCGTCCACTGTCAGGGTGGTAAGTCCCCCCTCGGTGATGTCCGCCGCGTCAAAGCTCTGACCCATCACCGTAGAGCCGTCCCGCAAATTGATGAGTTCCATGGTCACCGTCCCGGCATTGGGCCGGTAATAGGTTCCCCATTGGACTGAGACCGACTGGAGCCGCTGAATCTTTACCTGAAAGGTCTGCTCCACCACGGCGCCTTGCACCAGTTCCACCGTCCCCCTCTCCGCCACGGGCTGATCGAAGTTCCCACGAGAGGCACGATAGTGGAGCTGATCGCCCGCCAGCCAGTAGAACAGGAGCGCCGCCAGAACATATGCCGCCACACTGAGCATCAGCGCTTTCGGAATATTGACTTCTGCACTTTTATGCTTGTCCATACGATTCTGTGCCTCTCACGTTCAATGGTTTTCATTTGGTCTCCCACCCTACGAGGAACTGCTCCTCCTCGATTTGCCGGTCCATGGCCTGCTCCATCAGCACCTGCATGCTGGACTGGATGCCATCCCATGTGGTCAGATACAGCCGCCGCAGCGCTCTGGGGTTGCCCTTCTCCTCCGGTATCTGTGCCGCCCGGCACAGCTTCGAAATCAGCACCGTGATATAGCTGCGGTGCAGCGGCCCGCCCCGCTCGTTGCGAAACACCAGGCCGTCCTTGATTCCCTGCCGCTCCGCGAAAGCCAGAACTTCCTGCACCAGGCACTCCGGGAGATGCACCATCCGGCGTGCCCCCTGGAAGGTGACCACGAACTTGCCGGCCTCGACATCCCTCACGGTCATCTCAGACAACTCGTTGAGCCGCAGACCGGTACAGGCAATGGTCTTGACCAGCAGATACAACCGCTCGTCCTCCAATGTCTTGGCTGTGGTCAGCAGCCGCAGGTATTCGCCCCGGCTCAATTCCGGCTGGAGCTTCCCATCTTTGGCCATGCGCTCGGCCAACTGATACTCCCGGCAGTCCATGAAGAAGAGAAAGCTATCGCAGGCGGCGAGAAACACATTCACGGTGGCGTTGGAATAGCCGCTCTCCAGCAGTTCGTCCTTCCATTCTGCCAGCGTCCCCCGCCGGATGGTCTTGTCCTCCGGCAACGCCTGATACAGCAGTTCCAGGGCGTAACGGTATTTGTTCAGCGTCTCAGCAGAGCGGCCCTTCGCCTCCCACTCCGCCAGAAACCGCTCCGCGTCGGACCAGTCCATCACAAGACCGTCTGGCCGGAGGGCAATGATATCCGCTTGCTTCTTTTGTTTTACAGTAGCTGGCATGATAGCCCTCCTCCTCAATGGCAACACGGCCTCTTGCTTTGTCCTACTCAACTTTATGTTTAAAAAACGCATATTTTACGGGATACTAACTACTGCCCGATTTTCGCAAAGTAAAGCACTCTGCGATTAAGCTATCAAACGTCACCAAGGCATTTTACAACACTTTTCCCCGTTTGACAAGCCCTTAGCAGTAGGACTGTGGGAAAAATTTATGGAATTACTGTCATTATATAGTCCGCGGCCGCCGAGGTTGTCCCCAATCTGTGGCAAAATGGAAGGCAATCAGGCATCGATTCGCCGTCAAATCGCCGTCGGGTCATGCCGGACTGCTATGCGAGGTGAAAGGTAATGCCAAGAAAGGGAGAAAATATTTACAAACGAAAGGATGGCCGGTGGGAGGCCCGCTACGCCCGGGGATTCGATTCCTCCGGGCGCATACGGTACGGTTCGTGCTACGGAAAGACCTACGCCGAGGCAAAGGAAAAGGCGGAGCGGGCCAGGGCGATGTTGCTGACGGGGAAGTTCGCGAACAAGGCCGCCTCAGACCGGCGTCACTTGAAGTATTTTTGTGAGGAATGGCTGGAAGCAGTGAAGGGGAGCGTAAAGGCGTCCACTTATGCCAGATATTCCACGGCAGTGGAGAATCATATTGGGCCAAGGCTGGGCGGCTGCTTTCCGCTGACCATTTCCACCCGCACGGTGGATGGGTTCAGGCGTGAACTGTTAAACGAAGATGGCCTTTCGGCAAAGACCGTGAAGGATATTCTGGTCGTCCTGCGCACAATCCTAAAATACACGGCCAAGCAGTTTCCTGGGGGTTTTCCCGTCGTTGAATTTATCTATCCGAAGGAATTCCGGCAGGAAATGCGTGTGCTCACCCGAGATGAACAGCGGCGGCTGACAAATTATCTCGTCCAGGACATGGACCGGTGCAAGTTTGGCGTGCTGCTGGCACTGCTCACCGGCCTTCGCATCGGTGAGCTGTGCGCTCTCCGCTGGGGGAATCTTTCTCTCCACAACAGGACTCTCCGGGTGACCGCCACGGTACAGAGATTGCCAAGCCAGACCGGAAGCGGCAAAACCGAACTGGTGATCGGGAACCCCAAAAGCGAGACCTCCGCCCGGACTATCCCGCTGTCCGACTTCGCTGTAGGTCTGTGCAGGCAGGTCGGTCCGGGCCGCCCCTTTGATTTCGTATTGACGGGGACAGAACACTGCATGGAGCCGCGGGCACTGCAATATCGTATGAAAAAGTACGCCGATGCCTGCGGCCTGGATGGAGTCCACTTCCATACGCTCCGGCATACCTTCGCCACACGGTGCGTGGAGGCGGGATTTGAAATCAAGAGCCTCAGCGAGATCCTGGGCCACGCCAACACATCCATCACCATGAATCAGTATGTCCACTCATCTATGGATTTGAAGCGAAAAAATATGGAGAAGCTCGCGGCGGTGGGACTTTAGCCATTCGCCGTCAAATTTCTGGTCAAAATGCCTGTGGGGCCTTGCCCCACAGGCATTTTTCGTACATTGCTTTACTTTGCGAAAAGAACGGGTATCGGCAGGTGGAGAACACCTGCCTTTCTTTTTTGAGCATAAGCGTATAATTTACTATATTATATCGCTTATTGTTGATATTTGTCAACAATAAGCGATTACCGTTTAACGCTATGTGGATATAATTTAACAAGTGAAGGGGGCGAGAAAATGGCCGCAAACGAAGACTGGCTGCGCATAGTTGGTCAGCGAATTACAAACAGAAGAAAAATGCTCGGGTGGACGCAGGAGGAACTCGCTGAAAAGAGCGACCTGACCCCACAGTTTGTTTCATATGCCGAATCCGGCAAACGCGCAATGCGTCCGGAGAATCTTCTCAAAATCTCGTCAGCCTTGGGCGTGAGCGCGGACTATCTGTTGACAGGCGAGATAATTGACAAAGACTTGTTCCTGCTGTCTGAAAAATTGCGACGGCTTTCCCCCTCTCAGGTGAGAATCATTGAAAAAATCATCGATGAGTGCGGTAGTCTCTTTGCTGATGGTAAAGCATCAAGCAGCGTGTCGAATCAAGTCGTGTCGAATCAAGTCGGGATTTGACAATTATGAACATTTATGATATATTTTTTAATAATCTGTTTTTGTGAATGGAGCGATATTGTGCCGACAATAAGTACATGGATTTTTATAGGCTTGATTTCATTGGTTATTTCTGTTATTATTCGTATAGTAGCAGAAAAAAGTAACAAAAATTCAGTTGAGATTGCAGCCATCGTGATAATACCAATTGTTGGTAATTTTTTTAGCGATTCTGACCCAATCAATGTGCGATCTATTGTGATTGCGTATAGCCTATTTGTTTATCTAGTTTGTACATTAATTTGCCATTTAATCGTTTTTCTGGTTAAAAAGTGCAAATCCATTCTAGGAGAAAGTGTGCCACAAGAGGGCTTAACTGTAGTATTACCTAGAGATGCTCCCTTCCGCATTGATCAAGGTTTTATAGATAATCTACCTGCTGATGTTGATTCACTGACACATATGTGTTATGAAGTTGGTGTAATTACTTCATCTTTTACAGAACAATTTCCAACGCTCGATACTGATCAGAAGCGAGCGGAACTGATTCGGTCATATTTCTTAGGTATATGTTATCATCTTCTTGACCTTTTTGATGATAGTGTACGTGTACATGTCAGAATTCTTAAAAAGCTTTCTGAAATGGACTACATATACGAAAAATATGTGGCAACCTTTAATAAAAAAGAATATCAGAGAGCAATGAAGCCCATGTCTGCAAACAATAAAATGATTCTAACATCATATCAGAATGAGCAATCTCTTATCGCATCTTTGAACAAATCATTATGTGAACCTGGAAGTCGCCAAACATGGAAGAATTTTATGACATTTGCGTTGCGTAGTGTTACATACGAGGGGAAGCCCGTTTTTTCAATGGGAATATCTACCGCACGGGTAAAAACAGATCGATTGTTTTTCCTTAATTATTGTTGTATAGAGACAATAATTGAAAGATATGTTGAAATAATGGTTAGCACCAAAGGTTGTAAGGATTTTATAATTAAGCATTATTTTTCTTCAAGTTGATTCGACTCCCTTTTTCCCGGAATTGTGTAAGATGAAGAAGCAGGAGGCGAGCCATTTGGAGTCTATAACTCAACTTGAACTATTTAGAATCTTAACAATAGCAATGGACACAAAAAAGCATTCAGAAATCAAGCGCGTAGATAGAATTGTTCGGCAATCATTGTCTGCACGGAAAGCAAATCGTAGTTCCGGTCCATTATGTTACATTACGTCTGATGAAATGTCTGTTTTAAAGGACGTTGTAAAACAAATCTCATAAGAACTAATGGCTCAACTGATATCAGTTGAGCCATTAGTTCTTGTCATTTTACTAGTGGGTTTGATTACCAGCATCAACTATTGTTGCAATACCATCTACAGGGACGGTCGTCTGATCCGCCATCACGATGATACGTTTGATGCTGTCAATGGCTTTGATGACACCCCTTGCCCGCACATAGGCTCCTCCCGCCTTTCTGCCGTCGGGCCGGAAATAGGTAATGCAGACCGGAAGTCTGTCCTGAAAGGCCCTGCGGATCATTACATCCAGCAGGGCCTTTTCGTCGTCTGTCAACTCGATTCGCTTCTGGGTGAGCCGCGCCGTTTCCCGCACCGTCTCATCGTAGCCATTCAGCGCCGCAAAGGGGGCAAACTGGACAGCCCGGTCAGTCCGAGGCATATGAGGCCGGACGGTGGACTGATGGTGCGGCAGGCTGATAATTTTTTCGTAATCGCGCTCCATGTGTACTCCTTCCTCGCGTCAGGCCCGGTGGCCACCCACTTGCCGGTTGCGCTCCACGGCGGTGGCGGCCTTCTCCAGGTTCATTCCCTTCAGAATGGCGTTCTTGCCGAACTTCCGCTTGATCTCCAACACGGCCCGCTGCATATTTCGCTCCCGCGTTTGAGCGGCCCGCTCTGCTGTCCGCCTTTTTTCCAGCGCCCCGTAGTCCGTAAATAGATCCAACTGCTCCGGCGGGGCCTGGGCCACGATTAAATCCTCACAGAGTACATGAGTGGCCACCACATTGACGCGCCGCACCAGCAAGCCAGGGTTGACAATTTGCTCGTACAACGCTGTGACAGCCTCAATGATAGTCCTGGAGGATGCCGTGGGCCCACTCAAGTTGATAGAACTGTGGGCGGGCTTGGGGACAGGTTTCCCGTAGTGGTCCCGAACCACGGGGCCCCGATAACTCTCCCGCCCGGCGGGGGTAGACAGGCTTGCGCTGTCATATCCCACATACAACGCCATCTGGTCGGTGACCAGCCCCTTGTCCACCAGGTCCAGCACCAGCAGGTCGGTCATCTCCCGGACGATGAGCCGGCCCTCCTGGAAGGAGTAGGGGCGGGACAACACTTGGCCGGAGCTGAGGCTGTGGCTCTCCGGCCGGTACGCCTTGATGTCGGCCATGGTGCAGTTCTCCCAGCCCCAGGCATGGTCGATGAGCAGCTCCGCATTGATCCCAAATTCCTTATAGAGCAAGGCTTCGTTGTAATAGTCGCTGGGCTGGCCCACGGAGCACAGGGCGATGTCTCCCATGGTATATAGTCCGTGCTTCTCCAGCCGACGGGCATAGCCCCGACCCACCCGCCAGAAGTCGGTGATGGGCCGGTGGTCCCACAGCCTTTCCCGGTAGCTCCGCTCGTCCAACTCGGCGATGCGCACCCCGTTTTTGTCGGCGGGAATGTGCTTGGCCACGATGTCCATGGCCACCTTGCAGAGATATAAATTGGTGCCGATGCCCGCTGTGGCAGTGATGCCGGTCTGGGAAAGTACATCCCGGATCATCTTCATGGCCAGTTCCCTGGGCGTGAGGCCATAAGTGCCCAGGTAGTTGGTCACGTCCATGAACACCTCGTCCACCGAGTACACATGGATGTCCTCCGGGGCGATATATTTGAGATAGATTTGGTAGATTTTTGCGCTCAGGTCCATGTAGTATTTCATCCGGGGCGGGGCGATGATATAGGCGAGGGCCAGAGAAGGATCTGCCGCCAGCTCCGGGGCGCTGCTGGACTCGCCGGAGAGCCTGCGGCCGGGAGCCTTCGCACATCGCATGGCGTTGATTTCCTTGACCCTCTCCACCACCTCGAACAGCCGGGGGCGGCCGGGTACCCCTGCAGCTTTCAGCGGCGGCGTCACCGCCAGGCAGATGGTCTTCTCAGTTCGGGTGAGATCGGCCACCACCAGGTTGGTAGTCAGAGGATCAAGGCCACGGGCCACGCACTCGGCGGAGGCGTAATAACTTTTCAGGTAAAGCCGAATTCAACTTTATCTGAATAATGCCGAGGGAAAAGAAATGCCGACATAATTTGAAGGAGTCTAAAATAAGCGAGCAATTCCAAAAAATATCGGCATTTTGTTTTAAAGTAACCCATAGAGCTGTTTAATAATATCATCATTATCGCTATATTTGAATTTCTCGTCATCTTTAAACACAGAATTCTCTTTCAATGAGATTTTCCTAACGGCGGCCCGCTTCATTTCTGTAGTTGCGTTGGCATAAATCAGAGAAGTTTCCATTTGAGAGTGTCCAAGCCATTGCGCAACCATTTCCAGCGGCATTCCTGCTATATACAGGTGCATCGCCCGGGTGTGGCGAAAGAGGTGTGGATGAAGGTGAGGGATAGTGGGCATAGCATCTCTGGCCATATCCCCATATTTCGCTATAAAACGCTGGGCGTTATCACGGGACATTTTTGTAGTCATGCCATTGCGTTTTGTATAGAACAAGTAGTCATCTAAGCTCCCATTTTTGTGGAAGTGAGCGCGGTACTCTTCGTGCATCGGGATCAATTCCTCTGAAATCGGTGTGGCACGGAATTTGTTTCCCTTACCGATAATGTGCAGCTGCGCCCCATTGCTGTTTATAGAGAAGTCACTCACTTTTAGATCCAGAATTTCTTGAATCCGGCAGCCACTGTCGTAGAGCAGATACATGAAAAAGCGATCACGAATTCCAATCTTTTTGCTGAAATCAGGCTGAGCCAGAACCAATTTCATCTCTGGAACAGAGAGATATTTGATCCCATCTGCATATTCTTTGGGAAACTCCTCTATTTTCTGTATAGTGGATAATTCAGAAAGCAATAAAAGATTTTCCTCCATAAGAAACCGGCAAAATCTCCGCATATGTACCAGCCGCAAGTTTATGGTGGATATTCTATTTCCGCGATGAGATTTTAGCCAATCCATAAATGCCAGGATATTCTTCTGGTTAAAATCAGCAGAGGTGATACTGTTTAGCCCTTTGGAACGCAGGCCCTGCAAGAATGTGAGATACAGGTTCAGAGTGTAACGATACGCAATCACTGTATTTATGCTTTCCCTTTTTATGATGGGCATATATTCTGTTAAAAACTCCCTGATTTTCTCAAACAGGGCTGGATCTTTAATTTTCTTCATGGGATACTTCCTCCGTCTTATAAATCTCTCTAAGCATATCCCAATTGATTCCAGGTGAAGCTTTCAAGCGTTCCGGGAGAAGATGGATGTAATACATCGTTTCATCCAGATTTACATGGCCCATATAGGTACTCAAAAATGGAATCAGCGCCATAACATCGCGTTTTTCATCCACCCACCGCATAAGTGCTCTTGTGGCGAAACTATGCCGGAGATCATAAGGGCGGGGCATCTTTTTCCTGCAAGAAAGGCCGCTTCTTATCCAAGCCCTGTTAAAACGGTTCCGCGCCCACGTTGAAGAAAATCTACCTCCGTCCCAATGCTGGAAGAACCATTCGCGCCGTCCAGCCAATTGATCGTATCTGGTGCAAAGCTCTCGCATATCTTCAGAGATAATGATGTGGCGGTCTTTGCCCCGTTTGGATTTTCTGATAAAAATATCTCCGGTTTTCAAATCAACATCTTCCGTTCGGAGACTCAATGGCTCATTTGGACGCATACCGCAGCACAACTCCAGCCTGAACAGTACGGGCAGGATCAATTCGGCATGAGACCGTGCGCAAGGTTTCACATCATCAATTGCGTCAAAAAGATGTCGCAGTTCAAAATCAGTGAAGATATAGGGTTGATACCGCTGAATTTTGATATTATAATCTTCTGTTGGGACAAATGCCGTATACCCAACAGCGTTCAGGTAGCGGGTAAAGTGCCGTATATTGATGATTACATGCTTTCTGGTATTGTCAGTGGCAAATTCCCGCACTATCAGCCAGCTGTCCAACATTTCCTTGGTGATTTCCTCAGCGTCAGGAAACTTATTGGCGCAATATTCAACAAACGGAAGGACTTGAGATGGCCTATAGGTATCCTTGCAATAGCCAAGAGACACTTTAAGATTAACCATATCGTAATATGCTGTATGTATTTTTTCCCAGAACCTCATGCCCCAGCACCGCCCTTCTCTGAATTGCAGTGTGCATGAGGCATCAGATCCGCATAAATGCCTTTTGAAATGGGAACCTCAGAAAAATCAGCGGAACACAACGCGGTTTGTGTCCTGTTGAAACTGAGATATGCTTTGCCGGACGACATATCGCTATGTCCGAGCATCTGCGAAATAGATGTAACCGGAACTTCTGCTTCTGCAAGCTCTGTTCCAAAGGCGCGGCGCAGGCTATGGAATGAGCGATAACTTTTCTTTTTGATTCCAGCTAACCGGCAATATTTATCGATCATATAGTCCAGCGGGCTTGTACTGGCAATCCCCGTGTAGGGAGGGTACGCTCTAATGAATACGCAGGTATCTTTGCACTTGGGCCGTTCCTTTAAAATATAATCGGCAATGGCATTGAGCGTTTTCCCGTTGAGGGATACAGCAATAGGCTTGCCAGTCTTTTTCTGCACAATTCGCAGTTCCTGTGCTTTCCAATCGATATCGTCCAATTTCAAACTTCTGATATCCACGCAGCGAAGACCGGAATTGAAAGCAAGCAGGATGATTGCCCGGTCTCGCATAGGCATCTTGGAATGTCCATCTATCGCTTCCAGCGCTGAATTGATCTCTAGCTGAGTATATGGCTGGATCAGGCGATTTGGAGGCGTCTGGGGAGAAAACAGGCTCAAATCAGTTTTGATTTTCGTTAATTGAGCAGCGTTTAAGTAATCTGCTGTAAACTTCAGAGCTCGGATTACAATATTCATGTTATTCTGATTGGTTTTCGCCGCCTCATGGATAAAGTCAATAAAATCCTTATCGCTGATTTGGGTAATTCCTTTATGGCGGCTCTCCATAAAGCAGAAAAAGTGACGTATCTGAATCGACAATTTCCTCTGATGATGTCCTTTAAGTCCCGTACTTTCCAGGATCAAATCCACATACGTCTGATACGCTTCGCCAGGTTTATACCATTTGGTTTCTTTCACAATGGAAAAGTCCACTTCGCCGGTACTGACATAGGATCGAATCCGAAAGGCTGCTGTTACGAAAGAGCGATAAAATTTCCTGCTGATTTCCCCGCTTTCATACCTCTTTTGTTGGTGCAAACACAGACTTTCCAACAACTCAAAGGCGCAAAGTTCGGTTCCATGCTCATGATGCCAGTTGATAAACGGGCGGTAGACACTCCAATTGATGCATTTTATGGAGTAGTCTCCAACTCCGCGTCTGCGCATCGCTTCCAGCACATCGGCTACGGCATCTTCGATTTTTTGCAAAATAGCACCTCCTGTTATATTTGGTGCTTCCAAGTATAACAGGTAATGCCGATATTATCTGCTACTATTGCCCACTTTTAAGGATTGCGCAGATAATATCGGCATTTCTTTTTCCTCGTCATTATTCAGGTCGATGGCGATATAAGTGCGCTCCTTCATATGCTTCCGCCTCCTGTCAAATTGAAACAAATGTTCTAACCCGATATTACGACAGGTGCGCCAAAAGGTCAAGCGGGAATGGTTGGGTAGATAGAACATATGTTGGAAAATTGCACAACGCAAGATGTAGGTGCAACAAAAGAGAAGTTGCACAGCAAGCGGTCAATATCTATGCATACAGTAATGCTTTTGGCTGACAGGACCTCGTGGTGAGGTCGGAAAATTTTATAAAGCTCAGTTTGCCGCAATCAAAGTGCGGACAAAAGAGAAGCCCCCCTTCGTATCATTTCAAATACGGAGGGGGACCTTTTTTACTTTGTGCATTTTACCGCTTCTTCAATGATTTTAATAACGTGACTCTGTTTTTCGGGCGGAACAGTTTTAAGTTTCTCAACTATGAAGCTAAATTCTTCGTTGCCAGACCCGAAAAGTATGCTATCTGTCGAAACGTCAAGGGCTGTTGCAAAAGCTCTCATGGACTCCGAAGAAAGCCCAGAGCGACCGCGCTCTACTTCTTGGATAAAGTTCACGCTGTATCCAGAAAGCCGAGCCAAATCTTCTCTGGTCAGTTTCCTTTCTGCACGGTACTGCTTAATTCGGGCACCGACCTCAATGTTTATGGTTTTCTGTTCTCTGCTCATAGTGTTGCACCACCTTTATCCGTAGTGTAACCCCAAGTAGCGAAAACAAAAATTGCTACAAGTTGGTTGTTTTACCAGTAGCATTACACCATGCCGCGAGTTATAATTGAATCATCGAGATGCCGGGTTTCATAGGGAAACCCGGCGCCGCCCCACTTCGTTGATAGTCATCCGAATATTAAAGAAAGAAGTGACTATATTGAGCGAAGAATCTTTGCCTGTTGATGTGAGTGAATTGGGCGAACTGGTGTTCGCAGAGCAGATCTGCCCTGGCGTGTATTTCTTTGTGGTACAGCCGGAAGGAAAGGTGTCAACGGAGGAATACTACCTGTTACTGGACGATGCCCCGCTATCCAAGGATGCTCTCAGATATGGGGTCCCATTGCAGACTGGCCAGGGGCTGGTTGTATCAATCAGCCAGGAAAACGCCGGAGGCAAAGTAATCGATTATGAGATCAAACGGTATGAAATTGCTCATAATATTCTTTTGGCAGAAGGTGAAACTCTGCATGAGTGTGCAATTTATGGTGCGGAACTGAACCCGGAATATTTTGGGGCGCTGCCAGTGCCGTTTTTGACACCGTGGGGTTATACGACTCGACATCGACCGCTGGCGAACGGGATCTATTGGCTGGAGACGGATCAGGGCGCAGAGACACTTGCCGTCAGTTTCCCAATTTGGGAAGCTGACCTGTCTAAGACCGCGCTCCAATACGCCAGTCAATGCATATTTGATAAGGCGCAAGGCATTAAAAAGACTTTGGGGTATCAGTTTTTCCCCAAGAATGCTATTTGTGTAGCTATTTTTGAACTGCTGCAAACACGCTCCGAGTGGCTGAATGAAAACAAGGTCGATCTTCCCGCGCTTATGAACGCCATTTGGCAGGATTGTCCTGAGTACGCTCTGCGCTACAACGCCAACGAGCAGCGTGGAATAAACGATGTGATGGGAATGCTGTTTCAATCTCTGGGACTCGAAACGGAGTTGACCGGTTCCACGGATAACATGATTTCCATGAAACCGAACGCCGGGACAGACTTTTGGCGGTGGTAAATCGCGATACATCCGCCAATGAGAAGCAGACGCCAGAAGTGATATGTTCCTTGCGATTACAGATGCAAGCACAAAGCCAATAGCACTTTGATACCCTGTTTCCCTGCCCTCAGCACATTTTTGTTGGAACATCTCCAACTATACAGGCGGGTCTGGTATTGCTATACTGGGGATGTATCCAGGGCGGAGTAAGATAGGGCGGAGTAAGGTAGGGAGGAACGGCGTTAAGGAGGGGATAAGTGCGCCCTCTGCCAGACCGCAACGACTGGAGAACAAAATACGAGGACTTGAAAAGACTGCGATTGCCTGCGGGCGGCCG
>CANQSU010000013.1 GCA_947626585.1 uncultured Oscillospiraceae bacterium
TACTTCCTGCTGATCATCTTCTTCAGCTACTTCTACTCCACCATCCAGTTCAACCCCATCGAGGTCTCCAACAACCTGATGAAGAACGGCGGCTATATCCCCGGCTTCCGTCCGGGCAAGCCCACCAGCGCTTTTATCGCCAAGGTCCTCAATAAGGTGACCCTCTTCGGAGCCATCTACCTTGCCATCATCGCGCTGGTCCCGCTGATCGTGGGCGCCCTGAGCAAGACCGCCTCCGACACGGGTATTGCCATCGGCGGCACATCCCTCATCATCGTTGTGGGCGTGGCTCTCGAGACTGTCAGGGCCCTGGAGGCTCAGCTCATCATGCGCAACTACAAGGGATTTCTTGAATAATTAAGGAGTGTCCTTTATGAAGCTTATACTTCTCGGAGCGCCCGGCGCCGGAAAAGGCACCCAGGCGGATATCATCTCCCACAAGCTTGAAATTCCCACCATTTCCACCGGCAACATCCTGCGGGCGGCCGTCAAAGAGGGTACGCCCGTGGGACTGCGCGCCAAGGCCATTATTGAGGCCGGCCAGCTCGTCCCAGACGATGTTATCATGGGTATCGTCTCTGAGCGCGTCGCGAAGGACGACTGCAAGAACGGCTTTATTCTGGACGGGGTGCCGCGCACCATCGCCCAGGCGGACGCCCTCGAGAGATTCGGCATCATTGTTGACCGCGCCCTTTGCATCGACGTGCCCGATGATGTTATCGTCAAGAGGATGTCCGGCAGGAGGACCTGCTCCGAGTGTTCCGCCACTTACCATGTGGAGAGCAATCCCCCCAAGGTGGAGGGCGTCTGCGACGTCTGCGGCGGGAAGCTTACGATCCGCAAGGACGATCTTCCCGAGACGGTGCTGAGCAGACTCGCCGTTTACCACGCTCAGACCGAGCCGCTTCTCAGCTACTATGAGGCGAGAGGCAAGCTGGTCACGGTGGTCGGGGAGAGTACCATCGAGGCCACCTCCAAAAAAGTGTTCGAGGCTCTGGGGATCAACTGAGTATGATACGCTTAAAGACTCCCCGGGAGATCGATAAAATGCGCCGAGCAGGGGCAATTGCCGCGGCAGCCCGCGATTACGCGGGAAAATTGGTAGTCCCCGGCGCAACAACCCAAGAGATAGACAAAGAGGTAGAGGCATTTATCCGATCCAAGCACGCCATCCCCACCTGCATAGGGTATTGCGGGTATCCGGCGGCCACATGTATCTCCGTCAACGATGTGGTGGTACACGGCATACCGGGGAAAAGGGTCATCAAGGACGGCGACCTGGTCAGCATCGACCTGGACGTTGGCTTTGAAGGCTATATCGGGGATTGCGCGGCGACCTTCATAGCGGGAAAGGCGCGGTGCGATGAGGACGTGAAGCTCCTGTCAATCACTAGGCAGGCGTTTTACGAGGGGCTCAAATTTGCCCGGCCCGGTTACCGGGTCTCCGACATCAGCGCGGCCATCCAACAGTTTGTGGAGGCAAATGGGTTTTCAGTCATCCGTGACTATGTCGGTCACGGCATCGGCACCGAGATGCACGAGGAACCGGAGGTACCCAACTTTGGCCGTCCCGGCCACGGATCGAGACTCGTGCGGGGTATGACCGTATGCGTCGAGCCCATGGTGGCGGCGGGGGACTGGCAGGTCCGCGTCCTGAAGGACGGCTGGACGGCAGTCACCTTGGACGGGTCCAGGGCCGCCCACTACGAGAACACCATTCTCATCACCGACGGAGAGCCGGAGATCCTTACGCTCCCCGAGCCGGAGGTGTGACGTGGGGATAGAAAAAGCCGATGTTGTCCGCTCCCTTGCCGGGCGAGACGCCGGAGAGCTGTTTTTCGTCAGCTCTACCGACGGGGAATACGCCTACATCGTCAATGGCAGGGACAGACGGCTTGAAAAGCCCAAGAAAAAGAAGCTCAAGCACCTGAAAGCCGTGGAGCGGGGGTCCGGAAGAACGGATCAGAAGCTCCGCAGCGGCGAAAAGGTCACCAACAGCGAGCTTCGGCGCGCGCTGGCCGAGAAGGCCGGCATCGATAATAAGGAGGTATGAAGCATGGCTAAAGATGACGTTATCGAGCTGGAGGGCACAGTCGTCGAATCCCTGCCCAACACGATGTTCAACGTTGATATCGGAAACGGACATATAATCCTTGCCCATATCTCCGGTAAGCTCCGTATGAACTTCATCAGGATCCTTCCCGGCGATAAGGTCACGGTGCAGATGAGCCCCTACGATCTGAGCCGCGGCAGGATCACATGGCGCACAAAGTAAATTAATTTCCCGCGAAATGAAAGGAAGGTAAATATGAAAGTCAGACCTTCAGTAAAGCCCATGTGCGAGAAGTGCAAAGTCATCAAGCGCAAGGGAAAAGTCATGGTGATCTGCGAGAACCCGAAGCACAAACAGCGCCAGGGTTAAGCGGAATTACGACTGAAAAAGACTTTGAAAGGAATGGTCATTAAGTATGGCAAGAATTTCCGGCGTTGACCTGCCCAGAGACAAGAGGATCGAGATCGGCCTCACATACGTTTACGGCATCGGCAGGACCAGCGCGAAAAAGATTTTGGAGCAGACCGGCATAAATCCCGATACCCGCGTCAAGGATCTGACCGAGGCCCAGGAGGCCGCTCTCCGTGAGTGCATCGACCATCAGTATGTGGTGGAGGGCGATCTTCGCCGCCAGGTAGCTCTGGATATCAAGCGCCTCACCGAGATCGGCTGCTATCGCGGCACCCGTCATAGAAGGGGCCTGCCTGTCCGCGGTCAGAGAAGCAAGACAAACGCTCGTACCCGCAAGGGCCCGAAGCGCACCATCGCCAACAAGAAGAAGTAAGGGAGGGATATCACTATGGCAGGAAATACCACTAAAGGTAAGGTCGTCCGCACCCGCCGCCGTGAGCGCAAGAACATAGAAAAGGGCCAGGTGCATATCAGCTCCAGCTTCAACAACACCATGGTCACCGTGACCGACTCCTTCGGCAACGCCCTCTCCTGGGCCTCCGCCGGCGGAATGGGTTTCCGTGGAAGCAAGAAGAGTACCCCGTTCGCGGCTCAGACCGCCGCCGAGACGGCCGCAAAGGCCGCCATGGAGCATGGTCTGAAGACAGTCGAGGTCTTTGTCAAGGGACCCGGCTCGGGACGTGAGGCCGCCATCCGCGCCCTCCAGACAGTGGGCCTGGAGGTCACCATGATCAAGGATGTCACCCCGATCGCACACAATGGCTGCCGGCCGCCCAAGCGCCGCCGCGTATAATCGAAGAAGGAGGAAGAATTTACTATGGCTAAGAATATGCAGCCCATCGTAAAGCGCTGCAAGGCGCTGGGCATTTCTCCTGCTTACATGGGTTATACCGCGAAGACGAAGTCCGACACCATCCGCAACCCCAAGGGCCAGATGCGCCGTAAGCAGGGCGAGTACGCCATGCAGCTCAATGAGAAGCAGAAGGTCAAGTTCGTTTACGGCATTCTGGAGAAGCAGTTCCGCACCTACTATGAGAAGGCCGCTAAGGCTCCCGGTCAGACCGGCGAGGTGCTGCTTACCACCATCGAGCGCCGTCTTGACAACGTGATTTACCGTCTCGGTTTCGCCATGACCCGCCGGGAGGCCCGTCAGGCCGTGAACCACGGTCACTTCAACGTCAACGGCAAGAGAGTTGACATTCCCTCCTATCTGGTAAAGCCGGGCGATGTCATCGAGGTCCGGGAGAAGAGCCGCCAGAGCGCCATGTTCAAGCGCCTCACCGGCGAGGACGCCGTCATCATCACCCCCCCGAAGTGGCTTGAGAAGGATCTTACCAAGCTTCAGGGAAAGGTCCTGACGATGCCCGCCCGCGAGGATATTGACCTGCCCGTTGAGGAGCAGCTCATCGTCGAGCTTTATTCCAAGTAATCCGTTACGCCAGGCGCCGCTCAAAATAGGCGATTTCCTGCGGTCGCCTGGCAAAACCCTCATTGGAAATCCGCACACAGCGTGCAAGCGCTTAAACTTATAAGGAGGGTAAATATTAGTGATTGAAATTGAAAAGCCGCGTATCGACTGCGAAGATAATCAGGATGACCCGTCCTACGGCAAGTATGTAGTGGAACCCCTGGAGCGCGGCTACGGCATTACGTTGGGAAACTCTCTGAGAAGGATACTCCTCTCGTCACTGCCAGGTACGGCCGTGACAAGCGTAAAAATCTCAGGCGTACAGCACGAGTTCAGCACTATCCCCGGCGTCAAGGAGGATGTGACCGAGATCGTCCTGAACCTAAAGAGCATAATCGCCAGCCTCCACAGCGAGGGTGAGAAGACGGTCTACATCGAGGCTATTGGAGAGGGAGAGGTCACCGCCGGCGACATCAAGGCCGACGCGGAGGTGGAGATCCTCAATCCCGAACTGCACATCGCCACCCTCGGCCCCGACGCCCAGCTTCGCATGGAGCTGACGCTGAACCACGGCAGAGGCTATGTCTCCGCCGAGCGCAACAAGGCGAGCCAGACCCAGCAGGTCATCGGCGTCATCCCCGTGGACTCCATCTATACCCCCGTACTCAAGGTCAATTACACTGTGGAGAATACCCGCGTTGGTAACATGACCGACTTTGATAAGCTGACGCTTGAGGTCTGGACGGACAAGACCATCTCCGCCCGGGACGCCGTCAGTATGGGCGCCAAGATCCTCTGCGACCACTTCAAGCTGTTCACCGACCTCTCCGAAGCCGCTGGAAGCAAGTCCCTGATCGTGGAGAAGAGCGAGACACAGCGTGACAAGGTCCTTGAGATGACCATCGAGGAGCTGGATCTGAGCGTCCGAAGCTTCAACTGCCTCAAGCGCGCCAATATCAACACCGTGGAGGAGCTTATCTCCAAGACCGAGTCTGAGATGATCAAGGTCCGCAACCTGGGCCACAAATCACTGGAAGAGGTCGTCCACAAGCTGGCTATGATGGGCCTGTCCCTGGCCAGCGACGACAACAACTGAGCGAAAACCGATTCTCTGAAGAAGGAGGAGAAAAGATATGCCCGGAACACGTAAGCTCGGCAAGACCACCGATCAGCGCAAGGCGATGCTCCGCCAGCTGGTCACGGACTTCCTGGACAAGGGGAGGATGGAGACCACCTTTACCCGCGCCAAGGAGATCCAGCCTCTTGCTGAGAAGATGATAACCCTCGGAAAGGCCGATACACTGGCCTCCCGCCGTGAGGCCCTTGAGTTCATCACCCGTGAGGATGTGGTGACCAGGGTATTTAAGGAGCTGGCCCCCAAGTACGCCTCCCGCCAGGGCGGCTACACCCGCGTCACCCGCACCGCCCCCCGCCGCGGCGACGCCGCCGAGATGGCCGTCATTGAGCTTGTGTAATGCAAAAAGCGCCGCCTTCGGGCGGCGCTTTTTGCGAAAATCGGTTCTAAAAATTCAACACTAATTTTTAAGCCAAAAGGTTTAATTCACAACGTGGATTTTTTGCGCATTACTTCGTCAGACGGCATGGAAATACAACGGTATTCTCTGCACCGTCTTCCCTGTCTTGCGCGAAAAATCCTCGTTGTTCGGTTAAAGCTATTAAATATATTCGTATAAGGAACCTCTGAGTAAAGGCACAAGGGTGCCTCGCGGTCATTTCGCGCAACAATTCTTTCACAATTCGCTCTTGCCGATTTATTCGGCTCCTTAGCGTGAATATAAACGTGCGGTGTGGGGATGATAAATGCAGTAATTTGCATGAGGTGATAAAATTGAAAATGACAAACAAGGAGTACGCCGAGTACGTAAAAAAGAAAACGCCCAACTCCAAGCTGATACCCAATATGATAAAGGCATTCCTGGTGGGAGGGATCATCTGCTGCGTGGGCCAGGGGCTCATTGACGGACTTGGCGCGGCGGGACTCAGCAAGGAAAACGCCGCAACCGGGGAAAGCATCATCATGGTCCTGGCCGGCGCCCTGCTCACCGGAGCGGGGATCTATGACAACATCGCCAAATTTGCCGGCGCCGGCACTCTGGTCCCCATTACCGGTTTCGCCAACTCCGTGGTCTCGCCGGCCCTGGAGTTTAAAACCGAGGGTTATATCACCGGTACAGCCGCCAAGATGTTCATCATTGCCGGCCCCGTCATCGTATTTGGTATAGCAAGCTCCATCGTCTACGGGATCATCCTGGTGCTGTTTAAGCTCGTATGAAAAAATAATACAAAGGGACCTCTGAACAAATCGCCGCGCCGATCCGGGCGGCTTTTTTTGCCGGAAAATCCGCTTACCGATTTCGATACTTCGATTTATTCAGAGGTTCCCTAATCTTCAATTTAAAAAATCTACCGAGCGGCAAGGTGTATAGCGTCAGGCGAGGAAAGCGGCGCAAAGAATACTCGCTGTATTTCAAGAAATTGCAACGAAATTGTGGCGCAAAAAAACGCGAGGCGCCGCAGGCGTATCTGTTTGTAGGTTCCTTAGTATAAGGGGTTGCAGCTTCAACTTTTTTCTCTACAGCCCCTTGAACCCCTCTTATAATTTTTTGCCTTTGGGACGTGCCATGTGGGCTGAAGATGTGTCAAAAATGAGGAGTCTCCTCACCGAACAAGCCCTCATGTGTTCTCCTCCCGAATTTTCTATTACACACAACGAAAAAACGGCTCCCGGGTTAAAACTAAAGGCGGCCCGAAAGCCGCCTTTAGTTTTTTAAGTATTTACGCCTCTTCAATGGCGCCGACGGGGCATTCGGACTCGCAGGCTCCGCAGTCAATGCAGACATCGGGATCCACAACGTGCTGGCCGTCACCCTCGGTGATAGCGCCGACGGGGCAGGCGCTCTCGCATGCTCCGCAGTTGACACAGGAATCAGTAACTTTTCTCGCCATAATTATGTACCTCCATAATAGTATTTCCATATTACGACAGGGGATACCGCCCCCGTCATTAGCATTGTAACACGAATTTGTGAAAAATCAATAACAAGTTTGAAGAAACGGGGGCTAAATTTGGAAAGTTTTTAAATTTTGCCCTTTTGACCATTGCGGAGATGGCATACTCATAAAAATCAAAGAAAATCTGCGAAACTTTTTGAAAATTAAAGAAAACGGGAGATAAATTAAGGTCAGAGAATGTCAAACGTCAGAGATGGTCAAAAATGCGTGTTGCCTGATTGACGGGATAGGAATATAATACAGCCATAAGATCAAAGAAAGTCAAAGTCAAAATGAGAACCAAATCAAACGACAAGGAGATGTGACCGGTGGGTATTTCGGATGTTATCGCGAGCTTTATTAACGAACTTCTTGACGAGGACTCCACCGCCGAGGTACAGAGGAGTGAGCTTGCCAGCCGCTTCAACTGCGTGCCCAGCCAGATCAACTACGTGATCTCTACACGCTTTTCCCCCGAGCGCGGGTACGTGGTGGAGAGCCGCCGGGGAGGCGGCGGATATATCCGTATCAGGCGCGTGCAGACCGACCCGAAGCTTCTGGTGATGCACACGGTGAACGCCATAGGCGACCGGGTGGACGCCGGCACGGCGGCGGCGCTGCTCTCAAATTGCGTCTCCGCCGGGGTGCTGGAGGAAAAAATTGTCCGAGTGATGCTGGCCGGCCTCTCGGACCAAGCGCTGAGACCCGTACATCCCGAGGGGCGGGACATTGTCAGGGCGGCGGTACTCAAGCAGATGCTGCTGTCAACGATTTAGCCAACAAGTCAATTTTCAATTTTTTTCTTTGAAAGGAGTTTATCATTATGAAATGCACAAATTGCGGTAAGAATAACGCTGTAGTTCACTATCACTTCAACCTCAACGGCCAGGAGCGGGAGGCGCACCTCTGCGAGGAGTGTGCCGGTAAGCTGGCGCCCGAGCGTCAGTTCGCGGCTCAGGCCGGGGAGATGTTCGGGCACATATTTGACGACGGCTTCTTCAGTGGAAGCGTCCCCGGGAACAACGGCTTCGGCGGGAGTATGCTCAGGAGCTTTTTCGGTTTCGACCCCTTCGAGGACGTTTTTGGAGGCCGCGCCTTCAGCCCCTTTGCCATGCTGGCCATGCCGAGGATCGAGATCAGCTTTCCGGAGATGGAGCGCAGCGAGTCCCGCTCAGGCGGAGCCGGAAGCGCGGAGAAGAGAGCGGAGGTGGACCCGGAGCTTTCAAAAAGGCGTCAGCTCAACGAGCTTCGCGCGCGGATGAAGGACGCCGCCGAAAACGAGGAGTACGAGAAGGCGGCGGAGCTGAGAAATAAGATCCGCGCCCTGGAAAACGAGGGCAAGGACAAGGATTGATACTATTTAAAAATAGTATGAAAGGGTTCGGGCGGGTCCAAAGCCCGCCCGTTTGCGGAGAATACAGGAGGTGTCTTGAATGAAATATGAGGACAGGTTTACCGAAAGGGCCAAGAAGGTTTTTGATCTGGCGCACGAGACGGCGGCGGAGCTTGGACACGGGTATGTGGGGAGCGAACACATACTGTCAGGATTGGTTGCCGAGGGGGGCGGCGCGGCGGCGAAGATCCTTCGGGACAACGGCGTGGACGCCGAGCTGGTGCGGCTTTCCATCGAGAAGCTGGTGGGCCGGGGTGAGAGTGCCGACACCACGGTCCAGGGGCTGACACCCAGGGCCAAGACCATTATCGAGCTTGCTGTGCGGGACGCCATGCGCCTGGGGCACAGCTATGTGGGCACCGAGCATCTGCTCATGGGAATCCTCCGGGAGCCGGACAGCGTGGCTGCCAAGATCCTGACCATGTCCGGGGTGGACCTGAACCGGGTCTACACCGAGCTTGTGAAGATGTTTGATCCGGCAGTGCGCCGTGCCGCCGGGTCTGACCGGAATGTCAGTCACCCGGAGACCAAGACCCTGGATCAGTTCTCCCGGGATCTGACCGTCATGGCATCCCAGGGCCAGTTGGACCCGGTCATCGGCCGGGACAGGGAGGTGCAGAGGGTCATTCAGATCCTCTCCCGTCGGACAAAGAACAACCCCGTCCTTATCGGAGAGCCAGGCGTGGGCAAGACGGCCATCGCCGAGGGACTGGCCCAGAAGATCGCCGCCGGAGACGTGCCGGAAAGCCTGCAGAACAAGCGGGTCGTCTCCCTGGACCTGACCGGCATGGTGGCCGGCACCAAGTATCGAGGCGACTTCGAGGAGCGTATCAAGAACGCTCTGGAGGAGGTTCGTAAGGCCGGGGACGTGATCCTCTTTATCGACGAGCTTCACACCATCATCGGCGCGGGCGCCGCGGAGGGTGCCATCGATGCCTCCAATATTTTAAAGCCCGCCCTCTCCAGAGGTGAGATCCAAGCCATCGGCGCCACGACGCTCAACGAGTACCGCAAGTACATTGAGAAGGACGCAGCATTGGAGCGGCGTTTCCAGCCGGTGCAGGTGGACGAGCCGAGCGAGGATGAATCCATCCAGATCCTGAAGGGCCTTCGGGACAAGTATGAGGCCCACCACAAGCTGACCATCACCGACGAGGCCATCGAGGCGGCGGTAAAGATGTCGGAGCGGTATATCAATGACCGGTATTTGCCGGACAAGGCCATCGACCTCATCGACGAGGCCGCGTCCCGGGTACGAATGGAGTCTTTGAAGCTCCCGCCGGATCTGAAAACGCTGGAATCCGAGGCCGCCGCGCTGGCATCCGAGAAGGAGTCCGCCGTCCAGAATCAGGACTTTGAACGTGCGGCCAAGCTGAGAGACGCCGAGCGGGCCAAACGCACCGAGCTGGACGAGGTGCGCCGGCGCTGGCAGAGCGGTAAGGCCGGCCCCGGTAAGCGAGTGCTTGCCGAGGACATCGCCTCCGTGGTCTCCGGCTGGACGGGTATCCCCGTCACCACTTTGACCGAGGACGAGGGGCAGAGACTGTTGCGCATGGAGGAGACCCTGCATAAGCGCGTGGTGGGCCAGAACGAGGCCGTGACCGCGGTGGCCAGGGCCATCCGGCGCGGGCGCGTGGGACTCAAGGATCCCCACCGGCCCATCGGCTCCTTCCTGTTCCTGGGCCCCACGGGCGTGGGCAAGACGGAGCTTTGCCGGGCGTTGGCCGAGGCTATGTTCGGGGACGAGAACGCCATGATCCGGGTGGATATGTCCGAGTATATGGAAAAACACACGGTATCCAAGCTCATCGGCTCGCCTCCGGGCTACGTGGGCTTTGAGGAGGGCGGACAGCTGACCGAGAAGGTCCGCCGTCACCCCTACTCCGTAGTGTTGTTCGACGAGATTGAGAAGGCCCACGAGGACGTGTTCAACATTATGCTCCAGATCATGGAGGACGGCCGGCTCACCGACTCCCAGGGCCGGCGGGTGGATTTCCGGAACACCATTATCGTCATGACATCCAACGTGGGCGCGCGGAACATTACGGAGAAGGCCAAGACACTGGGCTTCTCCGCCCAGGAGAGCGCCGGTGACACCATGAGCGACGAACGTATCCGCGAGGCTGTCATGGGCGACCTGAGACGGACCTTCAAGCCGGAGTTCCTCAACCGCATTGACGAGACTATCGTGTTCCATCAGCTGACCCGTGACGAGATCAGGCAAATTGCCCGGAACATGCTGGCCGTTGTGACCGGACGGGTGGAGACCATGGAGCTGGAGCTTGAGGTGACGGACAACGCCGTGGACGCCCTGGCCGAGGCTGGCTTCGATCCGGTATACGGCGCGCGCCCCCTGCGTCGCAAGATACAGTCGACCGTGGAGGACGCTCTTGCCGAGAAAATGCTGGAGGGGCAGATCAAGGCCGGAGACAAGGTCCTTGTGGACGTCGTTGACGGAAAGATAACCGTGGCGGCGAGAGAACCAGCCGCAGTGTGATACTAGTCGGTTTAAAAGCTTCCCCAAAGCGGCGGATTAAAGGGGCCGCGGCGAAAATGATATGCTCCCCCTATAGCGGACAGTTTTGTTCTTTCCCTGTCCGCTGTAGGGGGAGCATATCTTTTCGCGGCCCTCGCGTTGTACTTTTTGGGGCGGTTCGTTACAGTCCCGTTTGGCGTTATTTTGGGACTCGGGGTTGACGGGCGGTCAATGAGTGGCGGGCTCGTCCTTTTTCTCAGTCTCACGGGCCAGCGTTTCCGCGTGTTCCATGTGTTTGATCTCCCAGTGAATGAGGAAGGTGAGGGCGGAGCGGAGGATGATGATGCAGGCCACAATGGCGATCTCCTGGAAGGTCTGGACAATGACGGTGCGCAAAATCTCGCCGCCCAGCTTGAAGGACAGGGCCGTGGCCATGCCCTGGGCCAGCTTCAGGCGCATTTCCGGATCCCTCTTTATGTAGGCGATGACACCCTGGATGCCGTCAATGATCAGGACGATGACGCCCACGTACTCAAAGAGAAGGATGCCGTAAGTGATGATGGTGTGCAGGATCTGTTCAAGTATGTGAGTCACGGTCACGCCTCCTATTGTTCGAGATGGACATTCAGATGCGGGTAGGTCATGGTGACACCGTTTTCCTCAAAGGCGGTGCGCACGTTCTCCAGGAGGGCGCACTTGGCGGCGAAAAATTTGGGCGTCTCACACCAGACCAGCACCATGTAGGTGATGGCCGAGTCGCCGTACTCCTTGACGGCGATGATGGGCGCGGGATCGTAAATAAGGCCATCGGTCATCTCCATGGCCTTCGCGACCGCGGCCCTGACGGCTCCGGCGGAGTCGCCATAGGAGGCGGAGACGTCGATATCGATGCGCCGCGTCTCATGGGCGGTGAAGTTCTCAACCTTGGAGTCGGCCACCGTGGAGTTGGGGATGTGGACTTCCCGGCCGTCGGGCATTCTGAGAATGGTGTAAAAGAGTCCCACGTTCTGCACGGTCCCCGACGTGCCGCCAATATCCACCCAGTCTCCGGCACCAAAGGGGTGGGTCCCCAGGACGGTGATGCCGGAGAAGAGGTTGGTCAGGATGTTCTGCACCGACAGGGACAGAGCCAGGGAGACAACCGAGACGATGGCGACAAGGCTGGTCATGGGGATACCCAGCTTATCCGCCACGATGAGGATGACGAGTACCCACAGTATGACACCGATGGCGGACTTGATGAAGCCCTTGATGGAGGCGTCCAGCCTGCTCTTGGCGAAGGCCCGGTCCACCAGCTTCAGAAGGAGCCGCCTTATGACGACGCAGACGGCGAGCAGTATCACTGTGGAAAGGAGAAGCCCCAGGCTGAGAGTCCCGATATGTATCGCGTCGAGCGTTTCAAAGATCTTCATATCTTCACCCCTTCATCTATAATGTTTATATCCATGAGATCAAAAGGCGTACCCTGGTAGACAAAGTGGTTGATCCAGTTGGAATAGAGAAGATTGGCGTGGCCCCGCCAGCGGACGATGGGCTCCTTTGTGGGATCGTCGTCGGGGAAGTAGTTTTTGGGCACCTCGATGGGCAGACCCTGGTTGAGATCACGAAAATACTCGTTTTTCAGTGTGTCCGGGTCGTACTCCGAGTGGCCGGTGACAAAGATCTGCCGCCCGCCCCTGGTGGACATGATGTAGACCCCCGCCTCCTTCGAGGACGCCAGGATCTTTACGCCGGGGATCTTCTCCACATCCTCCCGCAGGACCGTGGTGTGGCGGGAATGGGGGGCGTAAAAAACATCGTCAAAGCCCCGCATCAGAATGGAGCGCTTGTACTCCACCTTATGGGGGAAGACGCCGAAGAGCTTCTTCTCCAGCGGGTATTTATTGACGCCGTAGTGGTAGTAAAGCGCCGCCTGGGCGCCCCAGCAGATGTGGAAGGTGGAGTAGACGTTGGTCTTGCTCCACTCCATGATCTCACAAAGCTCCTGCCAGTAGTCCACCTCCTCAAACTCCAGCTTCTCCACCGGTGCGCCGGTGATGACAAGGCCGTCGTAGCGCTGGTTACGTACCTCGTCGAAGGTCTTGTAGAAGGCGATCATGTGGTCCTCGCTGGTGTGCATGGCCTTGTGGGTGCTGGTCTGCAAAAGCTCCAGCTCCACCTGCAAAGGGGTGTTGCCCAGGAGCCTTGCCATCTGAGTCTCGGTGGCGATCTTGGTGGGCATGAGGTTTAAGAGAGCTATCCTTAAAGGGCGGATGTCCTGGGTCACGGCTCTGGTCTCGGGAATGACGAAGATATTCTCATCGTGCAGCGTCTGCGTCGCGGGAAGCTCGTTGGGTATCTTGATAGGCATGGCGATTACCTCACGGGAAGGATTGGTTAAAGCATATATCAATTATAGGATATTCGGCCTTTTTTTGCAAGAGCCGGAATGAAATACATTGCATCGCAAAACTGGAAAATAAGAAATCGTCAAAATGTCCCAAAAAATGCCATATAGGCGGCGAAAATGGCCAGAAAAAGGCAAAAGATTGATACAATTTTGCAATTTTTGAGTCATTTTTGGAAAAATATCTGGAAAATACGTTGACAAATTTCGATAAAATGTTACAATAATTACAAGGACGGTTATGCCGGCCAAAAATTATGGAGGGGATATAGCATGAAATCTACCGGTATTGTGAGGAAGGTTGACGAGCTTGGAAGGATCGTCATCCCCATCGAGCTGCGAAGGACCCTGGACATTGCGGAGAAGGATTCACTGGAAATCTATGTGGATGGCGAGCGGATCATCCTCGCCAAGCACGAGGACTCCTGCATCTTCTGCGGAAAAACCAGAAATCTCAGCCAGCACAAGGGCAAGAACATCTGCGATTCCTGCCTTGAGGAACTTCGTCACGAATAAGCGAAAAGGGGCCCGCCGAAAGGCGGGCGCTTTGTTCATTTGCCGGCTGTCGGGCCGGCGTTATTTTTTATACGAGCTTTATAAGCTCCGAGGGGCGGGTGATGATGGTCTTGGCGCCGCACTCGGTCAAAAGCTCCTTTGTGCGAAAGCCCCAGGCTACGGAGATGCAGTCAATGCCGGCGGCCCGGGCGGTTTTCAGGTCTACTTCGGAATCTCCCACGTAGACTGTCTCGTAGGGGTAACTCCAAAGCTCCCGCATCACGGCCTTCACCGAGTCCGGGGCGGGCTTGCGGGCGATGCCGGGCCTTTCGCCGATGGCCACGGAGACGTAGGCGCCAAAGAAGCGGCGCACCAGGGCCTTGGTATTGGCGTCGGGCTTGTTGGACACCACGGCCAGCTTATGTTCGGAGGCCGTGAGGGCGCGGAGGGTCTCGAGGATCCCCTCATAAGGGGCGGTTTCTATCATATTGTGCGCCTCGTACCAGGCTGTGTACTCGCTGAGGAGCTTGTCAAAGCCGGGGGTGTCCCGCCCCTCGGGCAGGGAGCGCTCAAGAAGCACGCCGGAGCCGTTACCCACGGAGCGGCGGATCTGCTCCAGGGTCCGTTCCTCATAGCCGTACTTTGTGAGGATGTGGTTGACGCTGGCGCGGATGTCCTCAAGGGTGTTGAGAAGCGTCCCGTCCAGGTCGAAAATGACGGTGGTGTATCTCATTCGGAAACGTCGATCCCCCAGTCGTTCATCACCCGGTTGAGGAGCTTCGTCAGGGCCACAAGGCCGTCGCGGGTGATGAGGACGCTGGCCACCTCGTCGGCCACTTGGGCGGACACGTCGGTGAGTGTGCCCTGTTTCATGGAGAAATTATGGTCTGTGTAGATGTGGGCAAAGGACAGGGCTACCTCGGCCTTGTTCTTGCTGTGGGTGACGTTGAAGGTGTTCGCAAAGACCGGCCTCATGCGCCCGCCTCCTCGTCAAGAGCCTCCTGAAGGGCGATGGCGATCTGGTCGGGGCAGGAGGTGCCGCGCATGCCGCACTGGGTGCCACGGAGGCGGGGGATCACGTCCTCGGCCCGCTGACCGCGGAGAAGGGCACAGATGCCCTTGAGGTTGCCGTTGCAGCCGCCCTCCACGGTGATGTTCTGGATCACGCCGTCCTCAAGGACGATATCATAACGGCGTGAACAAACGCCGTGGGGGATGAATACCTTTTCCATAACGATTTCCTTTCTTTATTATTTGGATGTCCTTATTATAAACCCGAACCGCTCAGCTTGCAATCATAATTTCTCGTCTCCCGGAATAGTCTCTTATATCGTCCTACAAATGAGGAGGCTGAGCAAATGAGAAAAGCCGAGAGGGAAGCGAGGCGGATCAGTCCGGGCAGGGTGGCGGCGAGGCTTGCCGGTGTGCTGACCCTGTGCCTTGTCGTGCGCGCCGTCATTGACATCGCCGGGGGAGCGGCGTCAGGCTCCATATCCGAGGGGCTTGGCGCCGGTATTTTGACCCTGGCTCTCCCGGGGGCGGAGTTTGAACTGCCGGGGGCCGGTGAGCTGGCGCTGAAAAGCGCCCTCCCGGGGTACACGGCGGTGAAAAACACGCCGGAAGGGCAGAAGAAAGACGGCAATCAGCCGTCGTCGGACACCGCCGACACCACGGATCCGGGGAGGACCGTTGACCACGCGGCGTCGGACGGCGGCGCTCTGGCCGAGGACACCACGCCAGACACCGCGCCGCCCGTGGAGCAGGACACTACCGGGGACAGCGGCCCCGCGGACACCGCGCCCAACGACAAGCCCGCCGTGCCCGAGACGCCCCAGAACAAGGCCATCGGCACCACCATCATCGGGACCGGAAGCGGATATCTTGACGCCGGGGGCGGCATTTACATAAAGAACCAGTCGAAATATACCCTTGACATAGGAGAGATCATCGAAAGACCGCTGCGATTTTCCGCCGCCGACGGGGCGGCGGTGCTGATCATCCACACCCACGGCTCCGAGGCCTACAATCCCGCCGGAGAGGATATGTACGAGGAATCGGACCACTCCCGGACCGAGGACAGGAATTTCAACGTGGTCCGTGTGGGCGACGAACTGGAAAAGGTGCTGACGGAACGGGGGATCACCGTTATCCACGACCGGGAGCTTTATGACTACCCCAGCTACACCGGCTCCTACGACAGGTCCCTGGCATCCATAAAGGCCCACCTCAAGGAGAACCCGGAGATCCGCGTGGTCATCGACCTGCACCGGGACGCCCTGGAGGGGGATGGGAAGCTCTACAAGACCGTGGCCGACGTGGGAAGCGAACCCTGCGCCCAGGTGATGCTCATCTGCGGGTCAAATTCGTCGGGATTAAAGCACCCGGACTGGCAGGAGAACCTTACCTTCGCCCTGAAGATCCAGAGGGAGATGGTGACGGACTACCCGACGCTGGCGCGGCCCCTGAAGATATCCCAGTACCGCTACAACCAACACGCCACCACCGGGTCGCTGATCGTGGAGGTCGGCACCAACGGCAACACGCTCAGGGAGGCCCTCAACGCCGTGCGGTATTTCGGCCGGTGTCTGGCGGATGTGCTGACCGAGGCGGGATGAGACATTTTGACGAAATTTAGAAAAACCTCTTGACAAAGTTGATTTAACGTATTAAGATTCACACATAAACCGATGATTCAGAGTAGTAACCTCGCACACTTGCTCACAGAGAGCCGCCGACGGTGGGATGGCGGCAGTAAAGGGCGCGGCGAATGGACTGATGAGGGCGAAGCGAAAGCCGATTTGGCGAGTAGCCGGGACGGGCGCTCCCGTTACAGAGCTTGGCCAATGGAAGTTGGCCGTGAGTGGGCGAGAAATTCGTCAATTTGGGTGGCACCGCAGAGACTTCGCGTCTTTGTCCCGAATTATCCGGGACAAAGGCGTTTTTTATTTGCCCCGGGCGGAAAACCTATATGATATTTGAAAGGAGTAAAAACCATGAGCAAACAGAAAATCCCCTACAAGATCTATCTCAATGAGGACGAGATGCCGAAAAACTGGTATAACGTCCGGGCGGACATGAAGGTCAAGCCCGCGCCGCTGGTAAACCCCGGAACCCTGCAGCCCATGAGCGCCGCCGACCTGGCCCCCGTATTCTGCGACGAGCTGATTGCCCAGGAGCTGGACAACGATACCCGGCTTGTCCCCATCCCAGAGGAGATCCTGGGCTTTTACAAGATGTACCGTCCCTCGCCCCTGGTCAGGGCCTACTGCCTGGAGGAGAAGCTCCAGACCCCGGCCCACATCTACTACAAGTTCGAGGGCAACAACACCTCCGGCTCCCACAAGCTCAATTCCGCCATCGCCCAGGCCTACTACGCCAAGAAGCAGGGCCTGAAGGGTGTCACCACTGAGACCGGCGCCGGACAGTGGGGCACCGCCCTCAGTATGGCCTGCGCGTACCTGGGTCTGGACTGCAAGGTCTACATGGTCAAGGTCAGCTATGAGCAGAAGCCCTTCCGCCGGGAGGTCATGCGGACCTACGGCGCCACCGTCACCCCCAGCCCCTCCATGGAGACCAATGTGGGCCGGAAGATCCTGGCCGAGCATCCCGGTACCACCGGCTCCCTGGGCTGCGCCATCTCCGAGGCCGTGGAGGTGGCTACCTCCAACCCCGGCTACCGCTATGTCCTGGGTTCCGTTCTCAATCAGGTGCTGCTTCACCAGTCCGTCATCGGGCTTGAGACGAAGATCGCCCTGGATAAGTACGGCATCGTACCCGATATCATCATCGGCTGGGCGAGAAGCTCCGGGGCGAGCGCGATTACCGCATCATCGCCGTGGAGCCGGCCTCCTGCCCCAGCTTCACCCGCGGCAGGTTTGCCTACGACTTCTGCGACACCGGCATGATCTGCCCGCTGGCCAAGATGTATACCCTGGGCGCCGGCTTCATCCCCTCCCCCAACCACGCCGGCGGCCTTCGCTTCCACGGCATGAGCCCGGTGCTGTCCCAGCTCTACCACGACGGCTACATGGAAGCCACCTCCGCCGAACAGACCGCCGTTTTTGAGGCCGCCGAGTTCTTTGCCCGCACCGAGGGCATCCTCCCCGCCCCCGAGTCCAGCCACGCCATCAAGGTGGCAATCGACGAGGCCAAACGCTGCCGCGAGACGGGCGAGGCCAAGAACATCGTCTTTGGCCTCACCGGCACCGGCTACTTTGACCTGGTGGCTTACGAGCAGTACAACAACGGCACCATGACCGATCACATCCCCACGGATGAGGAGCTTGCCGTGGGCCTCAACGCCTTACCGCCTCAGCCGGCCGGGCTGTAATAAAGAAAGCGGTCAGGGGGATTTCCTCGTCGTCGCGAAAGCCGCTTCACCGCGGGTTTTAGGTATTCGCCCTCAGGCGCTGGCTTCGCTCTCCCTCTCCCCACAAAGCGGGGACCCCGCCCCTTCTCCGGAGAACGGGCCGCCAAGAGAGGCGGCCCCTACGGCGGGATTCGAGATCGCGGCGTGTGGATCGGTACCGGTTCCGGCCCCTACATGGGGATACCCGCACGAAAACAGGAGCGGCGCTTTTAGAAATTTTTTCAAATTAAACGTATATTTCCCCGTACCTCCGTCAATACTACGACAGTAACAAAAAGCGGACAAGACCGCGTTTACGGAGGTAAAATGATGCACGAGAGGAAGAGCTTTTCGCAGCGTGCGGATGAGTTCCTCAGCGGAAAGGGCTTTTACATAGTCCTTTTCGCGTGCGTCGCCATCATCGGAGTTTCGGCGTGGCTGCTGCTCTTTTCGCGGTGGTCGCCGCTCTCCGACGGCGATGAGGGGGACTATCTTGACGTGATGGGGGACGTAAGCACAACGCCGCCCCAAGATGACACTACAGCCGGGGGCGCGGATACCACCGGCAAGACCGCCGGCACGGGCAAGAAGCCCGACGACACCACCGCGCCCGGTGGGCTGACCCAGGAGCTGAATAAGCCGGGGACGGACGACAAAAACGGGGATAAGTCCGGCGATAAGACCGACGGCAGTGCCGGCGCGCTGACTGTGACGGACAAGACCGGGGGCGACACAACGGACGAGCCGGAGGACGGACCCGCAAAGGCTAAGACGGTGAAGGATCTGACCTTTATGTGGCCTGTCTCGGGGGAGGTTATCAAGGGCCACTCGCCCGATGAGCTGGTCTATAGCGAGACCCTGGGCGACTGGCGTGTCCACGACGGCTTGGATATCGCCGCCAGACTTGGTACGCGTGTCCTCAGCTGCGCCGACGGCACGGTCAAGAGCGTTGAGGATTCCGGCGACGGCCGTGGCACCGTTGTGGTCATCGACCACGGCGCCGGCGTCATCGCCACCTATGCCAATCTGGCCGGCACGCCCACCGTCAAGGCCGGCGACTCGGTGACCCTGGGCTCCGTCATAGGCTCCGTGGGCGCCACCTCCCTCTATGAAACGGCGGAGGACTCCCACCTGCATTTCGCCATGACCATAGAGGGCAAGAGTGTGGACCCCGCGCAGGTTCTGCCCAGGAAGTAAAAAGAGACGGCCTTAGCCGTGTTTGTTCAGAGGGTCCTCATATAGTCGATTTGTTAAACAGAGCTGACATAGAGCGCGCGGCAGCAACGCCGCGCGCTCTATGTTTTGCAATTGACCGTTTTTTTGGAGAAACCATATCAATTTAATGGATTCCCCCGAGCGGTGAGAATATTTCGTGCCGGACGAGGAAAACGGCCTTTAAACATGATTTAATTGCCGATTTAATAACACGGAATTTAGCCGATCTGCACCGTAATGACCACGTAATTAATCATCATGTGCAGGAAAACCGGTGCCCAGAGGGTCTTGGAGTAGTCGTAGGTCCAGCCCAGGACAAGGCCGGCGGGGAGGTATTGCAGGAGGTAGAGCAAAAGCGAGGGGTGGAAGTCGTAGACGAGGTAGCTCCACAGATGATAGACGGCGAAGAGCAGGGTGGAGACGGCGTAGCCCAGAATGGCGTTTTTCCGGCGCAGAGAGCCAAAGACCACGCCACGGAACAGCGTCTCCTCCACCACAGGGGCCAGCAGGACGCCGATGACCAGCATCTTGTTGGGGTTTAATTTGGTGGAGGCGTTGACCGCGGCGGAATTGGGATTTGTCAGGCTTTCAAGGAAGAACCGCAGGCCAAAGCTTACAAGGTTGGACAGAAATATGTAGGCGATGAAGCCCACCAGCACCGCGATGACGGTCCTGCCGAAGCTGCCGCACATGTCGGCGAAGGACTGCCGGAGATAATGGAAGAGGAAGCCCAGAAGGTAGCAAAAGCCCACGGCGTAGTAGAGAAGATTGAGCCAGGTGGAGTTCAGCTGGAAGCCCATCAGCGGGAACACGTGGGTGTTCAGAGCCGAGAGAATGAAGACCATGGCGAACATGTGGACAAAAACATACACCCACCCCAGGACCAGCTCCACTTTCGTCATGGGGTAGGGGAAACCGGCCCCGGCGTGCCTTTTCGCACTCATAAAGTCACCTTCCTGATAAGTTTGTCGAGAATCAGCTGACACTCGATGGGTGTAAGCGTATTGATGTCGATCTTCCGAAGCTCCTCGGTCACCTCGTCGGACACCATGGAGACGAGGGATATCTGGTCCGCGCCCTTCTCCGGGGCGGAGAGTCTGGCCGGGACGGCGGAGGCTCTACCCGCGGTGAGATCGGCAAGGACGGCCTTCGCCCGCTTTATCACCGTGTCCGGCACACCGGCCAGCTTCGCTACCTCCACGCCGTAGCTGTCGTCGGCGCCGCCGGGGACGATTTTGCGCAGGAAAATGAGGTCGTCTCCCCGCTTCTTGGCGGATATGTTGTAGTTTTTAACGCCCTCCACCTGGCCCTCCAGGGCCGTCAGCTCGTGGTAGTGGGTGGCGAACATGGTCCGGGCGCCCAGCCTGCGCTTATCGGCGCAGTATTCCAAAACGGCCCTGGCAATGGCCATGCCGTCGTAGGTGGAGGTGCCGCGGCCTATCTCGTCCAGGAGTATGAGGGAGCGGGAGGTGGCGTTTTTGAGGATCGAGGCCACCTCGCTCATCTCCACCATGAAGGTGGACATGCCGGCGGACAGGTCGTCGGAGGCGCCGATGCGGGTGAACACCCGGTCCAGAAGCCCCACGCGGGCTGAGCGGGCCGGGACAAAGGAGCCGATCTGGGCCATGAGGCAGATGAGGGCCGTCTGGCGCATGTAGGTGGATTTGCCGGCCATGTTAGGCCCGGTGATGATGGCGGTGTTGGCCCCCTGGGAGCTTAAATGTGTATCGTTGGGCACGAAAAGCGTGTCCTTCTGCGTCAGCTCCACCACCGGGTGACGCCCGTCCGCGATGTCGATGCCGCCCTCGGCGGTGACCTCGGGCATGCACCAGTTGTAGTCCGAGGCGCACTGGGCGAAGGAGCAGAGTACGTCAAGGCTGGCGATCTCCTGGGCCGTGGACTGGACACGCAGAACCTGGTCGGCAATGGTCTTGCGCAGCTTGGAGAAGATCTTGAACTCCAGATCCGTGATCCGGTCGTTGGCGGTGAGAAGCTCCTCCTCCAGGTTCTTCAGCTCCTCGGTGATGAACCGCTCACAGTTGACAAGGGTCTGCTTGCGTATGTAGTCCTCCGGCACGTCCTCGGACTGGGCGCGGGGAATCTCGATGTAGTAGCCAAAGACCTTGTTGTAGCCGATCCGGAGCTTCTTGCCCGTCCGGGCCTTCTCCCGGGCCTCAATATCCGAGAGGGCGCTTTTGCTGCCCTTCAGCAGGGAGCGCAGGCGGTCCACCTCGGGGTCGAACCCGGCCCGCACCATGCCGCCCTCTCGGACGGAGACGGGGGGATTGTCGCAGACGGTCTCGTCGATCATTTTTTTGATGTCGGCCAGGGTGTCCATGCCACGGATCTCCTGCATCAGAGGGGAATTCATACCCTCCAGGTGACTCAGCACCTCCGGGATGCAGCCGATGGAGACGGACAGGGCCACAAGGTCCTTGCAGTTGACGGTCCCGAAAACGGTCTTGCCGATGATGCGCTCGATATCCCCGATGCCCCGAAGGGAGCTTATAAGCTCGCCCCGGGCGACGCTGTCGGAGAAAAGCTCATTGACCGCCGCAAGGCGGCGGCTGATGGGGGCCAGGGACAGGAGGGGGCGGGCCACCCAGGAGCGGATAAGGCGGGAGCCCATGGGCGTTTTCGTCTTGTCCATGGCCCAGAGAAGGCTTCCACGCTTTTCCCGTGTGCGCATATTGTAGAGAAGCTCCAGGTTCCGAAGAGTCTGCAGGTCCAGCTCCATGTATCGCCCGTCGGTGTAGAAGTCCAGCTTGTTTATGTAGGAGAGATCGGCCTTCTGGGTCTCGGTGACGTAGGAAAGGAGCGCCCCGATGGCCCGCACGGCCTGCGTCTCGCGTCCCAGGCCCAGCTCGTCCAGGGAGTCCACGTTGAACTGGGAGCAGACGAGATCGGCGCAGGAGACGTATTCGAACCGCTCCTCCGCCGTCTGAGAGAGGGTGTGGAACCAGGAGCCGAGAATGGCGGTGAGATCCCGGCTGGCCGCCGCGCCGGCGTTGAGGACAAGCTCAGAGGGAGAGTAGCGGCCAAGCTCGTTGATGATGCGCACGGAGGAGCCGGAGTCAAAGGATCGGGCGCAGATCTCGCCGGTGGAGATGTCGGCAAAGCACACGGCCGCGCCGGTGTCCTCAATGCAGATGGAGCCGATGTAGTTGGCGGCGCCCTCCCGAAGCATGGAGGCGTCGGTGGCCGTACCGGGGGTGATGATGCGTATGACGTCCCGGTCCACCAGGCCCTTCGCCAGGGCCGGGTCCTCCATCTGCTCGCAGATGGCCACCTTGTAGCCCTTGGCGATCAGGCGGCCGATGTAGGCCTCCGAAGAGTGGTAGGGTACGCCGCACATGGGGGTCTGGTCTTCCCTCTCCTTGCCCCGGTCGCGGGTGGTCAGGGTCAGGTCCAGCTCCTTCGAGGCAAGTAAGGCGTCCTCGTCAAACATCTCATAGAAATCTCCCAGCCGGAAGAAAAGGATACAGTCGCCGTGCTGTGCCTTGATGGCGTTGTACTGCTTCTTCATGGGAGTGAGTTCGGGCATGTGGGGGCCTTCTTTCTTTTTGTAGTCTGCGCGAAAAAGCAAGGGCCGAGCGGGGCTGGTCCCTGCGGAAGCGTTGACGGAAGTGCCGTTTTATGAAAAAAGCGGGGGAAGGGGCGGAGTCAGACGATCTCACCGAAGAGCGCCCAGGTGTTGCTGTCGGTTATCCGTACGGTTTGGAACGTGCCGACGAGGGACTTGTCCGCCCGGAGCCGCACGAGCCTGCCGCCCGAGGTGCGGGAGGTCAGATATTCCTTCTCCTCCCCGTCGATGAGGACGCGGGTCGTGGAGCCGATGTAGGAGCGGTGCTTTTCCTCGGAGATCCGGTTCTGAAGCGCCACCAGAGCGTCAAAGCGGCGCTGCTTTTCCATGCGGGTGAAGGGGTCGGGCATACCGGCCGCCGGAGTACCGGTCCGGGGGGAGAAGATAAAGGTGAAGAGGGCGTCGAATTTGACATCCTCCACCAGTTTGAGCGTGTCCTCGAACTCCTCCTCCGTCTCGCCGGGGAAGCCCACGATCACGTCCGAGGTGATGACGATATCGGGCATATGGGAGCGGGCCATGCCGATCAGATCGAGATACGATTCCCGCGTGTACCGCCGGTTCATGGCGGACAGGACCCGGTTGGAGCCGGACTGAAAGGGGAGGTGGATGTGACGGGCACATTTATCGCATTTCGCCATGGTGGAAAAGAGCTTTTCCCCGGCGTCCTTGGGGTGGCTGGTCATGAAGCGGATGAGAAAGTCGCCGGGGATGGCGTTGATCCCGGCTATGAGGTCGGAGAAATCCATCCCGTCGGGCAGGTCCTTGCCGTAAGAGTTGACATTTTGGCCCAAAAGCGTGATGTCCTTATACCCCGCCCTGACAAGCTCCTCCGCCTCGCGAAGTACGTCCTCCGCTCTGCGGGAGCGCTCCCGGCCCCGGACATAGGGGACGATGCAGTAGGAGCAGAAGTTGTTGCAGCCGTACATGACGGGCAGCCACGCCTTCACGGCACTGTCCCGGGCGGAGGGAAGGCCCTCGGTGACGCAGCCGTCGGAGGGGGAGGTCTCAAAGATCCGCTTGCCGCCCTGAAGCTGGCGCAAAAGAAATTCCGGGAAACGCCAAAGCTCGTGGGGACCAAAGACCACCCTGACGTGGCGGTAGGAGTTCTTTATCCTGTCCGCCATGCCCGGTTCCTGCATCATGCACCCGCAAAGGCAGATGATCTGGCTGGGCTTGGCCTTTTTCGTGTGACTCAGCGCGCCCACATTGCCCAGGACCCGCTGCTCGGCGTGTTCACGGACGGCGCAGGTGTTGATGACGATGACGTCGGCCTCATACTCGTCCCGCGTCATCTCATAGCCCATCTTTTTGAGCATCCCGCGTATCTTCTCGCTGTCAGCCTCGTTTTGCTGACAGCCGTAGGTGTCAACCAGCGCCAGGGGACGTGTCTCGAGACGGGCGTTTATATCCGCCACCCGCTCCATGATGTCGCTCTGACGGGAAAGCTGATCTTGAGAGATCTCAATTCTTGTGTAGTTCACGTCAAATAACTCCGGATCAATTTTATTTGTAATCGTATTTTAACAAAAATAAGTGGAATTTACAAGACATATGATGTATAATAATTTCTAATTATGATCTTCCTTTTGATCCCCGCCTCGGGGGCGGCTCGCCGTGACGCGGCGGGAGTAAAGGGTTTACCCCGGCAAGGAGGCACTTATGAAAAATCTGGTAATCGACAAAAAAGCGATCAAGTCGAATCTGGACGCTGTGAAGGCAAGGGCCAGAGGGGCCCAGATTTGGGCCGATCTCACCGGCGACGCCTTTGGGCTGGGGCTCCTGGCCACGGCAAAGCTCCTCCGGCAGGAGGGCATACGCACCTTTGCCGTCTCCGACCCCAGGGACGCGCGTGTTCTCCGGGATGCGGGCTTTACCGAGGAGACGCTGATGATGCTCCGCTCTACCGCCGACGAGAAGGAGCTGAGGGAGCTTATCGACATGAATGTCGTATGCACCGTGGGATCCTACGAGGCCGCCGTGGCCCTCAACGGCATCGCCGAGGAGAAGAAAACAGTGGTAGAGGTGCAGATTAAAATCGACACAGGCCTTGGCCGGTACGGCTTCATCGCCACGGAGACGGACAAGATCGCCAATATTTACAGGTTCATGTCCAATCTGGCGGTGGTGGGTGTGTTTTCCAGCTACGCCCAGTCCTGGAAGAGCCGCAAGTCCACCCTGCAGCAGCTGGACACCCTTAAGGACGTGCTGTCCGCGCTCCACGCCCAGGGCTTTGAGACGGGCATGGCCCACATCTGCGACTCGGCCGCCCTGTTTGCCTACGATTTTGACCTGCTGGATGCCGTCAGGGTCGGCACCGCCTTTTCGGGTCGTGTGGCCGGAAATGTCGCCCAGGGGCTTACCAGGGTGGGTTACATAGAGGCCGGAATCGAGGAGGTCGGCTGGTTCCCCAAGGGCCACCGGGTGGGTTCCATCGTCCTCAAAAAACCGGCGCGCTTAGCGGTGGTGTCCGTGGGCTACTACCACGGCTTCGGCATCAGCCGCCACGAGCAGGGCCAGAGCCTATGGGATATGATCAGGGCGTGGAGGCGCCGCCCCACAGTGAAGCTGGGCGGTACGAAGCTTCGCGTCGTGGGCGAGGTGGGCATGATGCACACCATCCTGGACGTGACCGACATCAAGTGCCGCGTGGGCGACATCGTGACCATGGATGTAGACCCGGTGAACGTGAAGGGACTGCCGAGAATATACAGATGATCCGGGACGGGCCGGACGTCCGTCCGGCCTGTTTTCGGTGAACAGAGAGGTTTATACTATTATGCCAAAGATATTTGAAATGCCTCCGCATCTGGCGGATTTGATCGCCGCCGGCGAGGTGGTGGAGAGGCCCGCCTCCGTGGTCAAGGAACTGGTGGAAAATTCCATAGACGCCGGGGCGAGATCCGTGACCGTGGAGATAAAATCCGGCGGCATGGCCGAGATCAGGGTCACCGACGACGGCTCCGGAATCGCGCCCGAGGACGTGGAGACGGCTTTCCTGCGGCACGCCACCTCCAAGCTGCGCACCGAGCGGGATCTGGAGGCCATCGGCACCCTGGGCTTCCGGGGCGAGGCCCTGGCGGCCATCGCCAGTGTGTCGCGCGTTGAACTGGTCACCTGTGAGCGCGGCAGTGCCGAGGGAACCAGACTCGTACTGGAGGGCGGCGTCAAGAGGTCGAAGACCCCGGTGGGACACCCGGCGGGGACTACCATCTATGTCCGGGACCTCTTTTTCAACACCCCGGCAAGGCAGAAATTCATGAAAAACGACCGGGCCGAGGGCTCCGCCGTCACCACCGTCATCGTGCGGCTGGCGCTGAGCCACCCGGAGGTGTCCGTAAAATATATCAGGGAGGGCAAGGAGGAGTACCACACCCCGGGCGACGGCCGGCTCCAATCGGCGGCCTACTGCACCCTGGGCCGGGAGTTTGCCAAGGGGCTTCTGACGGCGGAAAACAAGGTGGACGGTATGACGGTCAGCGGCTTCGTGTCCACCCCGGCGGCGGCGAGAGGCAACCGGGCGTGGCAGTTTTTCTTCATAAACGGCAGATTCATAAAATCGAAGCTTTTGCAGGCGGCGGTGGAGCAGGCCTATAAAAACTCCCTGTTCACCGGACGCTTCCCCGTGTGCCTCATTGATCTGGACATGGGCCTTTCCGCCGTGGACGTGAACGTTCATCCCACCAAGATGGAGGTGCGCTTCGCCGACGAGCGGGCGGTCTTTGACGCGGTATACTGGGCTGTGCGGGGCGCCCTGGACCGGGAGGATAAGCAGCCCAGGGAGCTGGAGCTTTCCAGAAGCACCGAGGCCGTTTTGAGAAGCCCCGTGCAGTCGGGGAACATCCCCGGCCACCAGGTCTTTGCCCCGGAGGCGGGAAAGAAAACCCCCGTGTCCGGCGGCTTTCTCATGGGCAGGGCCAACGTCAAATCCGGGGATGAGTTTTATAAGCGCGTCACCGCAGATACCTACCGCACCGAGTACGGCGCGCCCAACGCCTTTAAAACGGCCATACGCCCCAGTGAGGTAGGGCCCCAAGGGACGGCGAAAAAGGCGGAGACGGAGCTTGAGGATTCCGTTACCTTCCGGGACAGCGTCAGCGAGGCACAGACTTTCATCCCCATTCCCACGCCCGAGCCGGAGATAAGAACGGCCCCGGAACGGGAGCCCGCCCCCGCCGGACGGGACTGGCGGTATGTGGGCGAGGCGCTGGGGACATACATCATCGTGGAGCGGAGCGACAGCATTTTTCTTATCGACAAGCACGCCGCCCACGAGCGGATCCTTTTTGACAAGCTGAAGGATCGGAAATACGAGGTCACGAGCCAGATGCTCCTTTCCCCCGTGGTGTGCGATCTGGACGCGGAGACCGCCGGGGTGCTTATGGAGAGCGAGACCATCCTTTCCGAGCTTGGCTTTGAGATCTCCGACTTCGGCGGCGGCAGCGTGGCCCTCCGGCAGGTGCCCATCGACATGGACCTTTCAGACCCCGCGGGGATGCTGGAGGAGATCGCGGATAAGCTCAAGACCGGTGGGCGGCAGGACGTGGAGTCCATGCGGGACAGCCTGCTCCATACCGTAGCCTGCAAGGCCGCCATCAAAGCCGGGAAGCGGACGGACCCGCGGGAGCTTACGGGTCTTATCGACAAGGTCCTGTCCGGCGCGGTGCGCTACTGTCCCCACGGCCGGCCCGTCAGCCTTGAGCTTACAAAAACCCAGCTTGACAGGAGCTTCAAGAGAGCATGAGCGAAGTCGTTGTGGTCACCGGTCCCACGGCCGCCGGCAAGACCGAGCTTGGCGTCCGTCTGGCGAAGATTCTGAACGGCGAGGTGGTCTCCGCCGACTCCATGCAGGTGTACCGGCACATGGACGTGGGCACCGCCAAGCCCACAAGCGGGGAGATGGGCGGCGTTCCACACCACATGATAGACGTGGTCAGTCCCTTTGAGGCCTACTCCGTGTCCCGGTATGTGGAGGACGCCTCGGGCGTGTGTGAGGACATCCTGCGCCGGGGAAAAATGCCGGTCATCGTGGGCGGCACGGGCCTTTACATCCAGGCCCTTGTCTCGGGCTGGGACTTTGAGAGCGGCCCCGGCGAGGACGGCCTGCGCGGGGAGCTTGAGACGATGTACGACGAGCTTGGCGGGGAACGGATGCTGGAGGAGCTTTCCAAATCCGACCCGGAACGGGCGAAAAAGCTCCACCCCAACGACAAAAAGCGCGTCGTCCGGGCCCTGGAGATAGCACGCTCGGGCGGGAGTATCTCGGAGCATGACCGGGAAACCCGGGCCCTGCCCCCCAGGTTCGCGGCAAGATACATCGTTCTCGGCTTCGCCGACCGGGCGGATCTCTATGAGCGCATCGACAGGCGGGTGGACAGAATGCTGGAGCGGGGACTGGCGGATGAAGTCCGGGGACTTCTTCGGATGGGCTTGACGCCCCGCCACACCGCCATGCAGGCCATTGGGTACAAGGAGATCTGCGCGGCGCTCTTGGGCGAGTGTACGATGGAGCGGGCCGTAGAGGCGGTGAAGAGGGAATCCCGGCGCTACGCCAAGAGGCAGATAAGCTGGTGCAAGCGATATCCGGACCGGCTCGATGTGATTTTTGAAAAAGAGCCGGATTTTGAAAAAGCTGTGTCTCTTTCGACAAATTTCTTGAATTGACTGGTATAAACTGTAAGTCGCCGGTCTGGAATGACCGAAATATATAAAGCGCGCTATGGGCGCGGAAAGGCGGCTTACATATGATAAAGGCGTTAAATATTCAGGATTCCTTTTTAAACGAGGCGAGGAAAAAGCGGGCGCCGCTGACGGTATTTCTGGTCAACGGTTTTCAGATGAGGGGCTCGGTGTTGGGCTTTGACAGCTTCACGGTGATGCTGGAGAGCGAGGGCAAGCAGCAGATGGTATACAAGCACGCCATCTCCACCATCGCCCCCGCCAGGACGCTGAACATCCCTGAGCTTGAGGAGGAACCCGAGATCCAGCCGGAGCGGGAACCGGCATACAGATGAGCTTTTGGCCGGTGGATTTTTCCACCGGCAATTTTTATATATTCCGTTTTATAATAATAGACAAATCAAAAAAAGTGTGATATAATCCATAGGTTATTATTGAATCGGCAGTTAATAAACGCCGATCCGACAACACGGTTTAACGCCGTTTTGCTCGCCGACGCGCGGCGGCCGAAAAACAGGCTTATATTCATATTGTGCGGCTGTATAGCTGAAAGGGGGCCGGGGCAATGGAGAGAAGCGACGCGATCATCAAGTTCGTGGCGGTGTTCGTTTTTATCGCCATGGCGGCCTACCTTGGCGTCTCCTTCATATCCAGCTACCGGGACCCGCTGAGGACGGTGACGGCCTCGGGGATGGAGCTTCACGACGGACTTGAGACCTCGGGATACATCGTCAGGGACGAGCAGCTGATAACCGCCTCCGGCGCCAACGTGGCGGTGACGGTGACCGAGGGGGCGAAGCTGGCCAAGGGAGAGACCGTGGCCGTCCGATATTCCGGTTCCACCGCCATGGAGCGGGCCCAGCAAATCAGCGAGATACAGCTGAAGATACGCCAGCTGACCGCGTTAAAAAACGGCGCGAGCGAGGATGAATTGTCCAAAGAAACCATACTGTCCCTGTCCCGCGCGGTCACCAGCGGGGACCTCGGCACCCTTTACGAAATTGAGCAGGACGTGGATGCCTATATCATCTACGGTACGGCCCTGGCCACCGGCAATGAGGACGAGGAGATCGCGGCGCTGGAGACCCAGCTCCGCAGCCTCAGCGAGAGCGCCTCGTCAGACACGGGGCGGGTGACCGCGCCCTTTTCGGGCACCTTCTCCTTCGCCACCGACGGGTTTGAGAGCCTGACGCCCGACGATCTGCGGGAGCTGACGCGCGAACAGTACAGAAACCTTTTTTCCGAACCCCGCGAGGTGAGCCGGAACGCCGTGGGACGGCTCGTTCGGGGCATCCGGTGGTATTACGCCACCGAGATCGACGAGGACAGCGCCGGAAAGCTGAGGATCGGCAATAACGCCCACCTGGTGTTCTCCCGCACCTACTCGGCGGATCTGACCATGAGGGTGGAGAGCATCAGCATCCCCGAGGATGGGAAGTGCGCCGTGGTTTTTTCGTCGGACAAGTATATGCAGGATGTGGCGGCCCTGAGAGGGGCCACGGCGGAGATCGTTTTTGACTCCCTCTCCGGCATCAGCGTCCCCAAAGAGGCCGTCCACCTGGACACGGTGAAGGACCGGGACGGAAATGAGGAAACAATAACCATCGTATACGTGCTTCAGGGTATTTCCGCCAACGCCGTACCGGTGAAGATCATCGCCGAGAGCGGCGATTACTACATGGTAGAGGCCACCTCCGACGGCCTTCGGGTGGGCGATATCATCGTCGTCCGGGCCGAGGACCTGTACGACGGCGCCGTGGTGGAGGGATGAGTGTGGAAAAGAGCTTTTCTGAGATTCGCGACAGCGCGAAAAGGATCATCGGGCGGGTGGAGATCGCCGCCCAAAAAGCCGGACACCCGGTGACCCTGGTGGCGGCCTCGAAGATGAATGATGCCCCGCGTGTCCGGGCGGCCTATGAGGCCGGGGTGCGCTTTTTTGGGGAGAACCGGGTCCAGGAGCTGGAGGCCAAGCTCAAAGACAACGCCTATGACGGCGCGGCGGTCCATTTCATCGGGCATCTGCAGAAAAACAAAGTGAAAAACGTGGTGGGCCGGGTGGATCTCATAGAGTCCGCCGACTCGGCCGAGCTTTTGGAGATCATAGGCAAACGCGCCGTGGAGGCGGGCGTTGTTCAGGATGTGCTTCTGGAGGTCAATATCGGCGGTGAGGAGACAAAATCCGGCGTGGAGCCGGAAAGAGCCGGTGAGCTTGCGGCCCGGGCGGCGGAGATCCCGGGGATTTTCGTCCGGGGCCTGATGACGATCCCGCCCGCCGGCGTGGAGCCGGAAAGGACCGTACGATATTTTGAGCAAATGCGAAAGCTTTTTGTTGACATCGGCACAAAAAAATACGATAATGTTACTATGAGCATTCTGTCCATGGGAATGAGCGCCGATTTTGAGGAGGCCATTGCCTGCGGGGCCAACATGGTGAGAGTGGGCTCGGCCATATTCGGCGAGAGACATTATACCTGAAAAAACCGGACTCGTGACGGCCCTTCAGTCCGCCGGGCCTTGCCCACCGGACAGCCCCCTGCGGGGAGCCTTACAAGGAAGATAATTTAAAATTTTTGGAGGTTGCACAAATGGGATTTCTGAATGAGCTTAAGAAACTGACCAAGCCTTATGATGATGAAGAGGATGAATTCGAGGACTTTACACCCCGGGCGCCGGAGAAGATCCCTGTGACTCCCCGTACCGCCGCGCCCACGCGTGTGCCCACGGGAAACTCGATGGATGACCGCAGAGACTCCAACAGGGTGGTGAATATCCACGCCACCACTCAGCTGCAGGTGGTGCTGGTAAAGCCCGAGAAGTTTGAAAATGCCGCGGACATCGCCGAGCATCTCCGGGACAAGCACACCGTGGTCCTGAATCTTGAGTCCACCAATAAGGATGTGTCCCGCCGGCTTCTGGACTTCCTGTCAGGCGTAGCTTTCGCTCAGGACGGCAAGATCAAGAAGGTGGCCCAGGGCACCTATCTCATCACGCCCTACAACGTCAACCTCATGGGCGACCTGATCGACGAGCTGGAGAACAACGGGCTTTATTTTTAAATCAAAATAGAAAACAGAAAAAACCGGACGGCGCGGCTGAGGCCTGACATGTCCGGACAGGCGGCGCGATGCCGGCGAGACGCAGGGAGTTGTCCCGGAGCGGAGACGGCGGCAGACGCGACGACGACACGAAAGGGTTGATTTGCATGTTGACACCTCAGGATATCGAGAGCAAGGAGCTTCCCAAGGCCGTATTCGGCGGGTATGATATGACCTCCGTGGACGAGTTCCTGGAACAGCTGGCCGCGGATTACGCCACGCTCTACAAGGACAATATGGTTCTGAAGGGCAAGCTGAAGGTGCTGGTGGAGAAGGTGGAGGAATACCGCTCCACCGAGGACGCCATGCGCATGGCGCTTCTGACCGCCCAGAAGATGAGCGACGATATGATGGCCGAGACAAAGGTGAAATGTGACGAGATGCTGGCCGCCGCCGCCCGCGATTCCGACGAATCCCGCGCCAAGGCGGCCGAGGACATCACCCACGAGGATATGAAGCTGGAGGCCGCCAAGGTCAAGACCGCCGCCTTCGTGTCCGCGTCCCGACAGATCCTGGGACAGTATGAGGCGTTTCTGGAGAAGCTTGACTCCGTGAACGCCCAGTACGGCGGAGTCGCGTCCGCGCCCGCCGAGCCCGCGGAACCGGCCCATGAGCCTGTTTTCTCCCCGGAGCCGGAGCGTGTCCGTATGTCCGCCGCCCCTGCCGCCCAGCAGGAGAGCGAGCCGGAGCCGGAGGCCGCCCCGGAGGCGGAGCCCGCGGCCCAGGCGAAGGAAGAGCCTGAACCCGCGCCGGCGTTTTCCGCCGAGCCCCCGGCGCCCCCGGAGGGCGTGGACCTGGGCGAGGAGCTGGAGCCGGACGAGCCCGCCAAAAAGAGCGGAAGCAAGGAGGCCGCCGCCGACGATATGACCGCCGCCACCCGCCGCAT
>CANQSU010000014.1 GCA_947626585.1 uncultured Oscillospiraceae bacterium
CAGGGGCCGTTCACGACAAAGTCGTCCAGCAGCGGCTTGGTCTTCTTGTAGACGGCGGGGCCGTTTTCCTTGCCGAGCTTCTTCATCAGGATGGAGCGGTATTTCGGCGCCCTGGCCTTGGACGGCAGCTTGACGCACGCCGCCATGGCGGACGAGATCGTCTCGGCCCATTTCCCGTAATATCCGGTGATCCCCCGGATGCTTTTCTCATAATCCAGGCAGCACTCGTCCAGCGGCTTGACGCCCCGGGCGGGGCCGCCGTCCTGCTTTTTTGCGTGCTTTTTGGGCCGTTTGCCGTCCGCGGCGCTGTATGTACGCGTCTGGGCGTCGGGTTTCGACGTCGCGGTGCACGCCTCCGGGTCGGATTCCGGCGGGATTTCCTGGATCAGGTCCGTGCGGCCGCCCGTTTCGGACGCGGTGTTCATGTCCTCCTGGGGCTCTGGGAATGGGCGGCGGACCATGACCTTGTACCCGTAGTCGGCCCAGAAGGCCTGGAGCGGGTCGTACCCGTGGTCCCCGCTGAAGATGACGTATTCACAGGGTTCCGTGCCGGGCTTTGCGTCCATCTGGGAAACGTAGTCTTCCCGGATGAGCCAGCCTAAGTAGCTTGCCAGCTGGAAGTCCAGGGCGTTGTGTCCGGAGCCGCAGGCGATGACCCTTATGGACGCCTCGATGCGGGAGATCTTTTCCAGGACGGAAAACCTGGCCTGCATGGACATGGTGTGTTCCGTGCAGAACAGGATGACCTCGTCGCCCGGTTTCAGGTTTGGGATGACCTGTTCATACGCGTATTGGACGTTCTCCGTGTCGATCAGGTATATGGTCTTTGCCATGTCAGCCGTCCTCCTTTTCACAAAGCTCCACGGGCATGATGCCGCGGGCGATGTCGCTGTTGAGCAGGGTCGTGAAGCCCGTCTCCAGGTGTTCCCGGCTGCTGTACAGGAATTTGTTGTAGGATGGGATCGCGGGGTCGTCGATCTGGGCCCCGGTCTCATGGGGATACAGCACGACGGCATACTGCCAGTCTTTGCGCTTTTTGTCCTTCGTGTCCAGGGTGAGCCGGTATGTACCCTGGTTCGACATGGGGACGCGGACCTGGTCGAACCCGCTGATGTTTTTCGGTTCCAGGTGCAGGGTGCCCTTGGACAGCTTCAGGTCCAAAGCCGTCAGGGCGTCTTCGGTCATAGGCACACTCATGATCGCATGCCTCCTTTCTTTAATCAAAATCGATGCGTTTGTCGCCATCGTAGAGTTCCGCCCAGTCGTATGGCGTGCCCGACGCGGTCTTGATCTGCTCGTCCCGGATGAGGCCGCCAAAGAAGGTCAGGGTTTGCTTTGCCGTGTGGTCGGAAACGTGGAACGGCGTCAGGTCGCAGATTGTGTCCAAGGCGTCCCGGTCCTTGTCGTAGGCTTTTATCACATAGGCGTGTGCGTGTGTTTTCGGCATGTTTTACGGCCTCCTTTTTATTTGACGATATCGGCGCGAAGCGGCCGGACGTATTGGCCGTCCATTTCATATCTGATAATTTGGACGTGCCCACATTTCTTCACGGCGTCTCGCAGGCAGGCGGCCGTGCCGGAACGCATGTTTGGGTCCTGCCACGCGTCGTCGTCGGTCCACAGGCCGATACAGGTGTCCGCGTCGGCCAGCATGGCGCTGTTGCGTGCCATGAGGAATTTAACAGCGTCGCGGTAGCCGTCCGGATTTTTATCAGAGATGTATTTGATCTCCGTGGCATTCCGTTTCATGAGCCCGTACTCCTCCCGGCCGAAGGGTCCCGTGGCGGACCAGTTTCGGTCCTGGGATGGGAACGGCAGGTAAAGGGCGTTTTCCATGGGCAGTTTGGCGGTTGTTTTGACACTTGCCACGGCCCAGAAGACGAGCTGGTCGAATCCCTGGGCACCGCCGGTGATGAACCTGGCCTTGTACGGGCACAGCTCTGCCTCTATATATTCCTGCAGGAAGCGGAGCAGGCCGTCGTAGTTCTTATGGACGTATCCGCCCAGGTCCTTGGGGCGGCGCCCGGTGAAGCAGACTGCCGTTGTCTTATCGGGCATTTCATGTACCGCCTTTCGTTTTCTTATTTGCCGATTGATGTGAGTATCGGCGTTTTGTCCGGAAAACCGTAATTGTTTTTACAGTTTCTTATTTGCCGGTTATTTGCTGAGCTGGGCCGGGACGGCGCGCAGGGTCCGGTCCTTGACGTCGGCCGTGACGCGCCAGTTGAATTTCTGGGCGGCCAGTCGCCGGTTGATCTCGTTCTTGTACCGGTACACGGTGCTGCGGGAGCAGCGGCCAAGGGAGACGGCCCCGTCTATGCCGAGTTCCTCGATCGTCATGGCGATGTTGTCGACGTCAGGCATTCTCTCTGTCCTCCTGGCTTTCCTGGGGTGGGACGAGTTTCATCAGGTCCTCCTTGTCGATAAAGGCCTTGCCGGATTTGAGGATATTCTCGGCGGCCTCCGGGACGAAGACCCGCTTGATCATCTCCGGCCTTACAACGGCGTAGTACGGATGCGGATAGACCTGTACGCCGGTGGCGGGATCCGTCTGTACGGGCGGCATGCCCTCGATATAGGGCCGGTTGCTGCAGGCCATCAGGGTGATGCCCTTGGACATATTTTCTTTGCACTCGTCGCAGGGCTCATAGTCCAGGATCATGTTCCTGGGGGCCTCCATGTCGTTGTCGAGGACCTTGGTGGACGTCCCGCCCCAGGCTGTGTTGACGACCTTTTTACTGGAAAGGCGCCCCAGGAGGGCGATCTCGTTCTTTTCTTTTCCACACCAGAAGCAGATGGGGATTGTCGGGTTCACCCCGTGCTTGGGGCTGATCGTGATGTTCGGCATGTCAGTTCTCTCCTTTCGCCTTATAGACGTAGTGGCCCAGGGCGTACACGCGCTGGGTGCTGTTGGTGCCAGGCTCCATGGCCTTGTAAGCGTTGCGGTAGACTTCGACCCTGGCGTCCATCATGTCCAGCATGGACAGGATCTCGGCCTCGGGGCAGGCTGGCTCGACGGCCGCGCCGTACTCCGGCTTGCCGTGGTGCGCCAGCAGCATGTGCTGCAGGAGCAGGGATTTTTCGCTGTCCGCTCCGATGGCGATGCAGGTGTCCCGGACTTCCATGGCGCCGAGGACCAGGTGCCCGGCTAGGTTCCCGGCCGTCGTGAAGCCGGAGGCGAGGCCTAAGTCCGTGAGCTCGTATTCCTGGAGCTTCCCGATGTCGTGCAGGATGGTGCCGGCCAGGAGCAGGTCCCGGTTGACCACGTCGCCATAGATAGACGCGGCCTTCAGGGCCATCCAGGCCATGTCCCGCGTGTGCATCAGGAGTCCGTGCAGGAAGGCGTGATGTACGCCCTTGGCTGCCGGTGCGGCGGTGAATTCCGCTTCATGCTTGCGGAGCAGGCGCTCCGTCACGCACCGGTAGACTGGGTCCTGGATCCCGTCGACGATACCCATGAGCTCGCCCCAGGCGGCGTCCGCGTCGATGGGTGCGACGGGCACCAGGCGGGCCTTGTCGATGTTGTCGGAGCCTTCGGCGACGCGGATCTGGTCACAGGTGAACTGGAGGGCGCCCTGGAATTCGGACACCGCGCCTTCGACGTACACGGGCGTGCCGGCGCTCTCGGAGTTCAGGCTGCCGGTATAGTTCCAGGCCTTGCCGGGGATCTTGCCGGTGCAGTCGGACAGTGTCAGGTCCAGGTAGGGCTTGCCGTTGCGGGCGGTCTTGACGGCGGCCGCGTCCATCAGGTATACCCCGCGGACCAGGTCAGAGGCGGCGAATTCGTTGACGTATTTGTAAAAATCCATAGGATTACCTCCAGTATTTATATTTATCTTGCGAAGCTGTTCGACATGTAGGCTTCGAAGCTGTCGAAGCCCAGGTAGGAGTCCCAGTCGTCGGTGTCCGGGCAGTCGTCCTCGACCCAAAGCCAGACGCGTTTGAGGTCGCGTATGTATTCCAATTGGCTGGGCCGGATCCCGTATTTGACGCAGTATTTTATCCACAGGACCCGGAGCCGGCGGCGGATGCTGCGATCTTCCAAGTCTTCGGTGTAGGCATATGTGATGATTTTATCCAAATCATCACGCCTTTTCCAGTCCATCATCGTTTTAAGACATGGGTACGATGTTCAGCACGTATGTGTCGAACCCATAGCTGATCTTCCATTCGCCGCCGAAATGGCCCTGGCTGAATAAGTTTGCCAGGACCTTTCCGTCATAGTCGTACAGGACGGCGTTTGCCTTGTTGTCCCGGACGGAAATTTCGATGGACGTGCCGTCGTCGAAATAGGCTTCCTGTGAGATGCACGAGCCCATCTGCTGCGGTACGCGCCTTGAGGCGAATTTGTCCGCCAGGTCAAGGACCGGGCGGAGGACCGCCAGGACGCAGCGGTGTTCAGTCGGAGCCCTCATCCATGTCACCCCACTCGTCGCACTCGTGTTCGTCGAAGCGGCCGTCCTCGCAGCAATCTTTGCAGACCACGGCGCCGCAATCCGGGCAGACCGCCACCTGGTCGTCGGGTCCGATTGGCTTCCCGCAGACGTCGCAGGCCAGGCCGTCCGTGCCGAGGGTGCGGTATTCAAAAGCGTTGTCTTCGTGTTTGTAAGGCATAGTTCCTCCTATTCTTCACCGTCGTATTCCGTCTTGACCAGCTCGTTGAGCCAGTCCGGGCCGGTGATGGTTCCCCGGGTGAACCGGGGCATGTCGTCGTAGGAATAATCACAGAGCCGCATCAGCGACCCGTCGCTGGAGACGTAAAGCTGTTCGATGCGGCAGTTTCCGTCCCGTTCGATCTCGATGTCGATGCCTGCATAGTCCTCGTTGAACTCGGACCCGCGGACCGGGTCGTGTTCCACGGACTCCGCCAGGCCGTTCCAGTAGGCCCGGCCCTCGCCCATGACCCAGCGGGTGTCGCCGGGCTTGTCATAGATGTGGGCCTTGTCCGGGACGAGGTTGGGCAGCGTCAGGAGCCTGGCCAGGCTCTCCGGGCTGATGTCGTCATGGAACATGTCCAGGCTTACGGCCACGTAACAGCCGTATTCACGTTCAATATATTCGGCCTCGGCGCGGTCCTTCAGGATGCGCTTCAGGACTTCCGAGCCGGACCAGGACGTGTTTTTGAAATACTGTTCCGTCGTCCACCGGTTCCACGCGTGGCAGGCTTTGATGAACTGGTCAGATACTTCCTTCCCGTTGGTCGCGAGCCAGACCGTCTCGACGCTGACGCCGTATTTTCTGCAGAGCCGCAGGGCGTCCATCATGGCGCCGGGGTTCAGGGATGGCTCGCCGCCGGTAAACGTGACCTCCCTGACATGGCCCAGGCGCGTGAACAGGCTTTTCAGCGTGTCGAACTGGATGTTCATGTCCTGGGCGTCGCCGCGCAGGCAGTGGTCACAGCACATGTTGCAGCGGCGGGTGATCTCGATGACCAGGTTGTCAATACTCGCCTTTGGTTTCGTCGTACGGGTCATAATCTGCGTCCTCCCAGATCGGTTTGAAAAAGTCGTCGTATTCCTCGGGGTGCCTCTCGTAATTTTTCCACTCGTCCGTCTTCGTCACGGCGATGGTGAAAATGGTGAAAGCCACGGGGACCATCAGGATCCTGATCAGATATACGATGGATGTCAGCATGTCACTTGCTCCCTTCCTCCGGATAACCGGGTGTTTCCGGAACTGCGTCAAAGCAGGTCCAGTAGGTGTTCATTTCCCTTAATAATCTTTTGCCGCCGTCCGTGAAGATCACGATGCGGCGGTCCGTGGCGGCGTCCTCGGACAGGTCCTTGATCTCCTGCACGACGCGCCACCGGCCGTTCCGGTTGTCGACCCAGAACTGTAGGGCCTTCTCGACGAACCAGACAGGCGTCCCGGGCACCAGGTCCGCGGGATGCAGTTCTTTTGCCATGCCGACGTATTCCTCGCGGAGCAGGCCGAAACCTTTTTTGGCCCAGTATTCGTCCGGTATGATGTCCGGCGTCAGGGACTTGAAGATCTCCGGGATCGAACTGGTGTCTGACCGCAGGAGCTTCCGGTGGGGCATGGTCCCAATGTACCAGCCAAGGGTCACCGTCGTGTCGTCTGAATTTATGTTCGGGTGGGATGACAGGATCGCGATGGGGTTTCCGTTGGGGTCGTAGGAGACGAATACGTGTTCCAGGCTTCCGTCGGCCGAATACTGCGACGCGTGCAGCGTGATGACGCCCTTTTCCGGGACGAGCAGGGGCTTGAGCCGGTTTATCTCAACGATGTACCGATCGGTGTCCGTGAGGCAGCCGTGAGGTTTACGTGATGGGATCGGGCTGGACATGACGACCCGGAGTGGGCCGTCGTCCAGTTTTGCGATCACTCCAGGCCTAAGTGTGTCCATTTTCTTGCTCCTCCCTGCTGAACAATTCCGTGCAGAACGCCCTGACCTTGGCGATCTGCCTGTATGTCAGGCCCGTCTTCTCATGGATCAGCTCGTCGCGATGTTCCAATATTTTTCCGATGGGGTGCCAGTCCCCGAAGTAATTGGCCAGCGGATGGGCCAGGGACACGGGCAGGTCGGTTTTGCACAGGGGCGTCAGGAATATCTCTTCAGGTGCCTCGTAGTCCTCATCGTCGCCGTAATATTTGAGATACGGGATCTCGGGCCCGTCGGCGTCGAGGCACAGGATGTTGCAGCCCATGTCGTGGCAGTAGCGCAGGACGTCCTGCAGGTCCTTCGGGACGGTGTAGGAAATGCCGAAACGCGTGCAGCCGGCAGGGGTCTCCGTGTAGGGGATGTCCACGCCCCTTGTCTCCACAGGGGCCGGCAGATAAATGATAAATCCGAAGTCGTCTTTCTCATAGACATCGAGGCCGAAGTTGTTTTCTTCGGACTCGCGGAGCAGCATGTTCCTGGTGCATTCGGTCACGTGTCCGGTGGACAGCGTCAGCATCCGGGAGATCTCAGGTTTGCTCATGGGCCGTTCCTCCTTTATTTCTTATTTTCGGGCCGGCAGGGGCACCAGTCCGGGACGGGCGGGATGTCCGAGGCGTATTCCACCTGGGTGATCTGCCGCCCGGTCACGTTTAATTTCTTGTACCGCGGGTCGTTCGCGCAGTACTCTTTACATATCCAGCGCTGCGTTTCGTGCCCGCGGATCTCGATATTTGGACAGAATGAACAGTTGCTGATGTCCAGCACGATGCGGGTTGTGTCAGCCATGGCGTCACCCGTCGATGCCGGGGATCCGGCCTTTGTCGTACATGTCCGCAAATTCTCGGAGCGTGTTCCGGACGGATTCGGACAGGGTCTCGGCGTGTTCGTCGGCGTATCCGCGCAGGAAATTGGCGTGTTCCGAGGTTGATTTTTCATAGGTCCAGTCGGCGTCGCCCGGCTCCATTGAGTTAAACGCGTCGGTCAGGTTCCGGAGCTCCACGGTCGTGTCGCCGTTTTCCGGCAGGGTGAAGCGGCCCTCGACGTTGGCCGTGGTCGTGACGCGCACGGCCAGGATGCGCCGGTAGTCCCGTTCGGGATGCAGGTAGTGCGTGTAGTGGTCCCAGCAGTCGTTCTTGAGCCTGGACATGAGGAAGCCAGTGCCGTCCACGCCGTTGCGGCGGATGCCGAAGACGATGATCGAGTCCTCACCGGGCTCCACGGGATGGGCGGAGATCAGATTGTGGATGTATTTGAGCTCGTAGAGCATGTCGCCGGCGTAGCTTTCGCAGAAGCGGCCGACGTCGTGGATCAGTGCGTTCAGGATGCTGGAGATGTTGATCTCGTCACGGCCGAGGCGGCCATGCTCGATGAAGACCGTGCTGCCGTGCTCCCACGCGCTGTACAGCAGTTCTGGTGTCGGGTAGTACATAGTGCGCCTCCTGTATTAAATTTTTTTTCTGGAAAAAAGGGGCGCCGCCCCACTTACTGGTGGTAGACGGCGCCGCAGTTCTCACATGTCCCGTAAAATTTCTGTTTCGGCCCCACGAGGCGGCCTTTGACGCGGCCCTGGCAGAAGACGCAGGACCAGTCGGGATAGACCGGTTCCTGGTTTTCCGCGGGCGCCTTGTATTCGTATTCCCGGCAGGACCCGATGACCTCGTTCACGAAGTCGGCCATGGATTCCGCGTCGCTGTAGCCCCAGCAGGACTCCTGCTCGACGAACTCGGACTCGTCGGCCGTTTCAGGGTCGTCATGGTCCCAGGGTTCGAACTTGGACACGACGATGCCGTAGTATTCGCCCTGCAGGTATTTGTCGTACTGGATGACCTGGTCCTTGAGTTCCTGGCGGGCCCTGTCTACGTCCCAGTCGGCCTCCCAGAGTTCCTCGGCGCGCTTCGCGTCGGTATGGATCCAGCCTATCTGGCCGGAGTCCCAGCGGTCATAGAAGTCCTCCGTCGATATGGAGAGGCCGGAATGGTCCATCAGGTACAGCGGCATGAAGAGGTACCCGGACTGGTTTAGGATCGTGATCCGTTCCTGGGTGTACATCTCGTCGCAGCAGGCGTCGAAGAAATCACGCGGTACCGTGTCAAGGTTTTCCGGGTCCGTGACGATGACGGTGAATACGTCGTTGGGGTCGTCGACCATGGAGCCGTAGAACAGGGTCCAGGACTGGGTCTTCGCCTCCGGGTTATTTTTTACGGAGATGTGCGTGCCGTGCGGGTTGGTCTTCAGGAAGTCGTACACGGCCTTGGCCTTCCCGGGTTCCGAGAACGCGTTCTTGAAGAACATGGCCAGCCAGTTCTGGGGATCGTCCTTGGGCTGTTCGTTGCCTAATGCATAACGGCGGTGCCAGCAGGTCAGCGTGCCAAGGTTGCTTTCCCATTCGCACGGATTCTCAGGCTCCGGGTCTGCCTTTTTCTCGATGCGCCACACCGTGCCGTCATTGTCGGTGACATGGATGTGCCCGCCCTCCGGCAGGTATTCGAGCGCGTTTTTGAGGTCGAATTTGTTCTCTGACATGGTTCTCTCCTTTCCGTCAGTCGATGACGAAAGTGCTGACCTTCGTCACGTTATAGAACCATCCTGCGGACAGCTCTTGGAACTTGATGTCCGAGATCTGCATGTTCGGAATGATCCGGATCGTGCTTGGCGTGTTGACGGACATGACGCCGGGAAGCTGGTTCGTGATCTTCTCTTTTGCCTGGTCTACGTCGTAGGCCATGACAACGCCGGTGATGGTACGGGTGATGGGCTTCTCGGACGTCTTTTGGGGCTGGGAACTGAGGACGACGTTGGCACGGAACAGCCTTGGCCGCTTCACGTGCTCGGCGAAGAGCACCCTCGGGTCGTAGCGCTTTTCCCTTCCGGCGATCTGGACGGCCTCGTCCTCGGACTCGGCCAGGAACGTGCCAATGTAGGCGTATGGCTCGATGTCGTGGCAAAGATTTTCGGTTTCTTCGGACGAGAAATCCAGGTTTTGGAGCTCGTCGTCGGTGAGCCCGCTGGTGTCGATCATCTGTGCGTCACGGATGTAGTATGGGTCCATGAATACGTTGAAAAGTTCTTTCATCGTTTACTCCTATTCGTATTGGTAGAGCAGCGCGTCGTATTCGTAAGTGTCGACCAGGTCCGAGTACCGGTACAGCCATCTTAAATAGTCAGGCCAGGTCCCGGAATGGCGGTTGTTCCGTTTCGTGTGCCAGTCCACGTAAGTCCTGCACCCGAGGCGGCGTGCCGCGGCGAACATTTTCTTCAGGGATTTTAACTGGTCCCGGGTCGGGAGGCCCCAGAGCTCGCAGCAGTAGTCCGTCGTCCCGCAGCAGATCCGGATGTTCCCACGGCGCATGAATTTCTTGATGTAGATATAGGAACTGCCTGGGTCCTCGAATTTCGAGTGCTTGAAGAACTCGCTGATCTCGTGGTGGTCCAGGTCGCGCTGCCAGCCCTCTTTCGAGCCGTTGACCATGGTCCCGTCCTTCAGCATCCAGGCGGCGAATTCCGGGATCGTCGTCCCGCCGTATTTTGCGTATAGCCTTTCTTCGATCGTCATGTGCCGTGATCCCCTTTTATTCTTGATATGGGCATGTTGTGCGCGCCCGGTGTTTCCGGTCGCCCTTTCCATGAGGCCGGACCGGCGCGCCAGCGACGGGCCGGCCTTTAGCCCAAAATCAGGTTTTCCGGCGGGGCATTTCCAGGCCCATGCGCGCCGCGGCGACCTGGGTGAACTGGTACGGCGTGTCCGCAAAGTCCAGGGAGATGGGCGTGATGACGCCGCGGTCCGACAGGGCGGCCTGGAATTCATCTAAGAAGCATGGCTGGCCGCTGAAGCTGATGGTCTTGATGATGTAGCCCCAGCTCCGGCGATGTAACTGGGCCAGGACGTAGTTCAGGTCCGGCATGAATTCCCGGATGCCGTCCCGCGTAAACCAGAACGTGATGGACGAGGGATCCACGTCCAGTTCCGGCGACGGCAGGCGCTCGTTGAACGGCCGCATGAGCCGGTCTCCGATGCTCTGCCCAAGGGCGTCGGGCAGGCCCTGGAACAGGCCGATGTGCTGGTCGTTTCCCTCGAAGCTCAGCGTGATGCGCATGAGCGTTAAGTCTTTTACAAGGTCAGGCGTCTGCATCGTCCGCGCCTCCCGGTTCCGGCAGTGCCATGGCGTAGGCACGGCACACGTCGGCAATCTCCATGGAGAAATAGAAATTCGGGTGGAAGCCCTTTGCCATGTAGGTGTCGATGGCGCCGTTGGCGAACTGGATGTAGTCCAGGCGCGTCCTTTGGGCGGACGGGATGTGTTCCGCATGGATATGGGTGTAGGCCATGGCGTCCAGCTCGACGGACTGGTCGACCGTCTCCCAGCCGGCGCCCCAGGACGTGCGCCGCGCCACCGTGTCGTAGTTGTGGGACGACGAGAACAGGATGCCGCACGCCAGGTCGGCGTTCAGGCAGCCAATGGATTCCAGCTGCATGGCGTGGGCCTTCGGTGTCAGGATCATGATGCTTCCTCCTTATCGCTTGCCCTGGCAGCGGGGCCGGGGACGCTTGGCGTTTTTCGGCTTCGGGTCGGCGCCCGGGCGGGGCATGCGCTTGTCCCGGTCGGTCGGCGTCATGTAGTACGGATGTTTGAGGGTCGAGATCTTCAGGTTCCTGGGGCGGTCTTCGTTCTTCATTGCGGGTCGTCCTCCTTCTTGGCGGTCACGTAGCTGCACACGCCGGTCTGTTGCATGGGTATGAGCCCCTTGGTGCGCATATGGTGGTATGACGGGACGAGGTAGGGCCAGTCCGGTTCCGAGAGTTCCGGGTGCGGCTTCATCACGCCGTCGATGCGCACGACCAGCGTTGGTTTGCAGTCTGAGATGGGCCTGGGGTCCAGCGTCCTTGAGAAGTTTTCGTTCGGGTTTTTGTACAGGATGAGGTCCGAGACGTCGACACGGACCGCCTCCAGCCTGTCGTCCAGGCTGTTGTGCGTGTAGAGCCTGTGGTCCGCCACGGGGTCGCTGGGTTTCACGGACGGGTTCTTGATGTACCTGTACTGGGGCATGTCTTTAACCTTCTTTCATTGTGTCATAAAATCCGCGCAGGATCTCCCACCCGAGCGGGATGATCGTGTCCATGGCCATGGCGAAGTCTTTTTCCGGCTTGCCGGCGGCGGCGCGCAGGGTCCGGGCCGTGTCCTCATTGTAGAGCATGGCGTTGCGGTATTCCCCGACCTTGGAGCGGAATTTCGCGGCGCGGTCCTCGTCCATGTCGGAACAGGTTTCGATCAGCGCTTTCCGGTAGGCTTTCGCCAGGACCGGCTGCAGGTATTTGTCCAGGACGTTGTCCCAGGTGTCGTTGTCGGTCATGGCCGGGGTCATGTCGAGCTCGAACTTGTCGGCCAGCATGTCCAGCACGCCGCCCCATACCTCGCCCTCGCGGGCGCCGGGGATGTCGTCCGGTTCCAGGCCGTAGTCGTCGAGCCAGTTCACGATGTGTTCCCCGGCGTCCTGGGTGAAAAAGGCGTGGCGGACGTCGCGGAAGATGTGATCCAAAAATTCCGTGGGCAGGGCGTTTTCCAGTTCGTCCTGGCGGATGTAATACCCGAAGGGCGCCTCGCCGCTGCTGGAAATTTTGATTGGCAGGGCGACGCTGTCCTCATGGTGATAGGCCATCAGGAAGCCGTCCGGGACGGCCGCATGGTTTTCTAATCGTTCGGCCATGACACAGATGCTGTCCGCCGTCACGTCGGTGTTTGGGACGGCGCTGGTCGGCTCATGGGCGATCATCTTCCAGACGCCTTTTGTCAGCAGGTTTTTCCGCCAGCCTTTCTTCTCCGGAAGGCCGAGGAATCTCGGCTGGAAGTTTTTGGTTTCGCAGGCCAGCATGACTTTTCGGAAATCCTCGTCGGATATCAGGCCGTGGATGACGGCGTCGTTCATGGTGATGAAGCCGTCCTGGTTGTAGGAATAAAAGATCTTGGTATTATTCAGTTTCGGCTGGCTCATTTTCGCCGCCTCCTTTCGTATCGATGTCTGGGCCTGTCCCCACGTCCAACGGGAAGTGCAGGACGCTGATTGTGTCCCGCAGGAATTTTTGGATCTGGTTTCTGGTCGTTTTGCCGATGCCGGGGATCCGGGCCCACATTTCATCGGTCATGACGTAGGCCGTGCCGAGGGAGATCCGATGGTTCTTCATGACCGTCACGGCGCGTTTCGGCAGATAGTAGCGTTTCCCGGTCCGGACCATGTAATAGTCCGAGGCGAGGTCTTCGTAGGGCTTGGGGCCGAAAGGCTGCCAGACGACCGGCGACGCGGCCCGGAGCGGGGCGATCAGGTCAGCGGCCGTTTTTATAAATACGCTGGCGCCGTGGGTGACGTCGTATATGATATTGTCCGGGGCGGCGTTGGCGTAGTCCCAGGTCGGCACCCAGTGGAGCGGCATCTGGTGTCTCGGCTGCGTGATGCCGATGGGATTGGCGACGTGGGCAAATATCGTGACGGTGCATTTGCTGAAAACACCGTTTTCGTCCAGGTACCTGTAGCAAATGTGGCCGCAGTTGACCGGCGCGAGTTCCCCGGGGCCCTTTTTCCCGAGCTTGTCGAGGTTTTCAGATCCGACAAGGTCGTACAGGATCCCGCGGGCCGTGATGGTGCCGTCGCCGTACGATATGATCTTTTCCGGCGGCGCGAGCATGGTCGTCCCGTCCGTCTTTACTTCCTCCTGGAGCAGGATCTGGCGGCCCGACGGGCTGAAGATGAGTACCAGTGCGGTCTTGACGTCAGGCATATGTCCCTCCTATTTTGGGTATGCCCGGACGGAGCCTCCGTCCGGGCATGGGTGTGAGTCACAGGATGCGGTACTGGCCCTGGCTGTAGACGAGGGTGTCGTCCTTCTTGAACATGGCGTGGTTCTCGGTCTTGTCCAGCACCGGGTTGGCCAGGACGGAGGCCGTGCCGGGCTTTATAAGCCCGATGCCTTCGGCCTGCCGGACGAACTCCTCGCCGGCGGCGTCGTCCTCGACTTCCATGATGTGTCCGCCGTCGATCGTGAGCGGCATCAGGTCTCCGTCCGCGTCCGTGACGAAGATGTAGCGGCGGCCGGAGTCGTCCGCGACGCGTCTGGGCAGGGCCAGGTCCTTCTCATACAAACGGCCGTCGGAGTGCATGCGGAGCAGCGGGGCGGCCATGAGCATGACGCGGCGCATGTCGGGGTGCGGGGCGCCGGTGGTGCCGTAGGTCCTTAGGTTGATGATGTGCTCCCATTCGGCTTCCACGGCCGTGAGGATGATGTCGGCCTTCACTGACTGGGGCAGGACGGCGCGGGCTTCCTGGGCGACGGCACCGTGCGCCAGCATGGACATGTAGAGGCGTTCGGCCTGGCGGCAGCCCTCCTTCCAGTCGGCATAGAAGGCGGCCTTCTTGTACAGGTCGTCCTCCACCCAGAAGGGCTCAACGACGGTGATCTCCGTGCCGAACTTGCCCTTGGAGTAATTGCAGTACCGGGTCGACTCCTGGGCGAAGCTGGCGGGACGGTGACGGACCAGCTCATGGGTCACGCCGCGGTCCACATGGAACAGGACCGTGTGCGGCAGGCATTCACGGAGCGCGTCCCAGTCGTTGTCAAACTTGCATTTGTCGATGAACTCCGTGCGGGACAGGACCTGGAAGTCCTGGTCGATGGCAACCATAGCACCATCGTAGCTGCAGCGGCCGAAGATCTCGGGGTACAGGCCGCGCATGGCTTCACACAGGCGGCGCCAAATATGATTGTGCGGGCAGGAGCTGTTTTCGAGCATGTCGTACATGGCGCGGAGGCTGGCGCTGAACTTATGGCCGGAAACATGGATGTAACGGGTGTCCTTCGGGTCCATGGTGTCCAGCATGTCAAGGAACCGTCCCGTGACGGTCATGTAGATGAAGGCGTGCTCCAACATGGCCCCGTGGCCCTTCTGGGCGAGGTCTGTGATGAACTTCCGGGCGGATTCCGGCGTGATGCGGTCCTCGGATTTATAACAGGTGCGCCCGACCTTCTCAATGAACTGGAGCGGGCCCTGGTACTGCGCCGGGTCAAGATACTCGGCGCTGGGTTTGATGATCTGCATGGTGCTGTCCTCACTTTCTTATTTTGTTTTATTTTGGGCCGTACCCGTTGGGGTCACGGTCGTTTTTGGATAACGACGGCTGGACGTTCTTGTAGCACATGCCCACATGGCCGGTGAGCTTGACGTTTCCGGCGGTGAGCTGGTTGTGCTTGAACCACTCGTTCAGGTTCTCGGCGGCCTCGGCCTTCGTGACCGGGACGGGGAAGGTGAACGGAATCGTCACCGTGCGGCTCTGCTCCTCGTCGTCAATGTCCGGGATCGGGTTTTGGTATTTTGGCATATCGTGTCACCTCAACTCTCGGAAAACGGTGTTTTCCGGCGGCGCCCAAGGCAGGGACGGGCAATGAGACAGGCCGGGTCGCAGTGTTCGGCTTTTGCAGCCAGGCGTTCCGCCTCGGTTTTTGAGCCGGCATGGTAGATGCCGGCGAAGACTTCGGCCTGCGGCGCCTCCTGGATGTCGGCGCTGTCCAGGCCGAGATGCGGGTCGGTTTTTTCAAGGCAGGCGCCGTGTACGGCGTCGGGGCGGTAGCAGACGACGAATGGCTGTGTCTTGCCGCCGAAGGACTCGATGGCGCGGAGTCGCAGGGAGCGGAGCTCGGTCTTCCACTGGTCCCGCTTGCGTTCCAGGGTGAACTCGTTGACGTCCCTGTCTGGGTCGAATTCCATCGCGTCGATGTCCGCGGATTCTTCGTCGATCAGGCCCAGGACGGCGTCCAGGATCTTCTCATGGTCAGCGGTGTGCCCATATTCCGGGACGACACCGGAGCGCATGACGAGGTCCACGTTGACCGTCTTGGTGACCTGGCCGCCGGCGTTGGCATAGCCGACGCTGCGGACTTTATAAATACCGCAGGGCAGGATCAGGTCTTTCCCAGGTTCCGCGTTGTCCAGGATGGACGGCAGGACGCCGTAGCCGCCGGATAAGTCCACCGGGGCAATGACGTCGCGGCCGTCGCGCAGGACGCGGATCTGGCTGTGTTTCTTTTCAGGCATGCCGTGCCTCACTTTCTTTTCCGGACGACCTTGGGGAACGGGGTCTTATCGGAAATGGTGAAGGTGTCGTACCCGGACGCGGACTGGACCACGAAGCTGATTTTATTCTCTTCGGCATGAAGGTCCACGACCGCCCATTCCGTAATATCAGGGCACTTGATGTTGATGTGTTCCTCCAATTGGTCCAGGGCGTCCTTGGCGCGGGTGACGCAGTTGTCTCTTGAGTGGTTGATGGACATTACAGATCCTCCTCCGTGTTTTTCAGGTAGGGTTCAGGGTTTTGGTTCTGGGACAGGAACGAGGCAATGACGGGGCACTGCTCGTAATAGCAGTCCACGCGGGTCACGCCCTCTTTTGGCGTCTGCCAGCAGGGCACGGGCTCGTCATCATCATGAATTGTGACGCCGCCCGGGACGCAGGAATGGTAGCCCCTGGACCATAACGCGTCCACGACGGCGTGCAGGACGGCGTCGATGTCTTCGGGCATGAAGCCGACCAGGGCCGGTTTCCGGGACGGGTCCACCAGGTCCCGGCACAGGTCCAGGACGTCCGACCGCAGGACGGAGGCCCGGACGTCGCAGAACGAGGCAAACATGGCCTGCGGCACCGGGTCCGGGTTCGGGACGAATTTCAGGTTCTGGTTCTTCGTGATGATCTCCGCCTCGGTCTTGCGGATGACGGGGAGGCCGTCGAACAGCATGTCAATCGCTTTGATATACAGGCCGTCCAGGGACGTCAGCGGCCTGTCCCAGCCGGGGGTGAACTCCGGGGTGGTGTCGGACAGGGCGCAGACGTTTTCGGCGGCGAATTGCAGGTATAACGGGTCGGATTCCAGGGCGGCGGCCCGGGACCTGGACAGCTTGGATTTCTGGACGAGGTCCCGGATCTTTTCCCGGATCTTCGTGTCTTCCAGTGAAAACGTTGCCTTCATTAGGGCATTCCTCCTGACTTAGTAGACCAGCACCGGCTTTTCCGTCGGGCTGGTGGGGAAGACGTAGACGACCTCTCCGTTGTGCCAGGTTTCTGTCATATGGGCCGTGACAGAGACGGATAAATTCCGGAGGAGGTAGTCGATGGTCTTTTGGTCTAAGCGGTGTACGGGACGGCGGATGTAGCTGTCAAACGTGCGTCTGACGACGTCGCAGACCGCGTCCCGCTGTTCCTGGGTCGACTCCTTATGGGTCAGCTTCAGGTCCCTGATGTAGGTCCGTTCGTCCCTGCACCATTGGTCGAGCCAGGCGTGGTGTTCGTTTGTGTCTTTTTCCGGTTCAGGGCCGGGGTCGTGCTGCCCGGTGCTGATGTAGTTGCCGAACTGCACCAGGAGCCCGGAAAAGTCGTTGTCGTGTACGGTAAGTTTGAGGATCATGGTTTTTCTCCGTTGTTTATAGGTCGTGGCGGCAGTGCCTGCAGCGGTCCGGGCCGGCATAGCAGATGTGCTCGTCGCAGTCGTTCCACGGGTGGCAGGTGTCGATGCCGGCGTCCATCAGTTCCTTTTCGATCAGGTCCGTCAGGGTTCCAATTATTTCCATGTTCCAGTCCGGGATGCCGGTCTGGAAATATTTTTGGACGGCGTCACTGGTGATATAGCTGATGGTTTTGTCCATGACGGATTTGATCTTCGCGTATGGTCCGGATGTGACTGCGTTCCGGTCCAGGGCGATTTCAGACATGGCGCCGAGGACCGCCTGGTTCGTCGTGTTTTTGGGGTCCCGGATGACGGCTTTTGCCGCCGTGAAGCATGCCGGTTCGTTGTCGAGTGCTATGGCTTTTTGCAGCAGGGTTTTATTGGCCGAAATGGACGTCACCAGGACGGCGTACCAGACGGCGTTGTCGATCCGGTCGCCTGCCGTTGTCAAAAGGTCGTCGTCGGAGTGCGGCACGTCCTTCGGGAAGACGTGGCCTTCCGGTAGCTCGTCCATGCGGACGGCTTCGGCGCCGCAGACGGCGCAGGTCCAGATGTTCCCGTCGTCAGGCGGGGCCGTCGTCTCATCCGTGCTGATCTCTTCGATGAATTCCCCGTCCCAATTGACGCGCCAGGTCTGCGCGACGTGGGCCACCGTCAGGAATTCGGTCCGTCCGCAGACGGGGCAGATGTGCCTTGATCGCATTGGTCTCCCTCCTTTTGCATGATGCTGTCCGGGATCCTGTAGCCTTTGTGCCGTTCCCGGCAGGCCGGGCACGCGACGGCGTCGCACTCATAGTCGGAGCGGCCGTCGGGCCGGCGGTGTTTTCTTTTGGTCGGTTCGATGCAGGTTTCACATTTGTCGATCATAGTTTTAACATGACAGTTGCGTCTTGAATTTCTCACCCATGATTTCTTCCAGTTCATCATAGATATGGTCTTCGAGTGTCAGGAGCTTGCCTTCGGTTTTCGTGAGGATCAGTGCGTGTGCCCACAGGGACCTGAGCTTTTCGTAGCCGATTTCCATGACGACAATACAGTCATCCTTCGGGATTAGGGGCTGGAGCAGGTCGACAAACGCGTCCTCGCGCTCCCACGTGTCGGCGTCCTCGTATTCTGAAACGTCAATGCCGTTTTCGTCGCACCAGGCCCGGACCATGCGGCCGTACTCGTTATGGTTGGCCTGGGCTCGGACCGGTATGGTTTTGTCCGGGTGTGCTTTGGCGAGCAGGATCTCTTCGGCGATGCTGTCCGGCAGGTCTCCGTCCTGGGACCCGAAGGCGTATTTCCCTTCGTCGTTCTGCCAGAGCTTGCCGTTCTGCAGGTTGAACCCGGCGACGTCCATGAGGGCCTTGAATTTTGCTTCGTCCGCCACGGAGAAGTAATTCGTGCGGAACCTGGAGACGGGGTCTGCCATGGTCAGCCCACCTCCGTTTCATCGGCGAAGCGGCATTCGGCCGCGTGTACGACTTCCTCGCCGGAGAGCAGCTCGATGGAGTCCGGGTCGGCCGTAAGCTCGGCCAGGTCATAATGTGCCTTGGCGTATTCGATGGCATCATCCAGGGACAGGTTCGCGGGGACCTTGCAGCTGGCCGTGTAATAGGCTTTGCAGGTCATGGCGAGGACGAGTTCCCTTTCACCGACCGCAGACAGGTTGAACCGGACAAAGAAACCGGTGGACGACTTGTCCGCCGGCGTGACTTCGCAGGCGGTCACGTCGACGACGTGGTTGGCGGAGTTCATCTGTTCGTAATGTTTACGGACGATCTGCTCAGCCGCGGCGGCGTCGGGGGCCGTGACGAACCCGGATTCGGTCTCGATGGATCCCTGCTGGTAATTCGTGCCGGGCATGACGGTCTGGGTGAACCGCACCGTGGCCTTGAATAAAACATTGTTTGGCATCGTTGTCACTCCTTTCGTGTGGTTTATTGGCAGGCGACGCTTGCCGGAAGGTCCTTGTACGGCCGTTTCGGCCTTGCGCCTGTGATCTTGATCGGGAATGGGAGCATGGCATTGGACATCTCGTCGCAGGCGATCTCGATGCCGAGGCAGCGTTTCCAGTCTGTTTTCATGTACGTGCCGCAGAGGCCTTTGTCGGCGTAGTGTGCGGCGATGCCGGGGCAGTCCTGATCACGGCCCTCGTCGATGGCCTTGGCGAGATCGAAGAACACCTGTTCAACTTTTTTGTGCCTGGTCTTGTTGTACAGGGCGGCCTGGATGCGGCCCCTGTTCCAGTCGACTACAAGGTCGTAGGCGTCGCGGCCGTCAAAAATGCCGTATCCTTCATAATCTTTTTCTTCGTACACGGTCCCGTCCGGCGCGACCAGATATCCGCGGCCGCCGTAGGGCAGCTTGCATTTTTGCAGGAAGTCCGTGCCGGACTTATCATATTGGGCCGGCCTGTCGGCCAGCGTCCAGGTAAAGAACCCCATGGCATTTCCTCCTAAAATCCGGACCGGTCGCCGACGCAGATCGGTGGCAGGCCGGCGGGTTCAAAATTTTGCACCAGGTAGTCCGTGTAGCCGCAGATAGCCTTGTTTTCCTCTGTTGTAGGGACAACGCCTTCCTTCCAGACCGGCATGAGCCAGTACGGTTTGGCGTTCCGGGCGTTTAAGACCATGCACTCCGTGCATTCTTTCGGGAGCGTCTTTGGATAGTTCTTGGCGTTGTAACGGCAGTAGGCGCAGCCGGAATGTTCGCGTATGATCTCGATGCACTCCAGCTTGTCCCGGATGCTTTCTGGTATCTGTTTTATCGTCTTCATGCGAGTTCCTCCGGCCATAGGCCTTTGTCCAGGAAATTGGACAGTTCTTTGTAGGACAACAGGGAATAATCGGACCCGGACAGCCATGGGCGGCCGTGGCTTTCACACCAGCAGCCGGACATGGACCGGTAGAAGCCGCGTTCTTCCATGAGCCGGTACTTTTTGAACATGGCCGGAAGGTTTTTCACGTGGCGCCAGATTTTTGACAGGAATTTCACAGCGAGCCCTCCTTCCGCATGGCTTGTTCCGTCGCGTACACGGAGCGCCAGAGGTCGAGTTCCGGGCCGGCGGCGTCGATTTTTGCGTTGATCCATTTTAAGATGGGCAGGTCGTTTTCCCGCCATTTTTCCATGACCCGGTCCACATTGGCGTTTTTGAAGTGCGCTTTGACGTACTCACGGATCCTGTTTTCATCCGTGCTGGACCTGACCATTGGATAATACCTGGGCAGGACGGGGATGTCGAGCCCGGTGTTCTCTTTCGTGAGCAGGACGAACTTGTCCACCACGCAGGACCGGACACCGTTTTCGTCCGTGACGTAGGCCGTCGACCAGTAGGCCGGAACTTCGCTGGTGGCGATGTAGTTTTTGGCCATGTGCAGGACGTGCTCGATCAGGTGCTTCATCGGGATGTGGAGCAGCCGTGTGCTCCAGAGCCGGTATAGATATCCGTTCCAGTCGTGCACCCATTCCGTTGTCTGGTCGAGCCATGGCTTTTCTTTCTTGGCGATTTTCATGGCGTCCGTCCAGGCCACGGAGAGTCTGTCCAGGGCACCGTAATAGCTGCGGGCGAGTTCCTGGTCGATTTTATCGGCTGTCCGGAACGGGTGGTTCTCGACGTCTGACACGGCCTCCTGGAGCAGGTATTTTGACGCGGCGACGCGTTCCTCCTGGGACATTTTCTGTTCCGGAATGAGCAGGCCGGCGCGGACCAGGTCATGGATCCAGCCGTCGAAGTCCGTCCCCTGGAGCTTCTGGTCCCGGAGCCCCTCGGAGCTGTCGAAGTGCCGTTTTAGTTCGGATTCCAGGAAGATCTCCAGGTAGTTGTTTTCATGGTACGCGTATGCCCTGCCAGGCATATCAGTCACCCCCTTCGAAATGGTTGTCCGTAAAGCCGTCGAGGGCTTCGCGCAGGTTGCCAAGGGCTGCGATGAACCAGCCAAGGACCCTTTGGCCGCCGATGGTCTTCGCGTCTTCGACCGTGTCGGCCTCAAACGGAGGGCAGTTGAAGTCCACTTTCGTGCCGCCCATTACCAGGAAGATCACGACCATCCACATGTTGTCCCCGCCGGGATAGGGCAGGAGCGTTGCCTGGAAGCCGTCGACGGGGCCTTCTTCAGGTTCGTGGTGGTACACAAACCCGTGCATGACACCGGGAAAACGCATGTGGTTGCCGAATATCGCGGCGATGGCCTCGTCCAGGCTTTGGGCCTTGGAAAGGCGCTCCCCGACGGTGCCGTCAGGGACGTCCTCCGGCGGCGTCTGGAACGGGAAGATCCGGTCCACCGGTATGTCCAGGGGCTCCCATTTGAATTCAATGTCGTCAGGCATCCTATGTCCTTCTTTCCGTCACTTGTAGATATGTTCGGCGATAAAGCCGGCGAGCGTGGCCGCGAAGGCTTTTTTCTGGGCCGGGCCCATGCCGGCGTTTTCCATGGCTTCCGGGATGCCCTTCTCGAACAGGCAGCAGAGCCAGTGGTGGTTCCGGTCCTCGGTGATGTTGGCCAGGATTTCCAGGTAGTCCATCCCGGTCCAGTCCGCACGCTGGACTTCCATCAGGCCTTTGAAGTCGTCCGGGCCGTATTCTTCCAGCGGCCCGTAGACATACTGGTGGCGGCCGATGCTGTCGGCCATGACGGTCCAGTTTTTTACGAACCCGTCCAGGATCTCGGCTTTGCGTTTGTTTTCGGGGTCTGTGATCATGTTTCCTCTCCTTTGATTTCGACCGTGCGGTGCGCCGGGGCCGCCGCGACGTCCTTCAGGGCCTGGCGGGTCTTGACCTGCGGTCCGATCCAGACGCGCTTGCCGGTCTTTTTGTAATAGCGCCAGTGCCCGGCCTGGGTCCATTTTGGCGTGCGGTACAGGGCGGCGCGACGCTTGGTCATGGCCTGTGGTAAGTTCTCGGATTTTACTGTGATCGGGCCTACGGCGCGGACGGTGCGTTCGGGGTACTGTACCGGAGTGTTGGCTGATTTTTCCTCGTCGGTGCGGGGTACCGTTTCCGGTTTTTTCGCCGCGGGCTTGGCCTTTTTGCGGTTTGCGTGGATCAGGGCGTTTGCCAGGGAAATGAGCCAGAAGAACTGCATGCCGAGGGTTGAGAGCGGCGTGCAGCCGTTCTGTTCCATATGCCGTTCTGCCCGTTCCGCGACGTCGATGGCTTCGTTCTGCCAGATTTCTCGGTCTGTGTCGGTCCAGCCGTTGAATTTTGCCGTGTCCAGCTTTTTGTAGATCTGGGACGGTAGCATTTTGTCTTCATCGTTGGTGTCCAGGGCGAAGCGGTTCCCGCCGGAGAAGATGAACCCGACCTCGCCACACATGCCCGGAGTCCAGCCGTCCCACTCCATATGGTCGTGCAGCCACACCGTGACAAGCTGCCGCTCCGTGCTCACGCCCGTCACGCGAAAGTAAATATAGCGGTTGTCGTTGGCCCGGACGACACCCTCGTTGAAGCAGGGGATCGCCGCGGCGAAGGGGCCGACGAGGTTTTCGTAGTCCGTGTCGGCCTGGTCGTAGGCGGACTCCGTCGGGACGGAATGGCCGTCTCCCTTGTCTTTATAGGCGCCGCGCATGTCCAGCACGTCAAAATCGTGTTCCAGCTGCCAGCGGGTGTACCCGTATCCGGATTCCAGCAGGGCCCTGTTGTAGTCCCGAGCCAGCTCGTCCCGCCGCACGGTGACGGGTATGTAGTCGTCCGGGTTGCCGTGTTGTCCTGGGAAGCGGACAGCCGTGAATTGGCCTTGCAGGCTGTTGTCCCGCATGTACGCTTCGGCAACTTGCCCGATGTTGACTGGCGCCGGGTTTGTTCCAGGCCGGAGCAGCAGGGCGTTCGGGGTCTGTGTCGGCTTGTGGTTCGGGCCTCCGATCAGGTTGCGCTGGACCGTGACCTGCGGGAAGCCGCGCATGCCGGACTTGTACACTAGCATGGACTTTACTGGGTTTTCAGACGGGATTTCTCTCTGGGTGTTATCCTCTAGGAATTGCGCTGCCGGGTCGCGGGCCCGTTTTTCCTGCCGCACGCGCGGCCGTTTCTTCTTTGCCATGCCCTGTCCTCCTGTCCTTATAAGCCTAATTCAGCGGCGAGGTCTTCGTCGTGTTCCACCTCCATGTCCATGGACCGGTTCGCCTTTACGGGATACAGCCCTTCCCGGATGTAATAAGGCTCGGGTACGGAGATGGCGACGTCGCCCCAGTTGAAGCTGCCGTTGTTGTTCTCGATGTCCTTCTTTCCGTCCTCGGATAAAAGGTAGTTCTTTACGGCCGCGCGGACCGCGGCCTCGGCTGTCGCCGGGCTCGTGTGTTCCGTCCTGAAGTTCAGGACGATGGCTTCGGCCTGTCCGGTCGAGTCGTGGATCGTCAGGTTGAATGCGTACATGGCGGTCTCCTTTCTCAAAACATTCAGAAACCCATGCGCTCCATGGATTCGCGGAGGCGGTACAGGTCATGGTACATGGTTATCGCGTCCTCGTCGTAATTCAGGTCTTTTTCGCTGGGTTCCGGGCCGTCCGTCAGTCCATCAAGGATTGCCTTCAGGCTTATCAGTTTTTCCCTGTCCATTGTGTTACGTCCTTTCTGTTACAGTGTGATTTCCAGGAAGTACATGATCGCCAGCTGGAGCCTGGCATTGATATCTGATTCCCAGTTGAGCAACTGGTTCGCCTCGGACCGGCTGAGCCAACGGGCCTCGATGGGCTCCAACGGGTTATCCTGCACAGGCTTCGGGTTTTTGTACTTCGTCGCGTCGGCGTAGGCGAAGATTTGGGTGATCCTGGTCGAGCCGACGGCGTCGTTCGCGTAGGCCGCCGGGAGCTCCCGGTCAACGGCGGATATCTTCACGCCCGTTTCCTCCAGGAGTTCCCGTTCCATCGTCTGGCGCGGCGTTTCGCCCGGTTCGATGATCCCCTCGGGGAGCCGCCACACCCACCGGTTCACGGCGGGACGGAATTCCTTTAAGGCCAGGAGGCGGGGACGGCCCGGGGCCGGGTCGATGACGCAGGCGCTGACGCCGTCTGGCTTGTCGGCCCAGGCTTTGCCGATGCGGGCCGCCGTCTCGTAAATCTTGTGGCTGCCGTCCGGCAGCTCGTAGTCCATGGCGTAGAGCCCCAGGTGGCGGCCCTGGGCCATGATCGAAACGTTTTTGAGTTCCATGGGTTCCCGCATGTGCGTGTCCTCCTGTTCAGATGTTTTTCCGGATGTACTGTTTCAGGTTGCAAAGGCAGCGGGGCAGGTCGTTGTTCTGGAACCGGACACGGATGCCCGCTTCGCGGATGTTTTGTTCTGAGAAATCGTCACAGTCCGCCAGGAAGCGCCGGCACATCTCCCGGTACTTCGGGTGTTCCTGGCCGTTCTCCCGGTCCAGCGCCCGTTGCAGGCGTTCCCGGTCGTCCACTTCGAGATAGAGCGGTACGACGCAGGCGGGACCGTAGTAAGCGCTCATTGATCGAAATGATTCCAGCGTTCCGATCCCGAGGTAGTTCTTGGATTTCAGGTCCAGTCCGTCGTAATGTGCCGTGAAGTAGTGCCAGACACCCTGGGCCGTGTGGTACGTCCGAAGCTCGATGAGCCGGCCCTCTGATTTTATTTTTGCCAGCCCGGCCTCATCGGTGAAGAAATATTCGGCGCCGTTTGTCTCGCCGCTCCGGATCGGGCGGGTCGTGTACATCACGAGTGGCTGCAGGCCCAGGGCGGCGTCGTTCAGCAGGGATTTGTAGACCGTGTCCTTTCCGGACGCGCTTTTCCCCATGAGATAAAATATTTTTCCCATATCAGTCGGACAGGTACTCGGCCGCGATCTTGTCCAACCCGCGGTCGGCGTAGTAGTCATACAGGAATTCCCGCTGGGCTTTCGTGATGCGGCGGGATTCGTCCCGGGTGACTTCGGCAATGCCATGGTGCGTTGAGTGGAGCAGGATCCAGCCTTTCTTGGCCAACTCGTCGCCGGCGGTCATGTCCACGCGCATGTCCATGACGGCGGAGTGGCTTTCCCACTTGTCGTCAGGGAGGTTGAATTGTTCCGGGTGCGCCAGCATGTAGTCGCCGGCCCAGCCCTGGTGTTCGCCCCATTCCACCGGATGGAACTCGCCGGTCGGGGACAGCCAGCCGTAGTCGTCGCCTTTGTTGACCCGCTGTGCCGTGATGTAGTCGTCCAGCAGCGCCGAGGCGGGGGCGTTCACGCGGTCCAGGACTGCTTTATTTTTGGCTGCCACACGGGCGGCGACGTCGTCGTCACTGACGCGGCCGTCCATCATGTCCACGGATCGCAACGCGGACCAAAGGGCCGGCTCGTCGCCGGGCGGCAGCTTGGTGCTGTAATGGTCCGGGAAGAGCCAGGGCTGGTTGAGTTCGTCCACGGGGTCTGACGGGTCGTAGACGTCCTCGTGCCAGTGCTGGTTCAGGTCGGCGATCTGGTAGTCCTTCAGGTCTTCGCCGATGAAGCCGATCTTCTGTTCATAGGCGTAGACCTGGCGTTTCAGCTTTTCGTTTTCCGTCCTGAGCCCGTCGAATACGGCCAGGATGCCGGGCGTCTTCTCCGTCGGCTCGGTGTCGTAAACGCTGTAGTTCTCGTCCGGGTAGACGCCGCGGATCTCTTTCCGGCCCTCCAGGATGTCCACACAGAGCTTGATGTGCTCCCCCTCGGAGATTTCATCCGTGGTGGTGCAGGACATGAGCAGGTCCATGGCTTTTTTCAGGTCCTTGGACTGGTACAGGTGCTCGCGGGCCATGTTCGTGATGAACTGGCCTTCGATGCGGAATGTCATGTTCGGCATAGTTTTGTCTCCTATTTAAGAAAAGGGCCGCGGTCAAGGCCGCAGCCCATTTAAGCCGTGCGCCGTCTCGAAGTCCGCGAGTTCCTGGCAGGCCTTGTCGAAGGCGGCGTCCGTTTCCGGGTTTTTGCAGACGCCGACGGCATGCCCGGCGCTCTCGGCTTTTCGGGTGAGCGTTTTCCATTGTTCGTATGCGTATACGGAAATGTGCAGGTGCTGCCCGCATTCGTGCTGGATCACGGCGTCCCGGTCTGTCGATTGGAACGTGCAGTGGGCGGGGTCACGGTTGCACAGGTACATGGTCACTTGTCTCATCTTGGTCCTCCTGGATGTGATTTAACGCGACGGCCTTGAGCTTCCCGGCCGTTTCTGGGCCGATGTTCTGGACGTCCGTGAGCCTCTGGGCGTTGAACACGTCGCGGCAGGTGTAATAGCCGGCCTCGGCGATGTCGGCGATGCGGCGCCAGGTGACGACGGCCCGGAGCGGGGCGAGGTTTTTGATCGCGTCGCAGGCCGGGTCGGACGGCAGGGCCGTGCCGAATATGAGCCCGTACAGCGGGTTCCGGGACAGCACGTATAGTGCGCAGCTGTCCAGTTCAGACGCCTGGGACGGCGTCAGGGCGAGCTTTTCCGCCATGGTCTTGTAGGTCATCTGCTCGGCATACCGGAGCAGGACAGCCTGGCGGAGCGGCTCCGGGAGCTTTTTGACGGCCGCCCATACGTTGTTTGCCAGGCGTTCGGCCTCGGCATCCGTGAGCCGCTGCAGGTTCAATCCATTGGGCAGCTTGCGGTTGGATTTCCTGGCCACGTTGTAGGCCAGGGTCCGCTGCCAGAATTCGGCGCCTTCGAGGCGCGTCTTGTTCTTCGGCATGGTCAGCCTTCTTTCTTTGTGTTGGCGGCGTCCACCAGGACTTTCGTGACATGGTTCAGGACCAGGTTCCAGTATCCGGCGTGCTCGCGGTCGTGCTGTTCGTTCTCGCCGGCGTACCACTGAAGCCACCTGGCCGTGAAGCGCTGCAGGTCGTACGGCGTGTCAATGGGCATCTCGGCGTCCTTGGGGCGGATGCTTATGCTGATCCCGTAATTATATTTCCCTTTGGAATACAGCGACGCCGTATGGACGGGTTCACGTGATTCCTTGTCAAAATTCGTGACGAGCTTGAGCGTGCCGTCCATCAGCAGCAGTTCGGCCATTGTCACTGTGTTGTTGTCCTGGACCAGGTTGAAGCCGTGGAATACTTTTTCATCCATCGTTTTCTTTCTCCTTCGGGGTGTTATTGATGACGCGGATCACGGACTGGGGTATTTCTGAATTTTGGTTCAGAAGCGCCTTGCGGTGCCGGATCGACTCTTTGAACGGGACGAGCTTGCCGGATTTGAGGCGGCGGACGCCGCCCCGGGCCTTCCAGACCGGCGTCTTGTAGTGCCGGACGGAGTCCTCTGTCGGGGCTTTTGGCGGCTTGACCGTCGTGACGATGGCCATTCCGACCTGGCGCACCAGGCGTTTCGGAGGCTGTGCTGTCTGGGTTTCCGGCTGGTCCTTTTGTTCCATCTGGACGTGCGTCGGTTTCTTTTTCACCGGCTGGCGGATGGCTTTTGGCTTGTTCCGCTCCAGATAATAGTTCAATAATGCCATGTAGCGCAGGAACACGCGGGCCAGCTCCTGGATCCCGTTTGTGTTCCTGCTTGCGATGGCCTTTTCACAGTCGTCCGTGTATTTCAGCTGGAACGATTTCCAGATCTCGATGTCGTAGTCCGTCCAGTGCAGGTCTGTTTTGTAGTCCAGCAGGCGGTACATGCGGCCGAAGGTCATGGCGTCGTCCCCGGGTACGGACAGGCTGACGCTGCGATTGTCGGCCTGGAACGAGGCCGTGACGGTGCCGGAGACGCCGGGGGACCACAGGCCGCTGAAGTTCGTGTAGTCCTGGACCCATACGGAGAAGTTTTTTCCCGTGACGTCGATGAATTTCATCTCGAACCGGATATACCGCGTTGTGTTGATACGGAGGACGCCGGCTGAGATGCATGGGATGGCACGCAGGAACATGTCGTCGATGTGGTTGACGTAGTCCACGTATTCCGGGGCGTCAAAGGCGTCGGAGTCCGGGATGGCGGACGGGTCGCAGGGCTGTTTCGCGATGGCGGTCATGTCTATCATGTCCATGTTTTTTATCTGGGCACGTGAGCAGGCCAGGCCCTTGTCGATGAGGGCCAGGTTGTAGTCGTGGACCAGTTCCCGGTGGCGGGCCAGGCGCCTGCTGCTGTCGGATTGGCGCATGAGTTCGGCCATGCGTTTGTCCAGGATCGCCCCGGCGCCGGGATTGTCCACGGGAAGCCTTGCGGCAAATTCCGAGGACGCCACGCTGCGTGGTGTGATTGGCATGGCCTTTGGGGCCGGTTTTTGCGTTCGTTTCTTTTTCTTTTTGGACATACGTGTGTCGGCCCCTTTCTTTGAGAAAGCCCGGTAACGGCGTTGTTATCGGGCTTTTCCGTGTGTTTGGTTCAATTTTCGATGAGTCCTGGGAACAGGTCTTTCAAGGCGGATTCTACGGTTTCCGCGCAGGACTTGATGTCCTGCAATTCTGAGACGTGTTTGTCGATGTCTTCGACTTCAATGGAACCGATTCGTGACAGGTGGATGACGGTGTGCAGGTGTTTGCCCTTGAGGTACATGTCCGGGGATGACAGTACAGGCCATTTTTCTTTTGTGATGAAAATCATGTCATCCGCTGAGAAATTTCTGTTTTTGAACGCACTGTCATAATCACCGTAAGACCTGATTTTGATCCACCACGGCACGCCGTCTTTCTTGATTTCAACGGATGTGCCAATGGCTGTCTTTTTCAAATCTGATATAACCCATCCATCCATGAATTTACCTCGTCAGATACGTGTTCTATTATACGATATTATGGTCCGTACGTCAATGCTTTTTCACTGGAACAGCATGTCCAACACCGTCTGGACCGAGACTCCGGTGGCCTCGCAGCAGATGGCCAGGGGCGCGTCCGTGGAGCCGTCGTTGCCGACACGCATCAAAGATTCGGCGTCCTGGAGCGGGTAGTCGATCTTCTTTTCGGCGATGATCCGGCGGAACTCGTCGTAGAAGTCGGCAATGTCCAGGCCGTAGATCTCGCTGAGTTCTTTGTCTGAGATGGGGTAGGGGATGTTGTGGTTCAGGCACCAGGAGCGGAAGTGCAGTTGCAGGGCATATTTGCAGCGGTGCGACATGGGTTCCGCCATGGCCTTTGCCAGGATTTCTCGGTACGTCGCCTCGTGGCCTGTGGCTTCCAGGCAGTCCGCCGTCACGCGGTTGATGTCCTTTTCTGGGGACGCCGCATTTGAATGATTGACGACCTGCCCGTCGTCGTTGAGGCCGAAGGTCGACGGGTTGCCGTTCTTGTCCACGATTTTGCCGGTGTCCGGGTCGACGTGGTACTGGGTCGGGATCTGGTCACCCGCGGGGTCGTTGTACAGGATGCGGCCGGTTGTTTTATCTAAAACGTAATCGTCGTTCTTGGCATGGACGCGGTGCTGGCGGGTCGCCGGGGTCTTCACATAGAGCTCGTAGGCGGCCTTGCGGTGCAGGTTGTCCACGATGTCGAAGACGATGGCGGAACCGTCCGCGCCGGCGGAGAGGGCACGGCCCAGCTGCTGGGTGAAGATCGTGTTGGACTGGGTGCCGCGGTACATCATGATGCCGGTCTGGTCCGCCACATGGTAGCCCAGGTTGAGCATGTCGATGCAGGCGATCAAATCGATGGTCTTGGGCCGGCGGGTGAGCATGGGCAGTTTGTCCGTGTTTTTCGACTCGCCGTCGGTGGAGCTGGAGATGCGCAGGGTCTTGATCGCGTGGTCCGGATAGGCCTCCCGGAACCAGTCTTCGACCTCGCCGATCTTCTGCTTCATGTGCAGCTTGTTGGCGAAAAACACGATGAACTTCATATAGTCCGTGTCCTTGGCGTATTTGTCGCACACTTCCCGGATCACCTTGGGCATGGCGTAGATCTTGGCCAGCTCGATGACCTTGGCGTTGATGATGTCCGATACGCTGGGGTCCTTCAGGTCCTGGCCGGATTCTTTTGCCGCGTTTTCCAGGTCCCTGCGGAAATCGTAGGTCGCATAACAATAATGCGGTTTGGCGATCATGCCGGCGCCGATGGCATCGTGGAGCGTGTAGGCGTAGCACATGTGGTCGGCGTAGAAGTGGCTGCAGGGGTCGAAGTTATCCATGCGGGTCGGGGTGGCCGTTGCACCGATGAAGTCGCAGGTGACTGGCAGGGTCGCGAACAGGAATTCCATGGCGGCCTTGGTGCGTGCGCCGCCGAGACGGTGCGCCTCGTCGCAGATGACCAGGTCGAAGTCCATGGCCTCGAAGTCGGACTTGGACAGCCGGACCAGTTTGGCGTAGGTCATCAGCGTACAGTTGGGGATGAAGCTGATCTGCCGGTAGGTGTCGACGGTCTCGGGGTCCAGAGGTTCGTCCTCATTGGGGTCGGGAAGGTCGTAGTACCGGTCCACGACGGTGTCGCGGACGACGGCAGACGGGTAGAGGTACAGGACCTTTTTGTAGTCCTTGATGAGTTCGGTGAGCAGCCAGGTCTTGCCGAAGCCGGTGGGCCGGATCACCATGCACTTGTGATACGTTTTGAGCAGGCGGCGGGCTTCCGCCAGAGTTTTGGCCTGCTCCTCAAATTTTGTCTCGGGCATAAACGTTTCCTCCTATTGCAGTGACATGGAAAGCCCCCGGTCCGGGGATCGGGCCGGGGGTTCCTGGTCTGCGTTTTTTTTTTGTTATGGATCACATGCCGAAGTCGAAGTCGGCTTCTTCGAAGTGGGCTTCGTCAGCGCCGCCATGTCCGGCGTCGAGATCCGCGTGGTCGGGTTCTGCCGGTGCATCGGTGGATACGGGTTCCGGATCCGGGGCAATGTCCGGAGCGCCTACGGCTTCGAGCAGGCTGCCGCCGACATCGTCGAGCTCCGGTCCGGAGCCGACATCATTGCGTTCGATGTCGCGTTCAACGGCATTTTGTACGCTGCCAACTCCGTGCTGCACGGCTCGCGCCGTGGCGACGTCGCCGCTGTTGATCATATCCTGGATCTGTTGGGCACTCGCGCCGGCGGCGACGGCTTCGGCGATACCATCGTGATCGACCGCGGTGCTGCCAGCCGCAGCTCCTGCTGCGGCCCCGGCTACGGCAGCGCCGCTGATGCCGTCGTTGCCTTTGAAGGCATCTGCGGCAGAACGGGCTGCACCCTGTATGGCCTTGCCGGCCACCTGGAAGATGCTTCCGCCTTCGACCTCTTTCGACGCTTCTTTTGCAGGCTCGTCCTTGTCGATGCCCAGCCTGTCCTTGAAGTCGTCAAACTTGTCGCCGATACTGTCGGCAAAGTCGTGGATGTTCTCCCTGGTCTCGCTGATGGTCTCTTTGAAGATGTCCTTGATCTTGTCGCCGACGTCCTTGGACTTGTCGTTGAAGATATCCTTGATCTTGTCCTGGAAATCCGGTTCGTCGGGTTCGGCCCAAATGGGCTCAATGGGAATCGGTTCCAGGCTCGGGTCGTCTACTCCGGGCTGGACGACGATGGGCGCCGGGCCGATCCGCTGGGTGGGCCCAACCGGCTGAACACCGATGCGTGTGGGGCCGACCTGCTGGATGGGTCCGCTGGGCTGGCCACCGATGCGCTCCGGACCGCTCTGCTGGAACGGGCCTGCGGCGCTGATCGGACGGTATCCGGTGTTGCCTCCGGATGCGATGGACTTGATGTCGCTGATCTCCTGGTCTTCGCGGTCGATCTGGGGACCGTCGTCCACGTCAATGCGGCGCACCGCAGTAGGCTGGCCAGTTTGAACGTCGGTGAGGCCTTTGCTGCCACCGCCGCCATCGGAAAAGCTGACGTTGTTTACGATTGCCATGTTCTTGTATCTCCTTTCAGGATCTGATTTGGCCTGTTTTCGGGCTTGCATATATTATATACGCGCCGGGCCGGAGATGTCAAGATATACAGCTTTGGTTTTTTTTACGAAGAAAGCCGCCGGTTTTGTGCCGGCGGCTTTGTTGGTGGGTTTTGGATCAGATCTCGGGACCGATGTCGGTGTTTTCCAGGTCCTCACGCTGCTCTTCGGTGATCCCGTTGGCCTCGAAATTCTTATCCACGGCGGCTTCGGCCATGGAGTGGTCCTCGGACAGCATTTTGTCGGCGGAGGCAATGGAGTCGATGAGTGATGCGTTGCCGTCGCCAAGTTCGTCATGGTCTACCGCATAGTAACGTTCCCTATCGGGGTCGGAAAGGCCCGGCATGCGCACGGGTTTGGGTTCGATGCGGTCCGGCAGGATGTACGGATCCATGTCGTCCGGGATCAGGTCCGGTTCCTCTTTCGGGAAGAGCTCATCCGGATCGATGTAGTCCGGGGCGGCTTCTGGGTTTATGCGGTCCGGAACAATGCGGAAACCAGGGTCCGGTACTTCCTTCGGAAAGAGCTCATCCGGATCGATGTAGTCCGGGGCGGCTTCTGGGTTTATGCGGTCCGGAACAATGCGGAAACCAGGGTCCGGTACTTC
>CANQSU010000015.1 GCA_947626585.1 uncultured Oscillospiraceae bacterium
CCCAGGGTCATCCAGCAGTGGCTGGGCAGCACCGGCACGTCCTCCTCCACCCGGATCATGATGTTCCGGTTCCGCTTCCGGTAGAACCGCGCCGACTGCTCCGACTGGATCTGGTCCACCACCACCTCGTACCGGTCGAAGTTCAGGAAGTACTCCAGATACGGCGGCGAGGCGCCCCCGTGCTTCCGGGTGAAGTTGCTGAGCGTCGCCTGGATCGTGGGCGATATCTGCACACAGTTCACGTTTCCCGGCTCGATCTTCGCCTGCATCAGAAAGTGCATCACCCCGCCGATCTCCCGGCAAAGCACCCCCAGGAACCCGATCTCCTCCTGCAGGATCACCGGCTGCATGGCCACGGAGCCATCCGCTTTCTCCTGCTTCAAGCCCGCGATCTGGAAGAAGCTCAGGTTCCGGTTCTGGATGCGGCCGCTCTCGCCGTCGTAGTACCAGGGCTCGCACTGCTCCAGGGAGATGGGCCGGATGGAGACATACGTGTTCTCGTTCCGCTCTTTTATCCAGTCCAATATCTCCGTTGTGCTGCGCACCCTTCCCTCCGTCTCGCACCAGCTCCTGGCGATGGACAGAAGCGTATCCTTCACGCTCATGACTGCTCGTCCTCTTCAAAGTTGATCTTCTCGCCAATGACCACCAGCGGCCGGTGCATGCTCCGCGTGTTGATGCTCAGTATGTACTCCCCCAGGATCCCCAGGAAAAACAGCTGCACCGCCCCGATGAAGAACACCCCGATGATGATCGTTGCCGTGCCGTAGGAGAACGCGCTCCAGTTCATCAGCTTGCTGATCAGGATGAACACGGCGAACAGCGCGCTCAACACCCCCAAAAATGCTCCCGCGAAGGTCGCCAGCCGCATCAGCAGCTTCGTGTATGATGTGATCCCCAGCATGGCCAGGTCGTAGTTTTTCAGGAAGTTGGACCCCGAATGGCCCCGCACGCTGGCCGCCTGCTCATAGGGGATGATGCTCAGCTCGATGGCCAGCTCCGACACGATCCCCTTCAGGTACGGCGCCGGGTCGTCCAGCTTGCGCAGCACGTCGATGAACGACCGGTCATAGAGGCCGAACCCGTTGAAGTGCTCGATCTGCTTGGAGTCCGACATCATCTCCATGAGCTTATAGTAGAGCCTGCGCATCCCGTACATGATGGGGTTCTCGTTCCCCTTGATCCGCTGGCCGATGATGACCTTCTTGCCGCTCTCCCACAGCTCCACCATCTTTGGCAGCAGCTCCGGCGGGTCCTGCAGGTCGCTGAACAGCAGAAACGTCGCGTCCCCCGTCCCGTACTGCATCGTGGCGAACACGTTCCGGGAAAAGCCGAAGTTCCGCGCGTTGAACACCGCCTTCACATGCTTGTCCTTGGCGCAGTACTCCCGGATCACCTCCCGGGTATCGTCCGGCGAGTAATCGTCCACAAAGATGATCTCGTAGTCATACTGCGGCAGCTGCTCCGTGAACACCTTCGTCAGCCGCTCATACATCACCGGCACGCACTTCTCATCGCTGTATGTGGGGATCGTCACGCTTATCTTTTTCATATAGGTCCTCTCTATTTCCCGTTGGGATATATGCATGTCTCATCCGGCACCGGGAAGACGCTCTCCACCAGGCGCATCAGCTTTATGAGCCGCTGGCCCTTGGCTGTGATCCGGTATCCCCCGTCCACGGCCTCCAGGTTGCCTATGTGCACCTGCTCATCTATGCGCTTTTGTGTCTCTCCTGCTTCCTCAACAAACCCGTTGATGAACTGCGCTTTCATCTCCTCCGTGGTCAGCACCGTTTCCGGTTCCTCCGCCATATCGGCCAAGGAAAAAATGGTATAGGACCGCTCGATGGGCATGGGCCCCAGGGAGAGGAACACCGCCATTGCCAGCGTGGACAATCCAACGCACATCACCACCGAGGACAGCTCCAGCCCGAACACGCTCCCGCGCTTGACAACGACCGGCACCAGCACCGCCAGCAGCACCACGCAGGCAATAGCGTCAAAGGCCAGCAGCCTATACAAGTATGCTTTCTGCCCCGCCAGAAACGGCGTACGCAGCAACAGCGCCACGACAACCGCGATGACCACACACAGCACAATGCACAAAACTGCAAGTTTTATCAACTTGATAATCTCTTCGTTCATCGTATAACCTCTCTATTTACCATGACGTTTACTGCGAACGACCATACACACAATCCCTGCTGCTATTGCGCCCATATATGTGACCATTATCACGTTGGACACTGTGTTGAGATAATTTACATACCGAACTTCGATCACATTCTCACCTGCGCCAACAGGGACAAAAACTCTGTCATTTTCTATGATCGGGCTGATCTCCATTCCATTTAAATAATAACGGCAGCAGTCATTTGGGAAGAACAGCACTTCAATGTCAGTCGATCGGTCAGCTCGAATCGTAGCCCCATAATATGTAGCGTCATTAGACTCAAAAGAAACCAAGTCCTCCATTGTAAGATCGGGGCAGTAAAAATATCCATTGTCCATCACATCGTCATCATCCAACACATACTCTTCCTGTGTATAATATGATGGGACAAAGTGTTTCAGCCGGTAGACCCTGTTTGTTGCGTTCAGATCTGCGTAGCCAAAATCAAAATCGAGGATATTGTTATAAAAATCCAGGTTTGCTTCCACATCCGCACGATTCAGGATCGCGAAGTCGCCTCTTGTATCCATGACATACTGCCAATCGATCGAATTGAACCATCCGAAATGAGCAAGATAATCAGCGGGAGGTGAAATATGCAGATCATAGCCGCTATAATTCGTAAGCTTATAAGCCGACAGATCAAACCACGCATAATTGGAGGGTATATACAGCGGTACCTGATCGTCTTCAAACGCCACAAAGCGATATCTTTCCTTGTTTGGAAGACGCGATATAAAATCGTCCAAGGTCTTTTGCGCGTCTTCAGAGTATGCCAAGCTATAGTTTTGATAATAATCCCGGTTGTTGACCAATTCGGTATACATCCGCGATCTGTTCAGCGTTGGAATGACCGTACTGCATATCAAAAAGAATATACAACAATTTGTACATATCCCTTTTTGGGCAGAAAACATAAATCCTGCCGCAAAAATCAACTCCACTATCAAGTATTTATAATAAGTGCCATTTTCGGGTGCTTGTCCACACAAGATATAAACAATCGCGCCCATACATAATACCGCCCCAACTGAAAACAAACGAGGAACAATATTCGTATTCTCTTGATTTTCCAATGTCAGAGAACATGCCAGGAAAAAAAGCGGCATGATCGTCTCCAAAAAGCGAATTGGCAGATGGCTGCTCCCGAGAACAGGAACAAGGGAATAGAACCAATAGATGACCGGGGCATTTCTTCCCATCGCCAAAGCAAAGAAAACAGCAGCTATCCCAAACAGTGTGCCTATAAATGCCTTTCTCCGCTTTGACAATTTGCTGGACAGCTTTCCAAATACAAGAAGGACCAGTAAAAGAATCACCCAAGACAAGCCAATATAAAACAAGTCGAAGCCTTCAACAAGGTTATCTTTAAGCGGTACAGACCATGTAAATGCAAAATTTATGTCCGTCGGAGATAGGCTCCATTCCGTTGCAAGCTGCATGCTGTATTTCCCTTGATATACAGTCATTCGCGTCCGCTGCAAGACCTGAAGGAAATGGAGAAATACAACCGCGCCGGATATAAGCGGCGCTCTGACGCCCATCCACACACGTTTTACCACAGAACGCCTTTCCCATTCGTCCTGCCAAAGAAACTCATATATCAAAGCAATTCCGAATGCCGCAAGGCTGCTGAAAACCGCCGTCACCGCGGAGCCGCATAAAAAGGTAAAAACATACCCAACGGAGCAGAGGATCAGCTCTGAAACACGCTTCGATCTAAATGATCTGATCGCAAGATAGAGCGTTGGCATAAACAGCGTCGTCGCCAAATAGAACGAACAGTACCATGTAGTAGAGAGAACGACAGGAAGAGACGAGATGGAAAACAGAGCCGCAAACCTTCGCTTCATTCCGAAGTGTTCCATCCCGATCAGCATGCCAAAAAAGAGGAACGCCCACATGTGCACGGCAAAAAATAATATATAGACAAGATAGTATGAGGTCGCTTTTCCGATCAGAGAAAACAGCGTGAACAAGGGATACGACGTCGATATAACGGCCCTGAACGCAGGCTCAGTTGCCCCATTGAACGTTCCCATGTCGATCGTCCCTCTTGCGGGGAAATCAGACGCGTAAATGAAAGAGGGATAGTCAAGAAACGCTGTGTCGACGTCTTTTTTGTTAAATGTGACTACGTCGGAAAACAGCCTTTGACCTAAAAAAGGCGAGAAAATAAGCGCTGTAACGACCGCAGCCAGTATCAACGCAAACACCCGATCTCGTGCGCGGTTGGTCCTCAATAGTTTTTCCATCCTGAAATCTCCCTGCAAAGTCTTGTTTTATCATTCCACCCAATGGATGACGTTCTGCTTCTTGGCCAGCAGCCTGCCCGGCTCCTTGGGCCAGCCCATGGCCAGCGTGGCAATGACCGTGTGCTGCTTCGGTATCCCATACTCATCCAGCAATGCCCGTATCTCCGGCTCGTCACTGATGGGGCCCAGCGCGTTGATCCAAACGGACCCCAGACCGAAGGAATGGGCCGCCAGCATCATGTTCTCCGCTGCGCAGGCACTGTCCACTTCTTTGAAATGGCTACGCCTGTCATTGCTCACCAGGATCAGCGCTTTCGGCTCGTTGAAACCGTAGAAATAAACCTTGCTGGCAGCCGCGACCCGCGCTGTCACTTCCTTCAGCCGCTGTATCTCCCCCACGTCCCGGAGGATCGTAAACTGCCAGGTCTGCATATTGTGGCCGCTGGGGGCGTGGATACCGGTCTGCAATATGACGTCGATGAGCGCTCTAGGCACCGGCTCGTCCGTGAAATCCCGAATGCTCCGCCGCTCCATGAGACAGCGGATAACTTCGTTGGTCAGGGGCATGTCCTTCGACTCGGCCCACATCTGCTTCAGGGCCTTCCGGTCCAGCTTCTGCATCTTGTTCCGGGGCAACGCCTGCAGGGGGATATACCGCTTGGCCGCTTGTATTTTTCCAGCCGCGCTGCCAGGGACTTCGCGAGCTCTACCTCGGAATATCCGATTCCCGGCACCACATACAGCACCGGCGCCTTTCCCGTCACGCCGTCCGGGTCGTCCACGCCTATGCAGGCGCATTCCCGTATCTGCGGATATTCCAGGGCGGCGTTCTCGATCTCTACCGGTGCTACTTTCTCGCCGGCCACGTTGATGATGTCGTCCGCCCGGCCCAGCATATAGACGTAACCATCCTCGTCCGTGTAGACAAGATCGTTCGTGAGCAGCCAGCCGTCAACAATAGCCTTCGCCGTCAGCTCCGGCATGCCGTAATACCCGGCCATCTGCATCCGGCCCCGGAGGACCATCCGTCCTGCACTCTCCACGTCCCGGGCCGTGATCTCGTTCCCGTCCCTGTCGACGACCTTTAGGTCGATGCCGTCCAGGGGCTTTCCCGCGGAGGCGATCTTGTCCGGGTGCTCGCTCAGGTTGATGAACAGCGCCCCGCCCGTCTCCGTGGAGCCCCAGGTGTTGTGCAGCTGTGTGTCAGGCAGCAGCGCCAGCAGCTTCTTGCGCATATCCACAGGAATGGCCCCCGCCGATATCTCGATATACCGCAGCGCTCCCATGACGGGGGCAAACCGGTCCCCCATCTGGCGCATGAGCATCTCCATGGACGCCGATACGGCCGCCATTGCGGTGCAGTCATGCTTTTTGATGCACTCCTCGATCTCCGCGGCGAAGGTGAAACCGTTGTGGAGCACTACCTCCGTGCCACCCCAGAGGGCCGAGCGCAGCACCCGCATCCCGAAGGAGTGGTTCAGCGGCAGGGGCAGCAGCACGCGGTCGTCCTCCCGCATGTCCACGCCGTACCAGGTGTTCTCCATGCTGGCCTCGATGCTGTCGTAGGTCAGCATGGCGCCCTTGGGCTTTCCCGTGGTGCCCGTGGTGAACAGGATCTCCGCCAGCATATCCGGCGCCGGGGGCTCATAGGCCATCTCACCGGCCAGACTCTGCGCCGCCCGGGCGCACAGTTCCTTCAGGGATACCCGGTCCACGCCCTCCAGCCGCACGTCCGTCAGTACCAGCTTGGGCTCCACTGTCTCGCATATGCTCCGCACGGCCGTGGCCTTCGCGGTCTTGTCCAGGAGCACGGCCGTGCCCCCCAGGTACTGGACCGCCAGCAGCGCCACGATGTAGTCCGGCCTGGACACAGCGGACACCGCCACCCGGTCACCGGAGCGGATGTCATACTCGTCCTTCAATATCTGCGCCAGTGCCGCCATTCTCCTGGACAATTCGCCATATGTCACCCGCTCGTCCCGGAAGGCCAGCGCCAACCGGTCCGGTGCCGCACCGGCGTGGGTCAGGACAGCCTCTACAAGCGTCCTGCCGCTCATTTGCTCAGCTTCTCCACCATGGCGGCCATGGCATCCACAGAGTTAAAGTTGGCCTCGATGATCTCCTCATAGGGGATCGTGATACCAAACTCCATAGTGAACGCCGCAATGATGGTGGTCAGGGTCAGGGAATCCAGTATCCCGTCCGAAACCAGCTCGTCCGAGGCAAAGAAATCCACATCCGGGCACTCGGACTGCAGCACTTGCATCACTTTTTCTCTCATTTTCATTTTCTCCTTAAATCACTTCTTGTTTTTTCAATATGAGACAAGCATCGATCGGCAGTTTCTTCTTTTCTGCGGTCTCTGCTGGCATATTATTGGCTTAATATATTCCTCCCTCACGATCTCCAGCCCGTCCAGATTCACGACACTTCGCACGTGTTCACGATCTCTGATTCATAAAACCAATGGATACGTAGCCGTCTCCCAGAGATACTCCGTCACAGACAGCCTAAGCATATAATACGTGGTCTGCTCCTGGTCGGCGTATACGCGCTCGTTGACCCCCGCGAAGGAATGGCTGCGGTAATCGCCGTGGGCTTTGAAATATTTCGTCTCCTCCATCACTGACCGGGTGAACCGCACATACCCCTCCACGATCTGTTCCAGCTGATAGCGCGCCGTCAGGTATTCCAGGTCCCGCTCAAATCGTTCCTCTTCTTCCGCCGTCCACATCTCCCGCACCCGGCGAATGGAGAAGGTCTGCCCCGGCAGTTTTTGCAGGATGTAGGAGATCAGTTGTTCTGTCAGCATAATCTGTCCTCACTTCGATCAGGCTGCGCGCGGCACCGCTGTACCGGCGCAGGATATACCAGTCCTCTGTGCCGGTCACTTTAGCACCAAGTTGAATGTGCAGGTTCAGGGATGCCACATTGGCCGAAGATATCCCGGCAACGTACTCTCCACCCGCCAACAGCCGCAACGCACCGGTATACAAAGGCCACGCGGCCAATCTTCCTTTCATATCACGCACGGTCAGGCCCATGGCGTTGTAATAGCCGTTCCCGTAGGGCAGAAAAGCGCAGAATCCCAGAAGGTCCCCGTCATGGGACGCAGTCACGATCCGCGCCTGCTGTGCCTCAAAGCGTCTGGCCGCTGCCACAATCATCTCTTTGGCCAGTTCATCATTGTCAAAGCCCGGTTCAAGGTGGAAGCGCCTGTCCGTACCGTAGGCCCTGCAGGCCAAATCCAGCATCGCATCGGTGAATCCGCGGGTCTCCCGTACTGTCACATCCCATCTGGCAGTCATCGCCGGCAGCCGGCGTAAGGCCGCGCCGATGTTGATCTTAATCTTGATGAACCTTTCGTGGAAGTTGAAGCCCGATTCCCGCAGACCGGCTATCTCCCGGGGGTGTGCGCAGTCCGTTTTTACGACGACAAATTCCCCCGCCGGCGGGTCCGGCAGCGCTTCTTCCGCCGTGCAATAGAGAACGCGAAAACCATTGCAGTCCAGTTTCTCCATAGAGACTCGCTTTCCCCTCAAAACCGCATATAGATAAAATCCGCCGCATTATATGTGGGCCCGTAGATGCCAAAAACGATGACAGCAAAGACCGCCGTGTAATAAACGGCCCAGCGGAACACGATATTGCTCCCTGCAATGTGCTCCCGCACGTGTACGCCCTTCTCTTGCATATGGTCCACGACCATCAGCACGGCTATGCAGATCCAAGCCAGAATATAATTACGTGGGTCCAGACCGCACGCATACATTGAGCCGTCGAAGAAATTCTCCGGGTGGAAATCCAGCACAAGATGCCTAAAGATGAGCCCCGCCTGGCGCAGACTCCCGGGCAGCGTTATCATGCGGCCGACCGTAAAAACCAAGAATGTCCGCACTATCTGGAACACCTTCCAGCTGCCGGCATCTGTGTTGATGTGCAGCGCCTTGGTGAGTTTTTTCATCTCCGGCGCGAAGATGGTGGAGCACATGATCAGCACGCCCCAATAGAGGCCCCAGACGATGTAGTTCCAGCCAGTGCCGTGCCATAGGCCCGTCAGAAGCCACACCGCCATCAGCGGCACCACCGTCATCACGACCTTGCCAGGGCGGGTGCCGAATCGGTCCCTCACCTTTTTGGACAGACCGATGACCCGTGGTGAGATTACCATGGGCATGTATACATAGTCCTTGAACCACGTTCCCAGGGTGATATGCCACCGCCGCCAGAACTCCGCCGCAGACCGGGAGAAGAAGGGATGATTGAAGTTCTCCTCCAGTTTCAGCCCCAGGATCTGAGAAAAACCCCCTACGATGTCCATGCAGCCGGAAAAATCACAGTACGACTGCACAGCGGCAAAAATGGATGCCACCAGAAGGTGCGCCCCTGTCTCCCCTGCGATGTTCCCCAACACGGCATTGACGAAGATCGCTAGCCGGTCTGCGATGACCATCTTCTTGAAGTAGCCCCAGACCATCAGCTACAGCCCGAAGCAGAACTCCCTGTAGTTGAAGCTGTGCTGCTCCATGAGCTGGGGCGCCAGGTCCTTATGCCGAGAGATGGGCCCCTGCAGCACCTTTGGAAAGTAAATGGTGAACAGCAAAAACCGCAGGAAGTTGTGCTCCGCCTTGTCCTGCCGCCGGTAGATGTCCGCCAGGTAGGAGATCAGCGAGAATGTGTAATAGGATATGCCCAGCGCCACGATGACGGAAAAGGCCGATAGTTGCTGCGCATGCAGCAACTTCGTAATGGCTGCCATTACGGTCTTTCCAGCCTTGGCATATACAAACAGAACCACTAGCAGCGCCACAGCAGTCAGCAGTACCGGCCTGCAGCGTTTTTTCACCGCAGACATATCTTTGCTGGAAGCAACCTGGAACTGTTCCATCTTCAGTCCGGTAAAGTAGGAGATGGCAGCGGATACCACCAGGAACGGGAGCATCTCCCATCCGTAGCTCACGTAGAACGCCGCGCTGGCCGCCAGCAGCACCAGCCACTGTACCTTTTTCGGCAGTACGTAATATAGTAGCACCACCAGTGCCGCAAAGATAAAGAACCGAATCGAAACTAAACCCATAACTGCAATACTCCCTCACCCGAAGCAAACGGCTGATTCATAATTGCGCAGATATGTATTGGCATTGCTGCTGTTTCTCATACAAGGCTTACTCTCCTGCCATGTGTCGAAGGATACACTATCCAAAACCAGTCCCGTTTCGTTATCTATAACGACGAAATTCAGCCCTCTTTCCCCCATTGCCAATTCACTTCCGTCGATCACAATGGATGCAACGGGCGTCGTATGCCAGCCGGAACTTGTAAGCTCGATCTCCGTGTCGTTCAGTTCTATGGTGTGTTCGATTCTCCTGTCGGACACGGATTCGTATCTTACATTGCCATTTTCTATGACCGCCGCATATGAATAACGGAAATTGCCTTGAGAGATCAATTGCAGCCCCAATTGGTCAAGAAGGGAAAATTCGGCCTCATTCAACGACGTGATATAGTCATCACACGCCGCGATCAGGATTGTCTGGCCCTCTTTTCCCTCCAGCAGCCTCTTCAAATACTCATCAAAATTAGTTTCCGATTGCAGATACGCCACTGACCGCACCTTCCGATAGTCGGCTAAATTATCGTCATACAATTGGTTCATATTATCCCGCGCGAGGTCATAGTTCTGCAAAAGGTAACTTTCCAGGAATTCTGTGTCCTTTTCCGCTCCCCGGATATTGAGATGATAACTGTCCCATGAGTCTGTTGCGAAGTTGATGTTGGGGTCGGCGTCATAATTCAGGTCAACGTATCGCAGGCCTAAATCTTCTGCGACCGTTTTAATCCTCAGGTATTTCGGTTTTGTCCAAGTATAACTAACCAGTGCAGGGTCCGTGCGGGCCGGGGTCATGACCAAAAGCAGCTCCGCACCGTTTTCTTCGCACAGTTCCTTTATTTTCAATAGTTCGTCCACATTTTTGTCTACACTTTCAAGAAAAAGCTCTAGCGAGTAGACATCGGATGTAATCTTCTCTTCGCTGTCGCGACCGTCCTCTATGGTCACCTGTTTTCCAGGTCCCATCGCCAGCATATAATCCACCTCGTAATCCACATCTTCCCGCGACAGCGTTGATACACATGTCCCATTCTGGACATAATACCCAGCCGTATAATAGTCGGCATAATTAACCCATTCAAAGTCACGACTGTTTAATTCATTCCATCTGTAATGGAATTTGAATATAGGAAATATGGCATTCCAGCGGTCGCCAACATCCACTCTTCCCTCATAGTCTTTTGCCATTTCAAGCTTGATTTTGCTCAGCTTGGTATTATCCAACTGAAACCTCCAAGAATAGTCGCCTTCATGGAAAAGTTCAAACCCTATCGGCGTGACACCATATATCACCAGAGACGGAGATTGTGTCTCAAATACTTCTTCTAAAATATGATAACTCAATAATATTGGTTGGCTGGCTGAAGCCATGCTGTAGGAACATATCCCCAGGTCTTCATACAGCTTCATCGGGGAAAAGCCCTGCTCTATGAGACTTGTTCCAAGAAACAGTACATCTATAGTATCATCTTCCAACTCCCAGAACCCGTGCACCGTTCGGTCAACGTTTTCGCTGCATACCAGTCCGGCGTAAGAAGCCACTGCAAACCAAACAATATCCCGATCCCGATCACACAAAAGATTACTGCTCTGATCCACTTCATCCTTCTCCTCCGTCTACCAAATAAAAAATACCTATGCCCGCCCGCTCCGCGGCCAGGCGGTCGCTCTATACATTTTTATTGTCCTCTGCAGGCAAAAAGCGCATATCGCTGACCTTGATATCAATGCCCAACTCACGTGTATCACCGCTGTGAAGAACTGTACTTGGACGCCACAAAAACGGTGCGTCTATCGTTATGAGCAGGATGTTTCGTTCCCTGCGTTCAGGTAATTGGATCTCAAATGCTCCTACCCCCCGCTGCTTTAAATCGATATTTCCTGCAAATAATTCTTCATGTGTGATGTAGTCCTGTGCCGAGATCGTCACGTTCGATATGTCCTGACAACCGCAGGCTTTGCGCATCTGCCCGAAACGGGCGATCCCAAGTTTTCATAGATACTGTTTCACTTTCTTGTCACGGTTCGATCTCGGCTGTCATAGAGAAAACTACAGATTATGTTCGCAGTCTACCCAATAAAAGAATCCGATCCCCGCCCGCTCCGCGGCCAGGCGGTCGCTCTCCTTGTCCCCGTACAACACCGAGTCCGCCAGGGATATATCCCAGTCTTCAGCCGCCCGCAGCAGCATCCCCGGCGCCGGCTTGCGGCAACTGCATGGCCCCGTATAGTCCGGGTGATGGGGGCAGAAGTAAAAGGCGTCGATGTGGGCGCCATACCGCGCCCGGAGCTGTTCGTTCATGTACGCGTTGAACCGGTGCATGTCCCGCTCCGTGTACAGGCCTTTGGCGATACCAGCCTGGTTGGACACCACGATCACCGGTGTCCCGGCGTCGTTATAGCCCTTGATGATCTCCGGCACGCCGGGCACGAACACCAGGTCCTCCGGGCGGTACACATGGCCGAAGTTCACGTTGATCGTGCCGTCCCGGTCAAAAAACGCCGCCGCCCTCATCGAGCCAGACCCTTAAAAAGCTCCTGGGCCCGGGCGTAGTCCTCCGGAATGCCGATGTCGATGAAGGAAACCTCATCCGGAAACGCCCGTATCCCCCGCTCCCGCACCAAGGCCGGGAAACAGTCGTTCTCCATGCTGAACGCCTCCGGATAACCGTCCAGAACGTGCCGCGCCACGTCATAGACCCCGCCGTTTATACAGCCGTCCTCGCAGTAGCGCTTCTCGTTGAAGGCAGTGATAACGCCCTCGCTGTCTATGGTCACGTTCCCGTACCGGGAGAAATGCTGCATCCGCTTGACCGCGATGGCGACCGGTGCGCCGGAGGCCTCGGCTTCCCGCCGCATCCGCAGCAGGTCCACCGGGAACCAGCTGTCGCCGTTGGCGACGAACACCCGCTCCTCCCGGCAGAGGCCCAATGCCTTTTTCGCCGCCCCGCCGGTATACAGCGGCGTATCCTCCACGGAATAGGCGACGGCCGCGCCTCTGTACTCCTGACCAAAATGGTCCATGACGCACTCTTTTTTGTAGCCCACCGCCAGCACGACCCGGTCCACGCCCTGGCCTGTCAGCCAGTCCAGCAGATATTCCAGAAACGGCCTGCCGCACACCGGGGCCATGGGCTTGGGCACATCCTTCACCACCTGCGCCAACCGGGTCCCAAAACCGCCGGCCAATACGATCGCTTCCATACTCTCTCCTCTTACAGCGCCGGATGCACTTCTGTAAGGCCCAGCGTCTTTTTGAGCAGTCCGTTGTCCATGAGGGTGCTGGCCGCCCGCTTCGCCTGGAAGATGCCGCTGCCGCCATTGATGGAGATGGGCTTCACCAGCTCCCGGGATACGCCCAGCTTGTCCGCGATGCGCAGGCCGATGTCGTACTTGGACAGGTCCTCATCCCCGCACACGTTGACGATGGCCGGCGCCGCCTCCGGCAGCTCCATCAGCCGCACCGTCAGCTCCGCTGCTTGGCCGAAGTCCAAGGCAGAACGGTAGGAGTCCGCGAACATCTCCATGGGCTCTCCGGCTTTCAGCGTGGCCGCGATGACGTCGTAAAAGTGCTTCTTCCCTGGCGCCAGGCTGGGCGCGATAAGGAAGGGAAAGCGCACCACGTTGTACCCATAGGCCGTCACCATCGCCTCCGCGGCGCATTTCTGCCGTCCGTAGCGGTTCACCGGCGCCAGGGCGTCCGTCTCCAGAAAATGATGGCCGTCCACGCTGTCCCCGTACACGCTGTCCGTGGAGGGATAAAAGAACCGGACCACATTCTCCGCTGTGTTGAGGAACCGGGACAGGCTGGTCACGTTGGTGTCCCAGGCCAGCCGGGGATTCTTCTCCACCTCATCCGGGTGATGATAGGCGGCCAGATACACGATCTTATTGTCTTCGTTTTGCCGCAGATATCCCTCGTTCAGCCGCCGGACGTCGTCCCCGTCGGTGACGTCGCAGGACGCCCACCGTACCCGGTCATCGGAGGGCATGCCCTCCACGTTCCGGGCGATGGCCAGCACGTCCTCCGTCGTATCCTTCAGGACGCTCCTGACGATATATGAGCCCAGAAACCCCCGGGCGCCAACAACTACATACATATCCTCACTCCCCGAACATCTCCTGCTCCAGCGCCAGGCACAGCATGTGGTACACCGGCAGATGCAGCTCCTGAACCTGGTGGGTCACGTCCGACGGCATGTCCAGCAGCACATCGGAAAGCGCCGCTAGCGCTCCGCCGCCCCGGCCGGTCAGGGATACCACCTTCATCCCTATCACCCCAGCGATGCGGGCGGCATGGACCACATTGGCCGAGGTGCCGGAGGTGGAGATGGCCAGCAGCACGTCCCCCGCCCTGCCATAGCCCAGCACCTGCTGGGCGAACACAAGGTCGGCGGTCCGGTCATTGCCGTAAGCCGTGGTCAGGCTGATCTCCCCGGACAGGGATATGGCCGGCAGGGCCTTCTGGAGGTTGGCTATGTAATAGGCCGCGTCGTCGGGGAACCAGGCCCGCAGCTCGTCCTGCATGCCCTCCGGGAGTTTCCGCTCCAGCACGAAGCCCTTCATGAGCTCCCCCACCATGTGCATCCCGTCCGCGGCGCTGCCGCCATTGCCGCACACCAGGAGCTTTCCCCCCGCGCGGAAGCATCCGCTCATGAGCTCCACGCAGGCCGTCAGCCGGTCCCGCATGTCCACCAGGACCGGATAGCGCTCCAGCAGTATATCTATCTCTCTTCTCGTGCCGTCCTTCAAACCCTGTTCACTCCGAAAAAATGTCCTTTGTCCCGTCCGGCAGCTCCACGCCGCCGCTGTACATGCTCACCAGCACCGTGTCCTCCAAAAACCGGAAGCTGTGCATGTCATAGGCCTCGATGCCGAAGAAATCCCCGGCGCCGAAGCGGGCCGTCTGGCCGTTCACGTCCACCTCCAGAAGCCCGGAGACCACGTAAAACGCCTCCTCGTTCTGCTTGTGGTAGTGATGGCCCCGGACCACGCCCTTTTTGCTGGTGATCACATTGATCTGCCGGTAGCCCTCATGGATGAGCTGCACCAGCGTGCCCCGCTCATCGGTGAACTCAAAATCGGTCCTGATGATCTTCAGCATGGCTCACCTGTCTATGTACGTGCCGGTCTGCTTCACCTTGTCCCGCCAGTAGTTCAGCAGGTCCAGCATGGTCTTCTCGTAGGGGATCTCCGGCTCCCAGCCGCTGTGCTTTTTGAATTTGCTGCAGTCCGGCACCTGCAGGTCCGCGTCGATGGGCCGCAGCCGCGCCGGGTCCACCTCCACCCGGATCTTGTCCTTCATGGGCGAGTGGTCGATGAAGAACTGCAGCGTGTCCCCCACCTTGCAGGTATAGCTGCCGCCGATGTTGTAGTATTCGCCGGGGATGGGATTCACCGTCACCAGCATAAAATACGCCCGCACCGCATCCCGCACGTCCGCGTAGGTCCGCAGGGACTCCAGATTGCCCACCTTGATGACCGGCTCCTGGAGCCCGGCCTCGATCATGGCCACCTGCTTGGCAAAGGTGCTCTCATGGAACACGTCCCCCCGCCGGGGACCGGTGTGGGTGAACATGCGGGTGGTCATGACCTTCATGCCGTAGGCCTCGGCGTAGAACCGGCCCACCAGGTCCGTGCCCACCTTGGAAATGGCATAGGGCGACGCCGGCTGGAAGCAGCACTCCTCGTCGATGGGGAGCTTGTCCGCCGTGACCCGGCCAAACACCTCGCTTGAGGCGCATACGTGGATCACCGGGTCCAGGCCCAGCTGCTTCACGGATTCCAGCAGCCGGCAGGTGCCCAGGATGTTCGTGCCCAGGGTGTCGATGGGCGCAGTGAAGCTGGTCTGGGGATAGCTCTGGGCCGCCAGGTGGAAGATATAGTCCGGTTTCACCTTGTTCAGCACTGCCAGCAGGCTAGCCATGTCGTTCAGGTCGCCGTACTCCACGAACACCCGGTCATGGGCGTTGATGCGGTCCATCAGGTGCATGATGTTGTCCAGCGGACTGCGCCAGCGCTGCATCCCGTACACATCCCAGTCCGTGTGCTCCAATATGTAGTCCGCCAGGTGGGATCCCACCATACCGGTCATGCCGGTGATCAATGCCTTCTTGCTCATTGTGCAACAGCCTCTCTTTCCTCCATGGTGTATTCCTCCGGGCGGTAGTACAGGATCTTTGTCCCGGAGTCCTCGAAGCGATAGGGTACGTACAGATAATCCGCCAGGGCCTCCCGCACCTGCGGTTGACGCTCCTGCGGCACATAGAAGAGGAAGAATCCCCCGCCGCCCGCGCCCAGGAGCTTGCCCCCCAGAGCGCCGTTTTTCATGGCCAACGCGTATATCCCGTCCAGCGCATCCGTGCTCACCTTATTGGTGATGCCCCGTTTCAGCTTCCACGTCTCATGGAGCAGCCGCCCAAAATCGTCCAGGTCCCCGTGCCGGTCCGACAGGATCGCCTCCCCCACATCCACCAGCCGCAGCATCTCCCGCAGGTCGGCGGTCTGTTTTTCCGTGGAGCGCATCTGCTCCTTGGCGATCTCGCTGGAAATGCGGGAAAAGCCGGTGAAGAACAGCATTAGGTTTCGGTTCAGCGCCGCCTTCCTCTCCGGCGTGATGATGATGGGCTTCACCTCAAAGCCCCCGGGGAAGAAGTCGATCCGGTTCATCCCGCCGTAGGCCACCGCGATCTGATCCTGCCAGCCGCCGCTCTCGCCGCACAGCGTCCGCTCCAGGTGTATGGCCTCCCGGGCCAGGTCTTTCCTGCTGATGAAATGCCCTTTCAGGGCATGGAAGGCATGGAGCAGTCCCACAGCAAAGCTGCTGCTGCTGCCAAGGCCGCTCCGGGCCGGCAGGTCCGCGTCGTAGCTGATGAACAGCTCGTCCATGTTCAGCATCTTCATGGCGTTGCGCACCATGGGGTGCTCTATCTCGTCCACCGAACCGGTCCGCTCGATGCGGGAATAGGTGAGCTGGTTCCGGTACTCAAAAAACCGGGGCAGGTGCCGCACGCTCACATAGCAGAACTTGTCGAAGGTGGTGGAGATGACGCTGCCGCCATACTCATTGAAAAAAGGCTCATAGTCCGTTCCGCCGCCCAGAAAGGACATCCGAAACGGCGTCTTTGTGTAGATCATGGCTTTACCCCAATATAGTTCTCTCTTCTTACATGCCCCAGTAATCCCGGTATGTCTGCACCGCGTCGTCATATTTCTTTGCCAGCGCTTTGTAGGCGGCGCTCTCCGGCTTTTTATGGCGCATCCGGACGCGGTAATAGCGTATCCTGAGATAGCACTTGATGGGCATCAGCAAGAACTGTTCCATCGCGTCCCCGTCCCTGGACTGGGCCAGTGTTGTCGTTCTGCTCTGCTCCGGCAAATACAGTCTGAGCATGTCCTGAACAAACCTGCCCTGCATCGTGCCGGAAACAACGACGCTTCTCTCGTCATATTCATCCTGGGTAAAGCACATGCTCATCCGCCGGGTGAACACCAGCTCGCCCTTATACCGGTAGTGGATAAGGCCAGCGTAGGCAAAGTGCTCCCGGCCATCCAGGTCGTCAAACAAGTAGTCCGGCACAAGCTCATGGGCCTCGCTGCGGAACAGAAACTGTCCCGGCATCAGCGGCCGCTCCGGTTTCGTGATATAAAACAGGTGCTCCGTGCCCAGCGTTCCGAAGAAATTGGTGCGCCGGTATCCTTGATCGTCCTGGAAAGTGCTCCCCGAGTAGGCGCAGAGCGCACCGCTGTCCTCCAGGGCCCGGACCAAGCTCGTCACGTGGTCGTAGAACCATATCTCATCGGCGGTCGTATTGATGTAATAGGCATGGTCTGCCTGCTTTTGCATACTGCGTATCGCCTGCCCGTCCGTGAGCCGGCGGGAGCGTTTTTTGTCAAAAAGCTCCATCGGAAACACATGGGCGCACCCACAGCTGCATTCGCAGTACTGCTCCAATTCGTCGGCAATGGACAGGTCCGCCGCAACGGCAAGTTCCATATTCCTGTAAAGCTGCCCATGGATGTTGCGGAACACACGCTTCAGATTTTCCTTCGCTTTGTCCGCCTTCTGTGTATTGGCAACAAATGTGACCAGCACCTTCTGGTTTTCATGGTGTGCGTAGAGATCACGGCTGATCTGGGCGAATCTGGCCGGGTGGTTATCGACGATGGCGTTCAGCTGCACGTCCAGGGAATACTTCTCGATGAATATCTGCTGGGCGCGCCTTGCAAGTTCCAGCGCCTGCTCCGGGTGGGCAACGATCCACTCATACTTCTCCATGATCTGCCGGAACGTGTCGTTGGGGTTATTCTTGTTATATGTGATAAACAGCGCCGCGTCCTTGAAGTTGCGCATCATGAACTCGTTGTCGTCCGAGATGATGACCGCGCCGGCGGCACATGCCTCATAGGTCCGGTTCGTGGCGGACCCGGCCCGCCGGTGGATATCCGAGGAGAGGACCAGGCATATCCCACACTTGTTGATCTCCTTCAGGATCGAGAAGCCGTCGAAGGGAATGGAACCCTCATAGCAGTCATAGCCCTCCCAGGGGCGCAGCCCGCCCCAGGCGGGAACGGATTCCGGTCCGAAGAATTTGACTTTTTTCGTCCGGTCCAGGAGTTTGAAAAGCCCCTCGTGCCGGTTCGTGCCATGGACTGTCTTTTCCCAGTTCATGCCACAGTAGAACATGGTCGGTTCATCCAGCTTCGGCTGCAGAATAGAACTGACGGGGAACGACGCCGTCAGCATGGAGGCCCCCTCCAGTGTCCGGGGGCAGTTCATCAGCATGCCGCGAAGATGGTTGGACATCCCGCCCGAGTCGTAGACCAGGAAGTCCTCGTTCATGATGTAGTTGTTCGTCACCCGCTGGGTGTAGTAATCGAGATTCAGCGGGATCTCCGGCGGGTTCCACAGTGTGTGGTAGTGGAACGCATTCAGCACCTTCGGCGTTTCGTAGTGCGTCGTAAGAACGAAGCTCAGAGAGTCGGCGTCGACAAATCGTTTTGTCGCTTTTTGCTGGTCATCCAGAATGTGGCCGAAGTTGTCCAGCATCACATAGCCGATCTGGTTCTCCTCCGCGGCCCGCTTGAACCGGGTCAGCACTTCGGCCTCGGCGCTCATATCTCCCGGCCAGGGGTTGATGATCCCCATCACCGGCATGCCCTGACGGAACATCGGGCGGCCGCGGCCGTTATCGCCCAGCCCGGGGAAGACATACGCCTGTTCCAAGTGCGCTTGATCCGGGCGCCCCAGCTCCCGGGACAGATACTCTATGGGGGCCAGCGCCGCCTCTTTGGTCACAGGCACCGTGCCCTCCATCTCGATCTTCTGAAATTCCTCCGCGAATGCCATGACCCCTTTCAGGATCTTTGCGCTGATCTCATTGCGCTGTTCTTCCCGCGCGCCGGCATCCTGATATACGGGACAGATGCGGCCATCCGCGCTCTTCAGCCCGATCACGGTTGGTTCAGGGGCTGAAAACGCCAACTCCAGGACTTGAGTCGTAAAGCCGCGGTCCGAAAGAACATCTGCATTTTTCGCGCCGGTGGAACTGCTGTGATCCAGAAGATACGACTCTATGCGCGTACGTCCTGTATCGCCGCGCCGGGTGCCAAAAGAGTACCCTCTCAGATCGGCGTCTCTGTGCAAGAGACCGCAGATACTCTCCAATGATCTCAGCGGCGTTCCCTTCCAGCCCAGGTCGACGATCGCCGCTTTCCCATCAAACAGGCCCAGTTTCTCAAGATACTCGCCATATACCGCCCGTTCCTTTTCTCCTGCCTGGAGAAGATACCGCTCATTATCCTTGAAGAACTCATCCAGCGCTTTCAGTTCGCCGTCCCCGGAAATGACCTGCTCCTGCCCGGGGAACGCCTCTGTATATCGCTTCTTCAGCTCCGGCATGTCCAACTCCAGGCGGTCGTAGAATTCGCCGTAGGTGAGGCATTTGCCGCAGACGCCTGTGATATCTCTCTTTACGTCCTCATACCGCTTCATGCCGGCAAACAGGAAAAGCCTTTCGGACCCATATACCTCATGGGTCTCGAACTCCGGGTACAGCAGGTCGAACACGCGCTTCATGATATAGCCGTCCCGCAGCATGAAATAGGCCTTCGTGATGCCCTGCTTGTCCAGCCGCTCACGGAGCCACTTCATGTAGGCATAGGTGGGGAGGCCTATGTAGTTGAAGCCAAAGTCCTCCCACCAGTCCCGCTGTCCATCCTCCGCTGTGCGCAGCGCGGCCATTCCCTCCAAAATCGAAAGCGCCGTGTTCCCGTCGGCATAGCGGTTCAGAACGGCGAAATAGGGGCTGTGCCTGTCGCCGCCGCAGGTACGCTGCAGCGGCTCATAGAGGTAAGCGCAAAGGCCCGCCTTCAGCGCCATTTCATGATCTGTAATGGGATGACTGCCGATATGAAGTATCCCGTCTGCCGGAATGCCCGCCTCTGCTATCAGGTCCTCATACATCTCGCCGGTGGCCTTGGGCCGCATCGTCTCCGAGGACAGCAGCAGCTTTGTCCAGCCCTCATAGCCGGCATCGGACAGCATCTTTTTGATGACGTCTCCCGGCAGGTACATATCCGATGAAATATAGATAGGAAGCCCCCTTCTTTTGACCTCCTCATACACCGTCTTCATCTGGGGGTCGGCCCGGCACATGCTCATCTCCAGCCGGATCTCCTCCTTCTGCATGGGCAGATAGGAAGAATGCATCTCACAGTAGATCTCGTCCAGGGTCACCTCATGGCGGTCCCGATCGGCGGCAGCCTCCCGGGCGGCCCGCTCCGCATCGATACGCGCGTTCTGAAAGCCTGGAAGGTCAAACTCTTCCTCCAAATGGCGGAACAGATCCGTCGGCTTTCGATACAGCCTGACGATCAGCGTATCAATGACATCAAAAGATACCGCCTGGGCTCTGTCGATCAGTTCCTGCAGCTTTTTTTCCATGTCCAACACTCTTCTCTTCTTTACTTACTCTTCGGGCAGTGCTTCCTTATCCGGTCTTGACAAGCGGATCACACATCCCAGTTCCCCAGGCATATGTCTGCAAGATAAGGACAGTTGATCTCATCCAGATCTGTCGAAACGTTTTCCGGTTTTCCCGCAAATCTGTACTCGTCCCGCAGCAGGTACGTCCCCTCCAGCAGCTCCGGCAGGACGGCCCCACCCAGCAGACGGTAGGTGCCAAAGTTGTTTGCGTGCAGATGCACCAGCTGGTGGGTCCTGTTCAGCTTTTCCATGGCAGTGCGGATGATACCCTCATTTTTCATATCCGTGAGACCGTGGAATTCAAATACGATCTGGGAAAAGTGCTTCAGTATCTCCTCGTCCAGTTCCCCCAGGACTGCCCATTCCGCGCCCTCCACATCGATCTTCAGGATCATGCCATAGGTGTCCATATGGCCGTTGTCCGCCATCATCTCCGGCAATGTCCTGAGAAGCGGGTCGTCCGCGTCAGTCTTTGTGCCGATGCCTGTGCGGGAGAAGTGGAAGCGCTCGTTCTCCTCGGGGAGCCCCTCTATGGTGTGATCGTACATATAGACGTCCAGTCCCCGGGCGGCAATATCCCTGTCCCAGGACACGTCGTCCGCGATGCCGATGCTGTAGGCCGCGGAGCGCCCCTCAAAATCATCCAGCATCACATAGCCGCCGTCGTTGTGTCGGCCTATGCGGACGAACCGCTTGTCTGACCGAACTTCAAGAAGCGGAAACAGCGCTCGCATACGGAAGATGAATCTATATTCGCCGCTGTCCCTCTGCGCCTGCAGGGACAGCATGTTCTTCTGCAGCAGTTCCTCGAGCCGCAGAAGTTTTCCCTGTGTAAATTCGATACGGCGGAAAACATCGCCGCCTGTGATCTCCTGAACGCCACGCTCTGTTGCGCCCAGCATATCTTTACACTCGGTCAGCATAGGGGCGCTCTCTGCGGCAGTTTTCTGGGCCTCTTCCTGCATGGTCTTTGTCTCTTCCGCCGTATCCTGCAGCCGTTCCAGTCTTTCGGCCAGTTCAGCCTGCGTATCGGCTATGCGCTGCAGAGCGTCCTCAAGCGCCCGGATGCGCTGGTCAGAAGACCGGGCCGGCATGGGAAAAATGTTCTTGAGCCGTTCCCTGATCTTTCCCATGTTCAGTTCTTCTCCCCTTTCCGCTTTTTCCCGCCCGCGAGATAGTGTATCGGCGTGATGTCACTGCCCCGCAGGGGGAAGACATCCCCGGCAAAGTTATCGCCAATGTGGACTATGCTCCCGCCGTCTGCATATCTCCGAACGGCGTCAAACAGCCCGCTGCCCTTGCCCGCGCCGCAGTCCCCCGAGACGAAGTATTTTTCAATCCCGTGATATCCGGCACTTTCCAGAAGCTCACGGATGAAATCACCAGGGAGATACATATCCGACGTGACGATGACCGTCCTTCCCGTTATACGCAGCCGTTCCAAAATGCCCGGCATCACCGGATTTGCATAGCAGACGCGTCTCTCCGCCGACAGCTCCCTTTCGATCAGCGCCTCCGGCATACCGTAAGCCTCCATGGCGGGCATGCGGTAAATATCGTCGATGGTCACCTCGCCGGTGCCTTTCTCCGCGAATTTCTTCTCCCGTGCCTGCCGCTCCGAAGCCACCCGGTCCCGGGCAAAACCCGGCTTACCGGCCTCTTTCTCCATGAGAGAAAACACGTCCGTCGGCTTATCCACCCGGCGGAGCAGGAGCGTATCGAACACGTCGAAGGAGATGACGTCCCGCCGGGTCAGCATTTCCTCGAAGCCCTGCCGGTCAAAATAGCTCTTCATCGGATAGCAGGCGTAGATATCCTCTTCCGGTCCTTGACGGCCGCCGGCCGCCGCCATGCGCAGCGCTGTGAGCACCGCGCCGGCCCTGTCGCCGTCAAACCGCTTCTGCCAGTGCTCCGCCCGCAGTCTGACCGGCGCGTCTTTCAAAAGCGCCGTATACCGGCCGCGGACAAAGTCGTTCAGTTTCGTCATCAGCCTCTACTTCCCTGCGGCGTCTCTCAATACCGTCCGCCCGTCTCTCAGCCTGTCCGTCAGCCGCCATGGCAGCAATCCAATGACGAGCGGCTTTACCACATAGGGCGCCGCCCACGGCATCAGACCCATGTCGGAAAACCCCCGGAGCCGCACCCGCGCCTCGTTGACGCGGTATTTGTATTTCCGGCGCCTGTGGGAGGCCTCATCCTCCAGAAACTCATAGAGAAACTCCTGTATATTGGCGCCGCGCACGCCCCCGGCATACAGCCGCATCAGCAGGTCATAGTCCTCTACCCGGCACACGCCCTTATCCGTCCTGTAGCCTCCCGCCGATTCCAGGGCCTCCCGCCGGAACATCAGCGCGCCGTGGACAAAAGGCATGGTGAACAGGAAATCCTTTTTCTGCGGCCGTTCAGGAAATATCCGCCGGCCCCAAGGGCCGTTGGCGTCGTACAGGACGACGTTAGACCCCACAAAACCGATATCAGAGTGCTCGTCCAAGAATCTGATCTGCTTTTCTATCCTATCCGCCGCGGATATATCGTCCGCGTCATGGCGGCATATATACTCGCCTCCGGCCTCGCCGATACACCGGTCCAGCGCCACGGCCAAGCCCCGGTTCTGCTCATGGCGCAGAAGCCGGATGCGTCCATCCTGCTTCGCATACTCCTCCAGCCGGGCATATGTATTGTCTATGGAACCGTCGTCGCAGATGATGAACTCCAGATCGGCCATCGTCTGGTCCAGGACAGAGCGTATGGACCGATCTAAAACTGCCAGCGCACCGGCATTGTATGCGCCCATGACGACACTGACCTTCGGCAACGCAGTACCTCACTTGAACGTGTATTTCAGCCACTCCCATGTGACGATGTTCATCCTGTACCAGGCCCGTTTTAATGGGCTGTCCAGGAACGCCGCCGTCCCGCAGGGCCAGAACAGCTCTGTCATCTTTCCCGCACTGCCGGACCGGCGCAGCTTTCGCATCAGCCTTGAAAGCACCGCATAGTTTTTCAAAAGCTTTTGCTGTCCGGCGTCCGCCAGGGCAAAATGATAGGCCTCCGTGACGTCGTCACAGAAGGCGAAGCGGCCGTATAGCTCCGCCGTCTCACGCGCCGGCCGGTACATCAGACAGCGCAGCAGCGCGGCGCACTGCTTTACGGAGAGCGGTTCTGTTCCCCGCAGGATGATGTCCTTCGCCCCGTCCAGGACGCCGGCGGTATTGGCGTCGAACAGTTGCTTTTCCCGGCTGTCCGGCGGTGCACTCATCACGGGAACGAATACGCCGTTCTCCTTCTTATACCCCTCGGTCATGCCGTGAGGCGCGGACAAAAGGCACTCGAACAGATTGTTGCAGAACCAGACCTTTCGGCTTTTTCCCCTGTTTGCTGAGAAGAACCAAGTGAGATATTCCCCGTCCGCCGGGTCTTTCGGCTGGGTGAACATCCCGAAGTAAAAACCCGTGATCTGCCCGGCAAAGCCCCCCGCCTGCAGCAGCTGCCGCAGAGAGCGCTGGACAGAGCCTGTCCAGCCGCTGTCCACGACGCCGATCCTGGCTTGCTCAAAAAGCCCCTCCTGCCGCAGGTACCCGGCCGCGGCAGGATAGGAATTCAGGGAGTTTTCCCTGACCTGGGCCCGAAAGGCATGGCTTTGAAGAAGTGCCTCCCGGTATTTTCCGAGCTCCGCATAGGCTATCTCCCGCCGGATATCGCTCCTTTGAAGGGCGCCGGTCTCTGCCAGCACGGTGTCCCATTCATCCTCTGATATGCCGGCGCGCTCCAGAAAACTTTCCACTGTGACATGGTACCCGCCCATAAACAGCAGATCATATGCCTCGTCACCGATGAGATGATAGGTCGGCATTCTGAGCGCCTTCCGTGAGCAATAGAGATACCGGCATTGGATATCTATCCCCTTTGCCTCACACAGGGCCTGCGCTATTTGGCGCAATATGTATCCGTCACGGGCCAGGAAATACAGCGTTTTGATGTCACGGCGCCGGGCCTCCTCTATGACCCATTGGACAAAGGCCTCAAAGACAGGTGCGACATTCTTTTTACTCTGCTCATAAAGCTGGTTCTGACGCTCCTGCATATGCCTCACACACCATTTTGGCCGCTCCGGCCATCTTCACTTTTCCCTGTTCCAGCCAGATCACCTTGTCGCACATTTCCCGTATCTGCTCCATGCTGTGGCTGACAAACAGCACCGTGGTCCCACCGCCCATCAGCTCCAGCATCCGCGCCCGGCTTTTTTCCTGAAACGCCGCGTCGCCTACAGACAGGATCTCGTCCACGATCAGTATCTCCGGCTCCACCATGGACGCCACCGAGAACGCCAGCCGCGCCAGCATGCCCGAGGAGTAGTTCCGGATGGGCGTATCTATGAACTGCCCAAGCTCCGAAAATTCCAGTATTTTCTCGTACTGTTCCTTCAAAAACTCCTCGCTGTACCCCAGGATGGCGCCATTCAGGAAGATGTTCTCTCTCCCTGTCAGGTCGAAGTCGAAACCGCTGCCCAGCTCCAGCATGGGCACCACGTTCCCCTCCGTCCGCACCGTCCCCGCCGTGGGCTTCAGGATGCCGGAGATCACCTTCAGCATGGTGCTCTTGCCCGCGCCGTTGCGGCCAATGAGCCCCAGGGTCTGGCCCTGCTCCACCGTGAACGATACATGGTCCAGCGCCGTGAACTCGTTGTATTCCAGCTTCCCCCGGATAGCCGTGGTCACGAACTCTTTCAGCGACATGATGCGGTCGTTGTTCATCCGAAACCGCATGGTCACGTCGTTTACTTCTATCACCGTTTTGCCCATCGCTCCGCCCTCACAGATACAGCACAAACCGGTCCTGGGTCTTCCGGAACACCAGCGCTCCCACCAGAAGCGCTCCCATCGCCATCAGGAAGCACTGCAGGTACATGACAGGCTCCGGGCTGATACCGTCCATAAAGCAGGTCCGGGCAAAGGTGATGAAGTAGTGCAGCGGATTCACATCCAGCACCCACGACACGCCCTTCGGCAGGATACTGACTGGATAAAAGATGGGCGTCAGGTACATCCAGATCATGCTCAACACGCCCCAAAGAAACTGTATGTCCCGGAAGAACACCATCAGCGCCGCCAGCAGCAGGCCTATACCCAGGGAAAACACCGCCAGGCACAGCAGCGCGAACGGCACCAGCAGATACGCCTTCGTGGGCACGATGCCCGATACCAGCGTCACCAGCAGCAGCGGGATGAGAGAGATCACCAGGTTCACCAGGGATGACAGCACCCGGGTCAGGGGGTAAATGTACTTGGGCACATACACCTTCGTGATGAGCCCCGCGTTACCGATGATGGAACTCAGGGCCATGTTGGTGGATTCGGAGAAAAAGTTATAAAAGACGATGCCCACGATCAGATAGACCTGATAATAGGGCAGGTCGAAGCGGAACAGGCTGGAGAACACCACGTACTGCACCGCCATGGTCAGCAGGGGGTTCAGAAAGCTCCAGAACACGCCCAGAACAGACCGCTTATACTTCGTCTTGAAGTCCCGCCCCACCAGCTGCCGGATAAGGAAGCGGTACTTTCTCATGGCCACCAGGGCGTTCACAACATAACTGTGCTTACCCTTTCTATACCGATACCAGATGAGCGCCGCCGCCAGGGCCAGCACCGCACCGAAAGCCGCCGCGAACTCCCAATAGTGCAGTCCCGTCCAGATATAGTCCTCGCCGCTGACAGAAAAACACAGCACACCTTCGGCGGGCTCGCCGTTCAGGGAAAGCGCAAAACCCTCTCGCTCAGAAGAGGGGGACATCATGGGCGACACAGCCTGCCCGGGCTGTGAATCCGCATAGAGCCGCAGCAGCAGAGGCGCATCGTACACCGTTTCAACAGGCTCCGCCGCCGTCATGGTGGTGAGGCCGCCCTCGGTGATATCGGATGACGCAAAGCTCTGGCTCATCACCACCGAGCCGTCCCGCTGGTCGATGAGCTCCATGGTCACCGTGCCGCTGTTGGCCCGGTAATAGGTCCCCCACTGGACAGATACACTTTGCAGCCGCTGTATCTTGATGGAAAACGTCTGCTCTACCACCGCGTCCTGAACCAGCTCCACTGTCCCGGCCTCCGCAGCCGGCTGCTCCAAATTGCCCCGGGACGCCCGGAAGTGCAACTGATAGCCCATGAGGAAGTACACCAGCACCACAAGGCACACATACCCCAGGATCGCTGTGATGATCGTCTTTTTCAGATTAATTTCTGTTGACTGCTGTTTCTCCACGGGTCTCCTGTCCTGGTCAAAAAAGAATCGAAGCTCAGCTCTCCCAGCCATGCTCGGCCTGCTCCCGGTCTAGTTGCTCCATCATGAGCCGCTCTGTCGTCTTGGCCATCAGCTCGGCCCGGGTGGTCTCGAACAGGTTTTGCAGGGCTTTCACCGTGGCGGCACTGTCATCCAGGCCAGCTGCTCGGCTCACGGACCTGATTTGATTCCGGACCGTCGTGATGTGCAGAGGCACGCCTGTCTTGCCCAAAAATATCAGCCCGCTATCGCTACCGCTGCGCCGGGCGTAGTCCAAAAGCTCCTCCCGCAGGCTGTCTGCCAGATGGATAGTGCGCTCCGAAGTCGTTATCTCACCAGGCTGGACGTTCTCCACTGTCAATGCCAAAAACTCCTGCAGCTGGATGCCGGTGCCAACAACCATCCGTATGGCCAAATAGGCCAACTCCTTGCGCATCCGCTGCGCCGTCTTCAGAAGCTCAAGGTATTGCTCCCGGGTGAGTTCTTCCTGCGGCTGTGGCTCCTGGGAAGCAACAGGTTCTATGGTTTTTTCCCGGACCAAATGTCTTGCCGGCTGTTTTTGGACCTGAAATACCTCTTGCATGTCAAACCTCCCAGCCTGCTGTGATATTCTCCTGCTCCATCTGCCGTTCCATGGCCTGCTCCACCAGCACGGCGAAGCTGGCCTCCACCGCCGCCCGCGTGTTCCGATACAGTCGCCGCAGGCATGCGGGGTTTCCCTTCCCGCTGGGCACACCTGCCTTTTCGCTCAGCTTTACGATCGACTGCACCAGATTGGACCGGCACATGGACTTGCTCCGGTTCGACAGAAAGATCGGCCCGGCACCGATGCCCTGCCGCTCCGCGTAGGCTAAAAGCTCCTTGCACAAACATCGGGGAAGATGCACCATGCTACGTGTGCCGCTGGAATCGACCGTCATACCTCCGGCCTTCGCTGCCTCCACTGTCACCTCGTCCAACTCCTGCACCGGCAGATCGCAGGAGGCAAACAGCTTCACCAGCAGATACTCCCGCTCCTGGCCCAGGGCTTTTGCTGTCCGAAGCAGTTGCAGATACTCATTTCTGGTCAGTTCCGGCTTGGGGTTGGCCTCCTGCTTGGGAAGGTCCGAAAGCTGATATTCCCGGTGCCCGATATAGTCCAGAAACCCATTCGCCACGATGGCAAAGCTGTTGATGGTGTTGGGAGCATAGCCCTTTTCCCGCAGCAGCTCTATCCACCGGGCCAGGGTGCTCCGGCGGATGCGCTTGTCCTCCGGCAGGTCCTGATAGAGCTGGGTCAGAATGACGCCGTACTGCTGGGGAGCAGATATACGGCCTTTGGCCCGCAGCTTTGCCATATATCCCTCGATATCCTCACGGGTCATCACGACGCCGGGATCGCCGGATACAGGCCATGCAACGGACCACTTCTTCGGGTCGACGCCCTTGGGGACAGTTTTCCGCGCCGGGGCAGACTTTTCGCGCCGCTTGGGGGAAGCAGGGACGCTCTCCGCGTCCGTCTGCCGGTCCATGATCTGTTCCACCACATCGGCGGCTTCTGCTTCTGCCTCGGCCTTGCTGAGCCGGTACAATTTCTGCAGCGCGCTGGGTCGGCACTTGGTCCTGTCCAGTCCCGCCGACTGAGAAAGATAATCCAGACATCTGGACACCTGCGACGATCTGAGGGGCCGTCCGTTGCGCGTGACAAATACCGGTCCAGTCTCGACGCCGTTCCACGAGGCGTATGCCGTGAGCTCATCCCGCAGACCCGTTGCCAGCGGCACCGTATCGCCGGCGTTGCTCAGTCTTCCGGCGTTGACGGCCTCCACTGTCACCACCGGTAGCTCCATGACCGACACGCCCGTGGTGGCGAACACCTTCACCAGCAGATATGCCTGTTTCCGGTCCAGCTTCTTTGCCGTGTCCAGAAGATGCAGATACTCTTCCCGGGTGATCTCCGGTCCCACTGTCCACATCTTCTCGGATCTCCTTTCTCCAGCCAGCGGAATAGTAACTATAATTGGACTTGAATGATACATCGCTGTTTAGGTCAGAAGCATCTTACCACACTCCCGGCCATTTATCAAGTAGTATGCTCTGCCCGCGGCATTTAATATTATCCTGAATTAGCGTTTTTTGCATACGCAGAAGGCCGTTGATATCGTGTCCATCAACGGCCTGATTTTGCGTGCCTATGACATCTTGTTCTTCCGTTCTGTGTATCTGCACACAGAGCGGTTTTTCCATTTTAAGGAAGCCAAGACCCTGTCACGAGGAACTGTAGTCCAATTTTGTCCGATTTTTCTAACTGACCAGCCCCAGCCGTTCCAGCGTCCTGGCATGCTCCGCGCCGGTGGTGATGAGGTATATCCTCGTCGTATTGATGGACGAGTGCCCTAGCACATCCGCCAACTTCACGATGTCATGGCAGGCCCGGTAGAACGTCGTCGCAAACAAGTGCCGCAGATTGTGGGGGAACACTTTGGACGGCTCCACACCCGCCGCCTTACAGACCGCTTTCATCTCCGCCCATATCTGCCGCCGGCTCAGGCTTTTTCCGCTTCTGGTGAGGAACAACTCGCCGGAGGCGATTTTGTTTTTTCGGGCGTATTTCAGCAGCTTCCGGCAGAGCTTCCCCGGCAGCATGATGGTCCGTATCTTGCCCTTGAGGGCGATCTCCGCCCGGCCGGCCTGGGCCGCCTCCACCGTTATGTACTTGACCTCGGACACCCGGATGCCGGTGCCGCAGATGGTCTCCATGAGCAGGGCCAGGCGGGTCCTGCCGCTGCTTTGGGCCGCCTCCACCAAACGCTGGTACTCGGCCTTGGTCAGGTCCCGGCCCGGGTCCCGGAACGCCCGGCGCTGGAGGCGCAGGGCCTTGACACAGCAGTCCTGCCAGCCGCAGAACTTAAAAAAGGCGTTCACCGCCGCCAGCTTGACGTTCACCGTAGCCGGGGCATAGTCCTTCTCCGTGAGATGCTCCTTCCAGGCCACGGCCAGCTCCTTGGTGACCTCCCGGCCTGCCAGCCATACCGTGAGCTCCTCCACGGTCCGCACGTACATTTTAATTGTAGCCTCGGCCCGTTCTTCCTCTGTCATGTGCCGGGCAAAGTCTGTGATCTGTCTCTCTGTGATGGTGCGCATAGCAGTGCCTCCGTTTCATATAGTGATACTTATTTTACACAAAATGGGAACGCTTTAGAGCGAGGACAATCCTGGCAAGCAGGGCATGTGGCGCGCCACATGCGAAAAATGGGTCATTCCGGCCTCACGCCGGAATGACCCATTTGCTTGTTAGGGCAGCATCCCTAAAACCCTTGGATCAGCTCCAAAAATGGAGCTGGCTGCGCGTTTCTGACGAAACGCTTTAATATGGAAAATGTATGTTGCTTTTCCACGGGACAATGATTATAATGCTAACCACACCCGAATGTACTAAACAACAACTAGGAGGTTCATTGTCATGCCCCGGAAAAAAGGCAGCAAGAATAGAAAGGCTGTTGCTTCGTCAGTCGCTGAGATCACAAAACAGATCACGGAGAAGGAAGCCGTGATTGCAAGTATTAAAAATGAGTTAGACAGCGTGACTGCCAACATCAAGGAGCAGCAGCTTCTGGCACGGAACAGGAAGAAGGAGCTTCGCAAGGCGGAGAATGCCCTGGCTGCGTTGAACGCTAAGAAAGAGGAGTGCGAGGCGATAGAAGCGGCCGCCGCACAGAAAGCCGAGATCGAAAAC
>CANQSU010000016.1 GCA_947626585.1 uncultured Oscillospiraceae bacterium
GAGCCGCTGATGATCCACCAGGGCATGAACAAGAAGCAGGCCCATCAGGAAGCGCTGAAGATGCTCTATGACGTGCAGATCCCCAACCCGGAGGCCGTCATAAGGCAATATCCTCACCAGCTGTCCGGCGGCATGCGCCAGCGTGTCATGATCGCTATGGCCCTGGCGTGCAAGCCCAAGATCCTTATCGCCGATGAGCCGACGACGGCCCTGGACGTGACCATTCAGGCGCAGATCCTGAAGCTGATGAACCAGCTTCAGAAGGAAAAGGGCACCGCCATTATCTTCATCACCCACGACCTGGGCGTCATTAATGAGATGGCCGACGACGTGGCCGTCATGTACTGCGGCCAGGTGGTGGAGCAGGCCCCGGCAAGGGTGATCTTTACAAACAACAGGCAGTCCCACCCCTATACCGAGGGACTGATGAAGTCCATCCCGCGCCTTGACAGCAAGGGCGAGAAGCTGGAGCCCATTCAGGGCGTGGTTCCCCACCCGTTGGCCCTGCCCAAGGGCTGTAAATTCGCTCCCCGCTGCCCCTACGCCACGCAGAAATGCCTGGACGAGGAGCCGGAGCTTAATAAATTCGGTGAAGATCAGTTTATAAGATGCTTCTACCCGGAAAAGGAGGTCAGGACCAGTGAGCAGCACAAAAAAATTACTGTCAATAAGTAATCTGAAAAAATACTTCCCTGTGGCAAAGACCTCTATCTTCCAGAAGGAGCAGCTTTACGTCAGGGCAAACGAGGATATCTCCCTGGACATCTACGAGGGCGAGACACTGGGCGTCGTGGGCGAGTCCGGCTGCGGTAAATCCACCTTCGGGCGGGTGATCCTGCAGCTCTATCCTCAGACCGCCGGAACCACCATGTACTACGGCTCTACATTGGCCGACGCCGCGCCGGAGTATGTGCGCAAGACCATAAAGGACCTTCACAAGTTCAAGGCCGCGCTCCAGAAGGCCAGCCAGAAGGTGGCCGAGAAGGACAAGAAGGTGGAGGAGGCCGGCGGCGAGGACAAGGCCGACTTCTACACCCTTCAGGAGCAGACGTTGGCGCGCTGTGAGGAGCAGACCTGCCTTAACAACATCGTCAAGATCCTGGGCGGCTTTTTCGCCGTGGACGAGCAGAAGGGCTGTGAGCTTTTGACCCGGGAATACGGGGCCAACCTAAAGCGCAAGGCCGCCCGTCAGAAACAGATCGCGGCCAAGCTTGAGTATGACAATGCGGTCGAGGAGAGTAAAAACAACTCCAAGACTGGCGGCAAGGTCACAAAGCTGAAGGGAAAGCTTGACGAGGCCGAAAAGGAGCTGGCCGAGTGCCAGAAGGTCTGCGACAGTATCACGAACGAGCTTGAGGCCCTGCGCGCCTCTCATAAGGGCGATCCGGAGTTTGACAAGTACGAGGCCATGCGCGACGAGGGCATCGACCTGAGCCGTCTCAAGTATAATGAGATGCGCATTTTCCGCAAGGATCTGCAGATCATCTTCCAGGATCCATACTCCTCCCTGAACCCGAGAATGACCATCGGGCAGATTATTGAGGAGGGCCTGCTCACCCACAAGTTCTTCAAGCACGGCTCGGACAAGATGCGCGAGTACATCGTGAACACCATGGTGGAGTGCGGCCTTCAGGAGTATATGCTCCACCGCTATCCCCACCAGTTCTCCGGCGGACAGCGCCAGCGTGTGGCCATCGCCAGAGCCCTGGCGGTGCAGCCCAAGTTCATTGTCTGCGACGAGTGCGTCTCCGCTCTGGATGTGTCCATTCAGTCCCAGATCATCAACCTCCTGCAGGAGCTGAAGGGGAAGTCCAACCTGACATACATGTTCATCTCCCACGACCTGAGCGTGGTCAAGTACATCTCCGACCGCATCTGCGTCATGTACCTGGGCAATGTGGTGGAGCTGGGCGACAGCGAGACCATCTTCCGCGACCCGCGCCACCCCTACACTGTGGCGCTTCTGTCCGCTATTCCCACCACCGATCCCGACTCCGCCTCCAAGGAGCGCATTACCCTTGAGGGCAACATCCCCAGTCCTATCCGGCCCCCCACGGGCTGCAAGTTCCACACCCGCTGCTACATGGCCACCGAGAAGTGTTCCCGCGTGTGCCCCGAGCTGAAGGAGATTGAGCCGGGCCACTTCTGCGCTTGCCACTACAACCAGCCCAAGCTGGCCGCCGACGGCTCCTACCTTGGCGACGTCAAGACAACGGTGGGTCAGGCCAGAGAGTAAATTCCAAAAGGAGCGTGGAGCATGTCCATTTTCAGCCGGTTCAAGCGTCTTAAGGACGTAAAGCCCGTGCCCGAGGAGGAGAGAGTAAAGCTGGAGAAGGGTGACCTTCCGGCCATGCTTATTGCCGCGCTGTTTACGCTTGTCTTGCCCGCGGTGCTTGTTTTGGGCGGATTTGTCCTGCTGGTCATGCTCATTTTTGGCCTGCTGTAGCCGTCGAAAAAGATCTTGCCACTTCATGGCAAATGACGACATTCAGAAAAACAGTTCGGAGATAGAAATCCGAACTGTTTTTCCTTCTATTTTGCCTCGCGGCTGCCCAAAAGGGCGGCACATCCGCAAAATAATACTAATATCTATTTAAAAGGAGACACCGAGCGGCGAGGATTTTTCGTGTCAGGCAAGGAAGATGCCGCAGGGAATACTGTATGTATTCCCAAGGCGGCTGACGCAGCATGGCACGAAAAAGACCGGCGCAAATGTCTTATTTTAATTAGATATTAGTATAAAGCGGAGCTTCTCAAGGTGCGTGTTCTTGGAGAAAATTATATGATACAGGAGGCGGCGGTCGGATGAAAGCGGAGAGAGAATATCCCAAAATTACAGTGACGGAAAAGGGCGAGCGCTGGGCCGGGTCCGGGCATCCCTGGATCTATGCCTCGGACGTGGAGTCGGAGCAGGAAGGGATCGATAACGGAGCCTTGGCCGATGTTGTGGGTCCCAAGGGCAAGTATCTGGGCACGGGCCTTGTGTCAAAGGAGAGCAAAATACGCGTCCGCCTCCTGTCCAGGAACGCCAACGACAAATTTGATCAAGCCTTTTGGGAGCGGCGCGTCCGCTACGCCTGGGAGTACCGCAAGGCCGTGATGGGCGGGGACACGGGCTGCTGCCGGGTGATTTTCGGCGAGGCCGACGGTTTCCCGGGCCTCACGGTGGACCGGTTCGAGAATCTGCTGTCCGTCCAAACCCTGTCCGTGGGGATGGAGCGGCTGAAGGACGTGATCTTCCCTCTTATTGTAAAGGTACTGCGCCGGGACGGCGCGCGCGTGGACGGAATCTTTGAGCGCAACGACTTAACTGCCCGCGCCTTGGAGGGGCTGGCGCAGCATAAGGGCTGGTATGACCTCCCTGGCGAGCGACATCCCGACAGCGCCGTGACGGAGATCCGCGAGAACGGCGTAACCTACGCGGTGGATGTGGAGAACGGCCAGAAAACCGGCTTCTTCCTGGACCAGAAATACAACCGGGCCGCCGTGGCGCGCCTGGCCCAGGGTCGGCGGGTCCTGGACTGCTTCACCCATACCGGCTCCTTCGCCCTGAACGCCGCATTGGGCGGGGCGGAGCATGTCACGGCGGTGGATGTGTCGGAGACGGCCATTGAAATGGCCCGGAAAAACGCCGAAAGAAATGCTCTGGAGGATAAAATCGACTTTGTCCGCGCGGACGTGTTCGACCTGCTGCCAAAATTGGCGGCGGGGAATAAGAGGGAGTACGACCTCATTATTCTGGACCCGCCGGCCTTTACCAAATCCCGCGCCACCGCCGGCAGCGCCTACCGGGGCTACAGGGAGATCAACTACCGGGTCATGGCGCTTTTGCCCCGGGGCGGGTATCTCTGCACGGCCTCCTGCAGTCACTTCATGCCCATGGAGCAGTTTGAAAAAATGCTCCGTCGGGCCGCCCGCGACGCGGGCCGGGAGCTGAAGGAGGTGGAGATCCGTAAGCAGGCACCCGACCACCCGATCCTGTGGAACGTGCCCGAAACAGAATATCTGAAGTTCTATATTTTCCAGGTCATTTAGTATGAAATGCCCCCGTCCGGGGTTGGACGGGGGCATTTCGCAAAAAATGAGGGAGAAACGCTTGGCGTGCCAAGCATGCGGATTGGGAGAGATCCGCAGAAGCAGATTTGCGGCATTATTTTGGGGGAAATATTGCCGCTGATATGGAGGAATCGCTTCAATTCACATTATAAAGGGCAAGCTTGAAAAGTGTGTGAATAAATTTTATACATTTTGTAAACAAGTGACCCATTTTCAGGATTTTTGGCCGCCCTTCTCGGGGGACGGCTTTTGTTTTGCCAGTTTGAGGCAAAATGTGAAGGTGGTCAGCCCGTCCCGGCTGGTGACGAAGATGTTCCCGCCGTGGCTGTCAAGGATGGTTTTGACGATGTAGAGCCCCAGCCCGACGCCGTCACGGTCCTGACTTCTGGACCTGTCGGTCTTGTGGAACCGCTCGAAGATCAGGGGCAGCTCCTCCTTGGGGATGGTCTCGCCCCGGTTGGCCACGGACACGAAGGCCTTGCCCTCCTCGCGCCAGAGCTTCATTGTCAGGACGGAGCCCTGCTCGGCAAATTTGGCGGCGTTGTCCAAAAGGTTGTGTACCACCTGGGTGATGGCGTCACCGTCGCCCACGGCGTAGATCGGCTCCTCGGGAAGCACCGTCTCCACGTCCAGGCCCCGGGAGGTTATTTTGGCCTCCAGGCTCAGGAGGGACTGGCAGCAGACCTCCAGAAGGTCGAAGGAGCGGGAGGAAAGCTCCATGGGCGTGACCGATCGGAGCTGAGACATATCCAGCATCCCGCGCACCAGCCGGGAGAGACGTTTTGTCTCGGAGGATATGACCTCGAGATATTCCTTCTCCTTCTCCGGCGGTATGGTGCCGTCCAGGATCCCGTCGGCAAAGCCGGAGATGGTTGTCATGGGGGTTTTCAGCTCGTGGGACACGTTGGCAATCAGGTCCTGACGGCTCCGCTCGCTCCGCTCCAGGGAGTCGGCCATCACGTTGAAGGCCTCCGCCAGCTCCCCTACCTCGTCGTGCCGGTCACCGGTATGGACCCTGGGGGAAAAATCCCCCTGGCTGTAGCTGCGGGCGGCGTCGGACATCTCCTTGATGGGCCGCGACATTTTCCGAACCAACACGAGGGTCATGATAAGGGACAGCGCCGCCACCACGGCGGCGGCGACCAGGAAGATCCGGGCAAAGCTCCGCCATATGCCGCCGAGCCGGCCCGCGCTGTCGGAGACGAAGATGTAGGCCTGAATGGGGCCCGCAGGGATCTCGATCCCTATCACGAACCGCGGCTTGGTAAAGACGCCGCCCAGATCCGTGACGCCCTGATATTTTCCCGCTGTGTTCACGGCGGCAACGGCGGAGGAGGGCACGACCATGCCGACGTGACCGCAGCTGAGGTCCCGGTCAGAGCAGTTGACGATATTCCCCTGCCTGTCGGTGATGATCATGTGGTACCCGGCGATGTCGGCGGTGAGGGCCAGCATGGACCGCATATTGATGCCGTCATACCCCGTTCCCCACTGCTGGGCGTAGGAGCGGAGCATGACCCCGGCGGTGTCCGCCGATTCCAGCATGCCCTGACTTCGCTCCCGGGCGATGAAGCTGTAGCTCATGCCGGCGAAGGCCGCGCCGAGAATGGCGAAGCTCAGGCAGAACAGCACCATCACGGCGATGAAGTTTTTGACGTATATGCTTCGCAGATGACGCATTTCTTACGCCTCGATCATTCGCCTGGATTGGTAAGCTCGAACTTATAGCCCACGCCCCAGACGGTCTTCAGGCTCCACTGTGGGGAGACATTCTCCAGCTTTTCCCGGAGCCGCTTGATGTGTACGTCCACGGTCCGGGAGTCCCCGAAGTAGTCGAAGCCCCAGACCTCGTCCAGGAGCTGATTCCTGGTGTAGACCCGGTTGGGCGACAGGGCCAAGTGATATAAAAGCTCCATCTCCTTGGGCGGGATGTCCACCCGTTTGCCGTCCACGGTCAGCACAAAGGCCTCCATGTCGATGATGAGCTTGTCAAAGACGAGCCTTCTTTTGCTCTGAGCGCTCTCCCCGCCGCCGTAACGGCGCAGGACGGCCCTGATGCGGGCCACCACCTCCTTCATGTCGAAGGGCTTGGTTATGTAGTCGTCGGCGCCCATCTCAAGGCCGTTGACCTTGTCAAAGGTCTCTCCCTTGGCGGTCAGCATGATGACGGGGGTCTCGGCCTGAGCGCGGATCTTTCTCAGCACCCCCCAGCCGTCGAGACCGGGGAGCATGATGTCCAGAAGCACCAGCGCGGGCCGGGACCGCTCAAACTCCGAAACGCCCGCCTCGCCGTCGTGGGTGATGACCGTCTCAAAGCCCTCCCGGTCCAGATAGAGCCGCAGAAGCTCGGCGATATTGACGTCGTCCTCCACCACGAGTATCTTTTCAGCCATTATTGGTTCCCCCTTACGGTCATTCTGATTTGATATAATATATTTACCTATTATCCTATTATAAAACTCCGTGTTTTGCAAGGGCGAATTTTCTGTGAAGCAAAAAAGAAGGTTTTTTTAATACTGTACATTAAAGCTCCAAAACCGCCTCGTCGAGGCCCTCGCCGTATACACGGACGCGTGTCTTTCCCTCGGGGACGATGACCGCCAGGGCGCGGCCCCGGAAGGATTCGTACCGGCCCGTCTCAAAGCGGCTCTCCGTGCGGGGCCGGGCGCTTCCAAAGGCCAGAAGCTCGCCGCCGGCGACCTCCAGCTCCAGCGTCCTGTCGGAGTTTGCTTCGATGACGCCGTTTTCTCCGACAATGTCCACGTCGATGTAGAGGGGCCGGCCGGCGACGGGCGCGGCCTCGGCCCGCAGACGAAGGCTCAGCCGGCCCTCGGCGGAGCGGAGGCTTGCTTCGTTCAGCGCGTTGCCGTCAACATCCAGCGCAACGGCCCGCAAAGCTCCCGGCTCATAGGGCAGAGTAAAGTCCGCCCGGCAGCCCCTTGTCTCCGCGGCGCCCACGAGCCTTCCGTTTATGTACAGCGCCGCTTTGGGCGCCTTGGTGTAGACCTCTACGCGCGTCTCGTTCCCCTCGCATCCCCGCCAGGACCAGGTGGGGACGGCGTCGCTCCCGCGCCACGCGCCCCGGTACTGGGCCTCGCCGGGGTGATCGGGCGGCGCCACGCCGATGTAGGGCGCTTCGCGGGCGCCCCAGACCACCATGGCAAGGCCCGCCTCGGCGTTGTCGTGCCCCAGGATGTCAAAGGCCCCGGAGTCGGCCAGGAGCCAGGGATAAGGCTTGGCGAAGGCCATGGCGTCCGGTTCATAGGTCCAGGCGCCGATGCCTGTCTCGCCCAGATAGTCCCAGGCCGTCCACATGAAGTCGCCAATGAGCCAATCGTTCCCCTCCACCGCCCGCCAGTTTTCCGCCAGCTGGAAGGGGAAGGTCTCGCTGCCCACCACGATCCGGTCCGGGTGGAGCTGTCCGTCAAAGGCGTACCGGGCGGAGGCGTAGTTGTAGCCGGCGATATCCAGAAGGTCGAAATAGGGGCTGGTGGCCCTGTCGGCCTCGGGCCTTGCGGAAAACTCGCACATGCCGTGGAACTGCTCGGCCAGGAGACGGTTGAAATCGTCGCTGTTGGCGGCACGGTCGGCGCTGATCCCGCCGCCCTGATGGGCGTAAAAAGCCTCGGTGATAATGACCAGATTGGCCCCCGAGGTGACGGGACGGGAGGCGTCCAGGGCGTGGAGTCTGTCCACAAGCCTCCTTGCCAGCGCAAGCCCCTTTTCGGAGGCCGGCTCGGACACCTCGTTGCCGATGGAGTACAGGATCACCGACGGGTGGTTGAAGTCCTTCTCCACCATGGCCTCCAGATCCCGCTCCCAACCCGCCATGAAACGGTTGGAGTAGTCGCCGGGGGTCTTGGCGTTGTACCACATATCCCAGCCCTCGTCCATCACATAGAGTCCCAGCTCGTCGCAGGCATCCAGCATGGAGCGGGAGGCCGGGTTGTGGGAGGAGCGTATGGCGTTGAACCCCGCCTCTTTGAGAATCTTCACCCGCCGCCGCTCGGACTCCGGGAAGCTGCGCGCTCCCAGGATGCCGTTGTCGTGGTGGACGCACCCGCCCCGGAGCTTGATGGTCCTGCCGTTGACCCGAAGGCCCCTCGCGTCCCATTCCAAAGAACGCACGCCGAATTTCACCTCGTCCGCGTCCCCGCCGGGGAGTGTGGCGCGGCAGGTATACAGATGGGGCGTCGAATCGTTCCAGAGCTTCGCGTCCGGTATCTCCAGCTCCAAACGGCTGCCCGTGCCGGAGGCCACAAGGACGTCGCCGTCGAAGATCCTGATCTCCGCCTCGCCGGGACCCGTGTGGGAGACGGCGACCTCGATCCTGGCCGGATCAACGGACAGGGTCTTTACCCGCACGCCGTAGGGCCGGATATGGTCCCGCTCACCCACGTATACAAAGGCCGGTCTGTGGAGCCCCGCGCCGGAGTACCAGCGGGAGTTGGGGACAAAGGAGTTGTCGACCCGCACCGCGAGAACGTTTTCGGCGCCGGGTTCGAGCCCGTCGCCGGGGACGAGGAACTGTTCATACCCGTAGGTACACCCGCCGATTTTTTCGCCGTTCAGGGTGACCTCCGCCATGGGGTAGGCGCCCTCAAACTCAAAATAGACGCGCTTTCCCGTCCACTCCGCCGGAGGGGTAAAGCGTTTTTCATACTCGTAGACCCCGCCCTCGTAAAAGGCGCTCCCCGAGCCGGAGGGGCTGCCGGGGCCGCGCTTTTCCGTCTGCATGGCGTCGTGGGGAAGCGTCACGGGCACCGCCGCGCCGCCGGCCTTTTTGAACGTCCAGCCGGAGTTGAAGTCAAGTCTTTTCATGGAAGGGACCTCCCGGATCTTTGTAAAAGGATTGTATCACATTTTTGGGACAATGGAAAGCGGTTCTTGATATTTTCCTTGCATGACCTGCAATTTTCGCATAAGCGGCCCCCGATTCCCTTGTGTTCCCGGAGTATCGAAGCCGTGGCTGAAGCGAATATTCATCCAACGACGTGTATAACGAATTGCTTTCTTCGCGAATCAGCGTGGAAGTTTGACTCGTCGACAAACGGGAGGTTATCTTTCCTTTACATAATAAAGCAAGTCTATGGCTCCGAGTTCCGGGTAAAAAAACGCTTTCGCCGTTCGATCTTCAAAGCGAAATCCAAGTTTTTCAAGCATATGTAGCGAAGGCGTATTCTTCTCAATCACTCCCGCTATGACCATGTAATACTAACATTTGATAAAAAGATTTAACCGAGCGGCGAGGATTTTTCGTGCAAGACAAAAAAGACCGGCGCAAATTGAAGGTTAGTACACGACCGAAAAAAATATCGCCCTTCCCGCAAAAACGGGAAGGGCGGTGTGAGCTTGTGATCAGTCGGTCACATAGGGAAGCAGGGCTATCTGGCGGGCCTGCTTGATGGCGGTGGTCAGCTGGCGCTGATGCATCGCGCAGGTGCCGGTGGCGCGGCGGGGGAGGATCTTGCTGCGCTCGGAAAGATAGCGGCGGAGCTTCGCGGTGTCCTTGTAGTCGATATATTGGCACTTGTCCACACAGAACTGGCAGACCTTACGGCGCTTGCGGACCTGCGCGGGACGAGCGGGACGGGCTTCTCTCTCGTTGGTCATTGTCTTAACCTCCTTTTTTAGGTTTATGAAAAGTTGTTTGGATCAAAATCAGAAGGGCAGATCTCCGTCGTCGTCGGAAAGCTCCGCGAAATCGGAACTCGAGGGAGCGGAGTAGCCGCCCTGGCCGCCGTAGCTGCCGCCGGAACCGTAGTTGTTCTGACCGCCGTAGCTGCCGCCTGAGGGGGCGTCAGAGTAGGAGCGGTTGTAGCCGCCGCTCTGCTGCTGGCTGTCGCCGTCGCGCTTGGAGTCGCCGAAATACACGTTGTCGGCCACCACCTCGGCGGTGCGGCGCTTGTTGCCGTCTCTGTCGGTCCAGTCGCGGATCTGAAGGCGTCCGGACACCACAGCCATACGGCCCTTGCCGAAATATTTGGAAACAAACTCGGCGGTACCGCGCCAGGCGACCACGTCGATGAAGTCGGTCTGACGTTCGCCGCCCTCGCGGGAGGCAAAATCCCGGTCAACGGCCAGTGAAAAGGATACCACCGGTGTGCCGGACTGAGTCCGTCTCAGCTCCGGGTCGCGGGTGAGGCGGCCCATGATCACAATGTGATTGAGCATCTTCGTTCCTCCTTATTCCGGCTGAACGGTGACAAGGGACCGCATCACGCCCTCGGTGATACCGAGAACGCGGTAGAGCTCCGCGGGGAACTCGGGAGCGGCGGTGAACTTCACCAGCACATAGTATCCCTCGGACTTGTCGTTGATGAGATAGGCGAGCTTTCTCTTGCCCCACTCCTCAACTTCGCCCAAGGTGCCGTTGGCCTCAATGAGGTCCTTGAACTTCGTGACGATCGCGGTGGTCTCCTCCTCGTTGAGGTCGGGATCGATGATGTACAGAAGCTCATATTTTTCCGCTGTCTTTGCCATGCTTTTGCACCTCCTTTTGGACTTATGGCCTTCGCGGCGACGAAGGCAAGGGTTGCCTGCTGACAGCAAGCCTCTCAATTATACCTGAAAGCGCGGATTTGTCAAGAGCAAATTTCAAAAAATCCTTGAATTTTCCGCTTTTGGGGAGTAGAATAATGCAAAAAATCATTGGACATTGGAAGGATACCCGTATGAACCGTGATCTCAACCGGGAGATGGAGGATGTGCTGGCCGGTCTTGAGGGCAGGCGGCCCCGGCTCCTCCTTCACGCCTGCTGCGCCCCCTGCGCAAGCTCTGTGCTGGAGCGGCTTTATCCCCATTTTCAGCTGACACTCTACTACTATAACCCCAACATTCACCCGGAGGAGGAGTACAGAAAGCGGGCGGAGGAATTTCCCAAGCTCCTCAGGGCCGCCGGGATGGAGGATGTGGAGCTGGTTGTCCCCGAATATGACCCCGAGCCGTTTTTTGAGGCCGCGAAGGGCCTTGAGTCCGCCCCGGAGGGCGGAGAGAGGTGTGAAAAATGCTTCGACCTGCGCCTTGCGAAGGCGGCGGAGTACGCGAGGATCGGAGGCTTTGATTTTTTCTGCACCACGCTCACCGTCAGCCCCCACAAAAACGCCCCGCTCATCAATTCCATCGGGGAGCGGCTTTCGGAGAGGTTTGGGATCCCCTGGCTGCCCGCGGATTTCAAGAAAAAGGACGGGTATCTCAGGTCCATACGCCTGTGCCGGACGTACGGCATCTACCGCCAGTGCTTTTGCGGGTGCCTCTATTCCGCCGGGGAGAGATAAGGCGGGGATTTATACCGAAAATTTATTAATATACGGTCGACCCCCTTGCGGAAATCCCCATATTATGTTAAGATACCTCCGACAGGTTTCCACACCCTGTCCAGCCGCGTGAAAAATGTCACCGCCGCGGCTTCTAAAAACAAAAAATGGAGGTAACTGAATAATGTCCGAGAAATTCCCCGTCCGCAAGCTGGCGGTCGCCGCCGTCACGGCGGCCATGTACACAGCCCTGAGCTATGTGGCCTACACCCTCAACCTGGCCTTTGCGCCGGTGCAGTTCCGGCTCTCCGAGGCCCTGACCGTACTGCCCTTCCTGTTCCCGGAGACCGCCTGGGGACTGTTCGTTGGGTGTATCCTCACCAACCTTTTGAGCCAGTACGGCGCGGTGGACATCGTTTTCGGATCTCTGGCCACGCTTATCGCCGGACTCTGGACCGCCAGATGCCGCGGCAAATGGACGGCGGCCATTCCCCCGGTGGTGTGCAACGGACTTATCGTCAGCGCGGTCATCGCTTACGCCGAGGCCGGATTTGGGCGGGGCTTCTGGGCCGCCTGGGGGCTCAACATCCTCACCGTTTCAGCTTCCGAAGCGGTGCTGTGCTTTATTCCGGGGGGCATTCTGGTGGACGCCCTGCGGAAAAGCGGCATGGCCAAAAGGCTCGGCGCCCACGCGTAAACAGCTCCCGTTGAAACCCGCACAGGGGCCGGATACCGCGCCGGCCCGTTCCCACAGATACACGTTTCCGCCGAAAGAGAGGTCTCATTATGAAAGTCAGAAAAGCCGTCATCCCCGCCGCCGGACTTGGCACGCGGATGCTTCCGGCAACAAAAACCGTCCCCAAGGAGATGCTTCCTCTGGTGGACAAGCCGGTATTACAGTACATCATCGAGGAGGCCGTGGAGTCCGGCATCGAGGACATCCTCATCGTCACAAACAGGGCAAAGTCCGCCATGGACGACTACTTTGACTACTTCCCGGAGCTGGAACACAGGCTCATCCGCTCGGGCAAGGAGGAGCAGGCCAGGGAGCTTCGCCAGGTGGCCGACATGGCCAATTTCTTCTATGTCCGCCAGCGTGAGACAAAGGGCCTGGGTCACGCCATCGCCCGCGCCCGCCGCTTTGTGGGCGACGAGCCCTTTGCCGTGCTTCTGGGCGACGACATCATGATGTACGAGAGGCCGGTTTTAAGACAGCTCATCGACGCGGCGGAGAAGTTTGGCTGCTCCTGTGTGGGAGGCCAGGCGGTCTCCGACGAGGCCCTTCCCGCGTACTGCACCACGGATCTCACCCACATTGAGGGCCGGGTCTACGATGTCCACCATATCATCGAAAAGCCCAAGCCCGAGGAGATCATGTCCAATTTCGCCATCCTGGGCCGCTACGTGCTGACGCCGGATATCTTCGATATCCTGGACTCCACGCCGCCGGGACGCAACGGCGAGATCCAGCTGACCGACGGTCTGGCCACCCTGTGCCACCGGGAGCGTATGGTTTATGTAGACTTTGAGGGCCGCCGGTTCGATACCGGCAACCTGACGGGCTTCCTGGAAGCCACCATGGAATTTGCCCTCCGCAACAACGAGACCGCCCCCTGGCTGAGGGAATATATCAGGAAGAAGGCCAAGGAGCTGTAAAGCAAAAAGAGCGCCCGACAGGCGCTCTTTTTTATACGGATATCTATGATTTGAGGTTCCTTGGTTAAACGCGGAAAATCGCTTTCACGCCGAGGATCAAAGCGTAGAGGATGGGTTGGTGGAGGACGTAGATGAGCAGGCTTTTCCGGCCAATTTGCGGAAGTACCGGGCAGGTGAAGGTGTAGAACCGCTCCGGGAGCTTATGCTCCACTACATAGAGGCCCGCCCAGGTCCCCAACAGAAACACGAATACCCAGGGGAAGATGGGGAACCAGTCGGCGGTATAGAAGCCCTTCTCGAACCAGCCGAAGGGGAACAGCCACCGGGCGGCGGGGCCGATGGAGGTATGCGCCACAAGCCACGCGGTAAAGACGGTCATCACCACGTAGAAAACCGGCGCGGTCTTGCGGGGTATGGAGTCCCACGCCTTGTGGGTCAGGGCGAAGAAAACCATGGAAAAGCCCAACAGATGCAGCACGCCGAAGCGAATGGGGTCGTCAATAACAGGCAGGCTCGAAACCACGGTGATGACCATGGCGATGGCGAGGCAGATGATGCCGCGCCGCAGATTGCTGTGGGAGAACCGGCAGCACAGCCCTGCCAGGAAGATGAACAGCCCCGCGAAGATGTAGTGCAGTACGTCAAAGACCGGGTTCGAAAAGATCCACATGGGCGCGCCGCACAGGTTGACCAGGTCGATGAGAAAGTGATGGATTACCATCAGCACCAGCGCAAGACCCCGGGCCGCGTCGATGGCGTCGATCCGCTTTTTCTTCTCCATGCTTATACGTTGAAGCGGAACAGCGTCACGTCGCCGTCGCGCATAACATAGTCCTTGCCCTCGGATCGGACGAGGCCCTTTTCTTTGGCGGCGGCCATGGAGCCGCAGACCTTGAGATCGTCAAAGGCCACGATCTCGGCCCGGATGAAGCCCCGCTCGAAGTCGGAGTGGATCTTGCCCGCTGCCTGGGGGGCCTTTGTGCCCTCGGTGATGGTCCAGGCCCTGCACTCGTCCGCGCCGGCGGTGAGGAAGGAGATAAGGCCCAAGAGGGTATAGGAGCATTTGATAAGCCTGTCAAGGCCGGATTCGGACAGGCCCAGCTCCTCTAAGAACATGGTCCGCTCGTCCTCCGAAAGCTCGGTCAGCTCCTGCTCGGTCCTGGCGCAGATGGGCAGTACCTGGGCGCCCTCGGCGTTGGCACGGGTCTTTACGGCCTTGTAATAGTCGCTGTTTTTGTAATCCGAAATGCCGTCCTCGTCCATATTGGCCGCATAAATGACGGGCTTCAGGGAGAGAAGGTCGCTTGTGGCAATAAGCGACGCGTCGTCGTCGCTGGCGGCCTCAAAGCTCCGGGCGGACTTTCCCTCGTTCAGGTGGTTCCGCAGGGCCTCAAAGACCTCCGCTTCGTGTTTGAGCTTCTTGTCCCCGCTCTTGGCGGCCTTCTGGGCCTTGTCGAGCCGGCGGGTCACCAGCTCCAGGTCGGCCATAATGAGTTCCAGGTCGATAATGTCGATATCGCGGATGGGATCGGTGCCGCCCTCCACGTGAATGACGTTGTCGTCGTCAAAGCACCGCACCACGTGGACAATGGCATCGGTGCGCCGGATGTTCTCAAGGAATTTGTTGCCCAGGCCCTCGCCCTTTGACGCGCCGCGCACAAGGCCGGCGATATCCACAAACTCGATGACGGCGGGGGTGTACTTTTTGGGCTTGTACATGTCCGCCAGAAAGTCAAGGCGTTTGTCCGGCACGGCCACGGTGCCCACATTGGGCTCAATGGTGCAGAAGGGGTAGTTGGCCGCCTCCGCCCCGGCGTTTGTGATGGCGTTGAAAAGTGTGGACTTGCCCACATTGGGCAGCCCGACGATACCAAGCTTCATTTCTTCTCTCCTGAATCAAATATTTAGATTGGGGATTGCTTTAATATATAAAGTTTTTAATTCGCAACGGTCTTTTTCGCGTGGGAATACGTTGCGCATCGCATTTCCATACCGTCTGACAAGGTATGACACGAGAAGGGCCGCGGTCACTCGAATCTCTCCCTGGAATACATCACCGGCAAAAGCTCCCGGAGCCGGTAGCTGACGTATCTGCCGTCGGCGCGGGCGCAGAGAAGCTCGATATCCGGCGAGAACTCGGAGAATGCCTGGCGGCAAATGCCGCAGGGGGTGCAGTAATCGGCGCTCTCGGCGGAGTACACCGCCAGCCTGCGGAAGCTTCGGTGTCCCGTGGACACAGCCTGACAGAGCGCCGCCCGCTCGGCGCAGATGGAGGCGCCCAGAGCGGCGTTCTCCACGGCGCAACCGGTGACCACTGTCCCGTCCGTACATTCCAGCGCGGCGCCGAAGGTGCGGTTGGAGTAGGGAGCGTAGGATCTCCCGGCCGCCTCAACGGCCAAATTGATAAGCTCTCGGTCCGTCATGGGTACAGCCCTCTTTCTCTGTTTTTTGGTTTCCCGGCCCGCCGCATCAGGGCTCAGTCCCTGTTTTCCAGGTCTATCTTCCAGTTGAGGACATTTCTGTAGAGGCTGGACTGGCTGGGGTCCAGGCCCGTCACCACGCCCACATGGGTGAGTACGGCGCGCCGTTTATAGCCGATGGGCACCAGTCCCGCGTCCTCGGCGGCGTGCAGGTCCAGCGCCAGAGCCGCGTCGGCCCGGGATGCCTCGTCGGGGGCGGACAGGAAATCATTCACCAGAGTCCTGTACTCGGAGCCGTTTATGCCGCCGTAGTTGAGATTGCCATAAAATAGTACGCCCAAATCGAAGTCGGCCTTGAGCCTGACCTCGGCCAGATACATGTCAAATTCGCCCCGTTGGAGGGCTTTTTTGTAGTTGGAGAAGGACATGCTCAGGAGTTGTACGTTTATCCCCATGTTCTGCATGTCCGTGACGATCCTCTGAGCGGCCTCCACCTTGCCGGAATTCTCGGAATTGACCACGAGCCGGAGGACCATCTGGTCGCCGAAGTAGTCCAGGAAGCCGTCGCCGTCCCTGTCCTCAAGACCCGCGATGAGGGCAAGACGCGTGAAATTCTGCCGGGAGTAGCCGTAACCGGCCTCCTGCAGATCGCTGACCAGCCCCAGAGCCGGGCTGAGGACGAATACGGACCGGCGGGCGGCATTTTCATAGATGTCCGAGCATATGACGTCCAGGTTCACAAGGCGCGTCAACGCCTGCCGCACGTACATGTCGCGTGTGGGGCCGCCTTTGCAGTTGAACCCAAGGTACACCAGGTCCGATGTGTCATAGTAGCGGGTCTCGTGGACCATGTGGATGTTCAACTTGTCGTTGCCGGTAGGGTCGTAGCCAAGGAAGTCGATGGAGCGGTCGGCAAAGGAGTCGGCCAGATCCCCGTCCGCCACCTCCTTGAGGTAGATGACCTGGGGGGAGTCCGGCGTGTAGTCCCGGTGGGAAGTGAAGGCCAGGAGCCGTCCGCCGCTCATCATATACGGCCCGGTACCCAGGGGCCCGGAGGACGGTTCGGTCCCCTCCTGCCCGCTCTCATCCGTCCCGGCGGCGGTATCCCCGGTGGTGGAATCCCCGGTAGTGGAATCCCCGGCGGTGGACCGGGTGACGGCGGCGGGGTCCTTGATAATGGGTACGTCCAGGAGGGACGGGAACATGTAGTTGACGCTCTTGAGCTTGATCACCACCGCGTTCTCCCCGCCTTCGCTGACCGAGGATATGTCCTCGAGTCGGGAGGAATATTTGCCGGAGCGGCGCGCGGTGTTCAGGGAGTAGACCACGTCGTGGGGCGTCAGAAGCGAGCCGTCGTGAAAACGCGCGTTTTGCCGCAGCGTGATGTCGTAGGTGATGCCGTCGGCGGTCTCAAAGCTCTCGCACAGCACCGGTTCGGGCTTCAGGTCCGGGGTCAGGGAGAAAAGCCCCTCGTAGAGAAGGCCGAAAAGCTGCTCGTTGTAATAATCGGTGCCTGTCAGGGGGTCAAAGGAGCCGCCGGGGTTGTAGTTGACGGAAAAGACGCCGTCCGCCCTGGTGTAGCCCTCGCCGGACAGGCCGCCGGAGGGCGTGGTGTCCGGGACGCCGGTGTCTGTGCCGTCGGTCCCGGCCGGGGTGGAATCCTCCGCGGCGTCGGGGCCGAAGGGCAGGACCATCTCCTCACAGGCGGTCAAAAGCAGAGTGAGGGCCAGCGCCAGGGCAAGTATGTTTATCTTTTTGAGCCTCACGGACTTACCTCCATCATATAAGCGCGATCACCGACGCCTGGGACCCGCGCTCGCCGCGGGTGGCCCGGTGTGACCAGTATTTTTCGCTCTTGCACACGGTACACTCGTCGGAGACGGCGATGTTTTCGGATCTCACACCGGCGCGGATGAGGAGCGCCCGGTTCACGCCCTTGAGATCCACAAAAAATTTATCCTCGTCCCCGCCGGGGTCATCGATGTACTCCCGTCCCTCTTTGCCGAGGACGGCCATCACCGCCTCCGGCACCTCGGGGCCGGTCTCGAAGCAGCACCTGGAGATGCCGGGGCCGATGGCGGCCCGGATATCGGCGGGGTCTGAACCCAGCCGCGCCATGGCCTCCACGGTCTTTCCGGCGATATCCGCCACGGTGCCCCGCCACCCGGCGTGGGAGGCGGCGATGATTTTGCGGACCGGATCGTGGAAAAGGAGCGGTATGCAGTCGGCGGTGAAAATGATGAGCCCCAGCCCCGGCTCGTCGGTGACAAGTCCGTCGCACGCATAGGGGAGGGGGTCGAAAGGCTCCCGGGCGTCGGCCGAGGTCACATACCGCACGGCGGTCTCGTGGATCTGCCTTGTGAAGCAGAGCCGGTCGAGTCCCAGGGCGGCCTTGAGGCGGCGGTAGTTCTCCCGCACGTTCTCCGGCTCGTCGCCCCGGTTCTCCCCCAGGTTGAGGGAGGCATAGATCCCGCCGCTTACACCGCCGAAGCGGGTGGTGAAGGCGTGGGTGACGGAAATATTCGGCGCGGTCATGCAGACAAGGCCGCCTTTATGGATTTCCTTGAACATAGGACGCTAAAACCTCAAAAATGCCGTTGGGCTCAATTATCGGGATGATATTCCTTGCAGGTGCATTTTTTCCACTTTAATCCGCTGCCGCAGGGACATGGGTCGTTGCGACCGATCTTCACGACGCGCACGGGCTTTTTCTTCACATCCGACCCGCCGGCGTTGGCTCCGGCCACGGCGTTTTTGGACACGCTCCTGCGCTCGATGGGCTTCTCCTTCGTGACGCGCACGGCGAACATCCGCCGCACGACCTCCTCGCGGATGCCGTTGATCATGGCGTCGAACATATCGCCGCCCTCGCGCTTGTACTCGTCCACGGGGTTTACCTGGGCGTAGGCCCGGAGGCGTATGCCCTGACGAAGCTCGCTCATGGCGTCGATGTGGTCCATCCAGTACTCGTCCACGACCCGGAGGAGGATGACGCGCTCGATCTCCCGCATGAGGGGCTGGTCGGAGCCGGGCATGGCGCCGGCCTCAGCCTCCCGTTTGGCGTACACGTCGTCCGCGATTTTGGTGAGGCGTTCGGTGATCTCCTCGCCGCTCATATGCTCAAGACCGCTGTTTATGAGCGCCTGCGCCTCCTGTGGCGTCACTACAAGGGCCAGGAAGGTGCCCTTTATCATGTTCACAAGCTTCTCCCCGGTCATGACCGTGGGCTCGGGCTTGTGCCTGGAACTCTCGACGTCGGCCTCGGGGGCCATGGCGGTGGTCACGTTGGAGGCGATGACCTCGCCGATCCAGCTTCTGATATTGCCGCTGACGTCCTCGCCGTCCAGCACCCGGCGGCGCTGCTCGTAGATGATGCCGCGCTGAGTATTCATCACGTCGTCGTATTCCAGGACGTGCTTTCTGGACTGGAAATTCTGGCTCTCCACCTTCTTCTGGGCGTTTTCGATGGCGTTGGAGAGGATGCGCTGGTCGATGGGTGTGTCCTCGTCGATCTTCAGCGTCTCCATCAGCGTCTCAATCCGCTCGCCGCCAAAAAGGCGCATCAGGTCGTCGGAGAGGGCGATATAAAACCGTGTCTCACCGGGGTCGCCCTGGCGTCCGGAGCGGCCGCGCAGCTGGTTGTCGATGCGCCGCGCCTCGTGGCGCTCGGTGCCCAGGACGAAAAGGCCTCCGGCGGCGCGGACCTTCTCGGCCTCGGCGTCGGTGACGGCCTTGTATTTTTTGTAAAGCTCCCCGTACTCCTTACGGGCGGCCAGGATCTCCTCGCTGTCCGTCTCCGCAAAGCCCACGGCCTCGGCGATGATCTCGTCGGGGATGCCCTCGCGGCGCAGGTCGGCCCGGGCCATGAACTCGGCGTTGCCGCCCAGGACGATATCGGTGCCGCGCCCGGCCATGTTGGTGGAGATGGTCACCGCGCCCAGCTTTCCGGCCTGGGCGATGATCTCCGCTTCCTTTTCGTGGTTCTTGGCGTTCAGGACGTTGTGCTTGACGCCCTGCTTGGAGAGGAGCTTTGAGAGGTATTCGCTCTTTTCAATGGACACGGTGCCCACCAGCACCGGCTGTCCCTTGGCGTGGCAGTCGATGATCTGCTGGATGATGGCCCGGTTCTTGCCGGCGTCGTTCTTGTAGACCACATCGGGCCGGTCGACGCGGGCCAGGGGCTTGTTGGTGGGGATCTCCACAATGTCGATGTTGTAGATGGCCCCGAACTCCTCCTCCTCGGTGAGAGCCGTGCCGGTCATGCCGGAGAGCTTGTCGTAGAGACGGAAGAAATTCTGGAAGGTAATGGTGGCCAGCGTCTTGTTCTCGCTCTGTACGTCCACATGCTCCTTGGCCTCAATGGCCTGATGGAGACCCTCGGAGTAGCGCCGTCCGAACATGAGCCGTCCCGTGAACTCGTCCACGATGATGATCTCACCGTCCCGGACCACGTAGTCCACGTCCCGCTTCATGATGCCGTGGGCCTTCAGCGCCTGATTGATGTGGTGGGAGAGGGTGGCGTTTTCAATGTCGGAGTAGTTTTCAAGGCCGAAAGCCGCCTCGGCCTTGGCCACGCCGCTGCCCGTGAGGGTGGCGGTGCGGGCCTTCTCGTCCACGATGTAGTCCGCGTCCTCGTCGGTGGTGTCCACCTTCTCGTCCACGCTGGCGTAGACCTTCTTTTTGAGGCGGGAGACAAAGTCGTCGGCCTTGCGGTAAAGGTCCGTGGACTCGTCGCCCTGGCCGGAGATGATCAGGGGGGTGCGGGCCTCGTCAATGAGGATGGAGTCCACCTCGTCCACGATGGCGAAGGAGTGGCCCCGCTGGACCATCTGATTTTTGTAGATGGCCATGTTGTCCCGGAGGTAATCAAAGCCCAGCTCGTTGTTGGTGCAGTAGGTGATATCGGCCGCGTAGGCGGCTTTCCTCTGGGCGTTTGTCAGCCCGTGGACGATGAGGCCCACGGAGAGGCCCAGGAAGCGGTAGACCTTTCCCATCCACTCCGAGTCGCGCCGCGCCAGGTAGTCGTTGACGGTGACGATGTGTACGCCCATTCCCGCAATGGCGTTCAGGTACGCCGGCAGGGTGGCCACCAGCGTCTTGCCCTCGCCGGTTTTCATCTCGGCGATGCGCCCCTGATGGAGGACGATGCCGCCGATGAGCTGGACGCGGAAATGGCGCATGCCCAGCACCCTGTCCGACGCCTCCCGGCAGACGGCGAAGGCCTCGGGCAGAAGGTCGTCCAGACTCTCGCCCGCCGCGTAACGGCCCTTGAATTCCTCCGTTTTGGCCCGAAGCTCGGCGTCGGAAAGGGCGCGCATAGGCTCCTCAAGGGCCTCTATCTTCTCGACCTGCGGCATGAGCTTTTTGATCTCACGGTCGCTTCGTGTTCCGAACAGTTTGGTGATAAGTCCCATTGCAATGTACCTTTCGCATGGTTTTTCGGTTCCCGGCTAAGCCGGAGAGGAAGCGGCATAGGATAATAGCCGCTCATGCGGTATTATAGCATGTTTTCCTTTTAAAATAAAGAAGAATTGTGACCTTGAGGCGTATTTACAAAATGTTCACATTTACCTCCCGCCATTCCTGTATAATTTCATCGTTACTCATCTTTACCGGCGACAACCTTTATGAAAGGGATTTGAAAACATGGAGATCAAACGGATTTTTTGCCTGATGCTGGCGCTTGCCATGGTCCTGGCGCTGGCCTCCTGCCAGAGCGGGAGCTTTACGGACAAGCTGAACGAGGTGGTCAACGGCACCGGCGATACGACCGGCGATGACACAGAGGACGGCGACACGTCGCTCCCCGCTTACACCGCCATGTCCGACGGACTTGATGAGAAGGGCTTTTTTGAGGGCGTGAAGGCGTTGGACTATGTGACCCTCCCGGAGTTTGATTCCCTTATCATGCCCGAGTTTCCCCAAATCACCGACCGGGCCGTCGAGAACGGGGACTTTGTGAACATCGACTACGTGGGCAGCGTGGACGGCGTCGAGTTTGACGGCGGCAGCACCAACGGCGAGGGCTCCGATGTGATCATCGGCGTCACCAGCTTCATTGACGATTTTCTTGAGCAGCTGATCGGTCACAAGCCCGGCGAGAATTTTGACATCGAGGTCACCTTCCCCGACCCCTACCAGAGCGAGGACCTGGCGGGCAAGGACGCGGTGTTCAATATCACCATAAATTACATCTGGGACATCACCGACGAGGCCGCCAAGGCCATTGGCTTTGAGGACCGTGACAACATGGCCCAGTACATCGCCAGTACCTATTCCTCTGTGGAGGAAACCGTTGCCGATCCCGAGGTCGTGGTGTTCCTGACGGCGGCCCAGTGCGAGGAGCCGCCCGAGTCCGTGATGGATACCGTGCGGGCCATGATGAGGACAAACATTGAGCTTCAGGCCTCCCAGTACGGCGTGGACGCCGACATCTTTGTCCAGTATATAATCGGCGCCTCCACCCTTGACGAGTACCTGGAGGTCCAGGCCCCCTATCAGGCCCAGCAGAGCATGATCTTCCAGGCTGTGGCCGAGCGGGAGGGTATCACCGCCACCGATGAGGATATCACCGAGCATGAGTACGAGTCCTACGTGGACGTCTACGGTAAGCCCTACGTACTTTATTCACTGCTCCAGGAGAAGGTCATGGACCTCATTGACGAAAAGCTGGCGTAAACAAAAGGAACAAGCTACAAAGCTTTTATTAATCTAAAATATAATAAGCCATTTTATACTAATTCCCATGCCGGAGCGGCACCGGCATGGGAATTAGTATTAGCTGTTTTTGGGCGCCGACGCCAAGCTACGTGGTCTTGCCGGAGGCTCTTACACCAGGAAAAGCGTTGTCCTCGACGTTCTCAAGTCCCCCGCGAAGGGTCACGCTCTCCTATATGTCCGCATATCCGAAAACCGCTCATATTCCACCGCCGACAGGGGAAGCTCAAAATACAGATCCTTCAACGTTTTGCATGCCTCCACAGCGGCCCGAAGAGCCATCAGGTGGCCTTTTGTGTACTGAAGCGGGCGCAGGTAACCCAGGGTCACGTGGGGAGTCAGCGGGTAGCCCAGGGGACGGATCCGCTCAAAGAGCGCGTAGGCCGCCATCAGCAGGCGGCAGCTCTCTCCGTCCCCCGGCTCAAAGCCCAGCACAAGACTTGTGCCGGCCATGCAGTATACCCCGGTCGACCGCAGACGCACCGTCGCGCCTGAGGAGGCGATCTCACAGGCGAGGGACTTCGCGTTTTCACGCACCGCCCCGATCCGCGCCTCCAGCTCCGGCGAGGGCGCGCCGCTTTCCAGATCGTGAAGGGTGATGTGGAAGCTTTCGGTGGGAAGAGGCCAGGACAGGCACCAGCCCGCCCGGTCATAGACCATCCGCCGGTATGTCTCGATTTCTTTTCTCACCGTTTCGGACAGCGTCAGTACCACGGTGTTCCCGGCGTAGGGCAGGAGCGCCCCGTCCTCCGGCGCGACCTTGGCGCCAACGCCGGGGCTGACGGTGAAGCCTTCCCCAAATGGCGGCTCGTTTACAAACCGCGTCCGTACCCTGAACTCCTCGAGTGTCTCAAGCCGCTCCGGAATTTTGAACAGATCCTTCATCGCAACGTCTCCTTTCGCCCGGGTTTCCCGTCAAATCTACACGCAGATCCACTCTACCTCCTCCGCTTCGGAGAATGTGGGTGGAGTAAAATCACGGAGCATCCGCGCCACGGCCGCCTCCGGAACACTGTCCGCGCGGGAGAGGTTGCGCCTTTCCCGCTCTTGCCAGCCCGTCTCGAGATAGACGACAAGCACAGACGCGCCGTATTGGTGGAAAAGCCCGATCCAGCGGCTCCGCACTGCCGAGGAGAGGTTCGTGGCGTTGAACACAAAGGGCTTTTTTTGACGAAGATGCTCTCGCGCCCGTTCCCGTGCCGTCCGCGCCACCGCTCCCTCGTCCTCCCCGGAGGCGACGCCAAGCTCCCGGCGAATCTCGTCCAGCGACAGCGTGGGAAGGCCGGGGTAATTATGGGCAATGTAGGTGTCCTTGCCTGTTCCCGGAAAGCCGCTCATCATAACGACGGTCCCCCAGGCGTTGTTGTACGCGGGCACATCCGGGCAGGAGCTTTTGCCGGTGAGGTCCGCATAGCGGCTGTAAGCGTCCGGATAGGTTCGGGGGCCGCGCAGGCACCGCTCGTCCTCCGCCGCCATTTTGAAAAGCTCCACGGCCTCCAAAAGCCGCGGAACGTCGTCTGCTGTTCGTCCCAGACAGTCCGCCTCCGACAGCGCGGCCAGCATCTCCAGAGTGAAGCCCCGCGCAAGTCCGCCCAGGGAGGCCATTTCCCTCGGGAGCCGTCCGGAGACGCCGTCCATACCAATATGGACGGGGCGCATGTGCCAGCGGATAAGCGCGCAGACCGTCTCACGCTGCGCCAGCGCCTGGGGCGTACCGCACAGTCCGGATTGGCCAATAAGGAATTCCCGCGCCATTTTCGCGCCGGCGGCGCTGTGGTTGGGGGAGATCCAGCGCCCGTCCTCAAGGCGCGTACATGTTCTCTTGCCCAGATCGTGGAGTGCCGCGGCCAAACGCATGGTCTCCCGACCCGCTTTGTCCAGGGAAAGAAAAAAAGGCAGCCGCTCCAGCTCGTCCATCACAAGCCGTGTATGGGCCAATACGTCCCCCTCCCCGTGGAAAACGGGGTCCTGGGGTATTCCGGCAAGCTCCGCAAGGATCGGTTCAAAATCGATATCCATATTCACGCAAGCTCCGGGGCGAACAGCGCCTCAACGGGGACCGCCAGCCCATTCGGTACGACGGGCCGCTCCTGCCAGTGGGAGCCGGAGAGTTCCACCGCCTGATAGAAGGTGGGCCGCACGTATTTCATCCGGTCCATAACAATGCCGTTTTCCTCCACCTTGATGTAAAGCCCCTCCATGAGGGGTGAGTTGTCCGTCTCCGCCAGCTGCCGCGCGGGGTCCAGGCCCAGAGACTCGCTGACGGTCCGCAGGCTTTCCATGTGGCGGTCGCTGATGTAATTTGAATGGACCAGCAGGGAGGTCAGGGCCGCGCTGTCCGGAAACGCGCCCTCCCGGAGTACCGGCACGGATACGACCGGCAAATCTCTGAGCAGTTCACGCCGCCGGTGGGTGTCCAGAAACGCCCCCGTCTGCCGGTCAAGAATATCGAATTCCAGAAAATAGTGGGGGAGGCGGTCGTAAAACACGGTGTGCTTGGCGTACATCCACTCCCCGTACATGATGTACCTGCTCCCCAGCACGGCGTAAAGGGCGTCCCGGTGGACCTGTGCCCATTGCTTCAAAAGGTTGTAGTGGCGCTCCCTCCAGCCGCCGGTGAGGTAATGACCACGGCTTTGCAGTAAGAGCCCGCCCTCCCCGTCAAAGGAAACGGCGGAGTTGGCTCCGTCGCACTTTTCCTCCACCACCAGGTGACGTCCCGCGATGGCGGAGAAGGGGATCTGGCTCAGGTCCTCGTCCCCCGGCTGAAGCCGGGAACCCGCAAGGTGGGGCGTCCGGGGGTATTTGATGATGTTATATTCCATGTCAGCCCTCCGTGTCGGCAAGAAGTACAAGGTGGTCCAAAACGCCGGAGAAATGGAGCTTTGAGCATCCGGCGCTGTTAAAAAGCTCCGTAAGTACGGGCTTTGTGAGCAGATGTATGTGTTCGGGGTTGTCGTCCGGCTTGGAGGGCACGGTGACGATCACATACCGCCGCGCCGCCGATACGGCGGCTTTTACGGCTGCCCGCACATCGGGGATGTGTTCCAGCACCTCCAGCAGGGTCACCACATCCGCGCTTTTCTCCGGCACCGGACGGGTACAGATATCGGCGTTTTCGGCGGTAAGACGATGAATACCGCCCCGCCTTATGTCCTCCAAAAGCTCCACCCGGTGGGGGAGGATATCAAAAGAGGTCACGGGGCAGTCGGGAAAGGCGTCCAGAAACGGAAAGAGGAACACGCCCCGGCCGCTTCCCACGTCCAGAAGATCCTGGGGCATGATACCCCGAAGAAAACCCAGGACGATCTTCACCCGTGGCAGTTCCTCGTGTCCGCGTTTAAAGCGGTAAAGCTTCACGCCCCAGTCCCGGCCAAGCTCCAGGAGACTGTCGATCTCGCTCTCCATGAGCATCCCCAGCGGAGCTTCCCGCAGCTCCGCTTTTAGCTCCCGTCCCTCCCGGGCCGCCTTTCCCCGGATCGCCGCCGCGGCAAGCTCACGATACAATTCACTGTTTTCCACTGTTTCGCCTCCGTTTCCACAGGGTGAGGGTGGTGGGATAGTCAATGGACGATACACGCAATTTGATGTTCAACATAGGTGACACTCCTTTTTCGATTTGGAGCCGAGAAACACGGTCCGGAAATGCGTAAATGTCTCGCCCGCCTCGAATGTGATCACGTTGCCGGGGAAGGTCTCGCTCTGTGACGATTTCGACTGGGTGGGGCAGACGCTTCCGTCGTTTATGTAGATGTTCCCATATTCATCCTCCGGCTCGATCTCCGGGTAAAGGTGGGTGTGCCCGGAGATGAAGAGGACACGGGGGTACTCGTCAACGATCCGTTGGAGCCGATTATTCTGCTCCTTGGGGAAATAAGGCCGGCCTCTTTGCGGGTTGTGCGCTGCCAGAGGCGGGTGGCAGAGGACGATGTGGTTTGCGCAACCGCCGCCGGCAAGCCGGTCCTCCATAAACGCGAGCTGCTCACCCCTGTTGGGGAAGTGAAACAGCTTCTGATAATAGAGTGGATTCAAGCCCATCAGGTCAAGATTCTCGCTGAGCCGGACGTAAAAAGCGCCGCACTCGCTAAGCTCCACATCGAAACGGCTTTCGGACCGTTGGAGCATGTCCCGCTCAAAGGCCCGAAAGCGTGACTCATCGTTGCCGGGAATGTCGTGGTTTCCCGAGACGATGAACACGGGTATGGACTCCGGGTATCCCAAAAACGCCTCCCGCGCCAGGGCGAACTGCTCCTCCGCGCCGCCGTTGGCTATATCCCCGGCGATCAGCAGAATATCCACATCCCGCAGCCTTTCCAGCGCGCGGACGAGCCGAAACTTTTTTCCACTGAGGTGAATATCGCTTAGAAGGCCGAATCTGATCATGTTCACTCCAATACCTTTCCTTGCTGCTCCGGCAACTAAATTAACGCGATTACCCCAGCTTATAAGGGGTGAGAGCAGGCTTAAGCTCGTACACCGTTTCGGGACTTGCTTTGCTTCCCATGTCCGTATAATACCACGCCCGTCCCCTTTTGGGTAGGGCCATTTGAGATTATTTAATAGCTGTGTCTATTTATTTTATATTATACTTCTCGTAAGGTCAAGAAGCTGTACCTGTGATTTCACGGGGGCATAATAATGCCCGCCGATAAGGCTGAGCTTATCGGCGGTTAACGCATTAAATGGTTTGGGGGCGGACTTATGCCTCGACGATCTTTGTGCTGTATGCCATATCATCTCCGCCGCCGTTAAGGGTTGCATATAAGACAAGTACGGCGTAATATCTCTGGCCGGCCTCCGCTTTGAGCCTGATGGAATGGGAGTAAAGGAAGGTGCCCGAGCCCATCATATCCGGGTAATCTTCATACCAGTATTTCGCGACAAGCTCGTCTTTCGCAATATCTCGTTCGGAGCCCAGCGCCTTGAACACAAGGACCATATGCGCCCCGATCGTGTCCATGATGTCTGTCCCGGTGACGGTGTATTCAACGGAGATGTCCCCGGCGGCCCACTTGTGGATATAGGCTCTCGCCGAAGAGATATACGCGTTGGTGTACTCCGCCGCCGATACGGAGGTGCAGAGGACGGAAACGACCATAAATAACAGGACAACGTGTTTCAAGCATTTTTTCATGACTGTCAGCCTCCAATCGAATCAAGTATTTTGATCAGCTCCTCATATGACGTCACCCCGGATACGCGACATTCAACGCTCTCCAAAGTCCACACCGCAAGGTATTTTTCCGCGTTCGTCATAATGTGAAACCTAATTCCGTTATGCTCGTAGAATTCAAGCGATTGATCGTCTATGTTGTATGATTCTTCGGGTTTTCCTGATAAAAAATAAATGTAAGATAAAATTATGCGGTTTCCGCTTTCTCCAAAGGCCCCTGAAACATCAATCACTTCAGGATCGCCTGTAGGAATTATCTGTGACTGCTCATATCCCTCCGGCCAATATGTCGGGAGATGATCGGTGCTGATGCTATACTTTTCCAGCGCCTCTTTCATCCCCTGCAGCTGCGGTGGGATCTCCGCGCCGGCCTTATCCGACGTATCCGCCGACGCGAAGCCAAAGGTCTCCGCCGTCCACCGGGCGATCCTGTCAAACAACCCGGCGGCGTTGGCGATGACCACTGACGCCGCCAGTAGGGCGACGATCGCCGCGGCGATCACGCCGACTTTCAGGACGCCGCGGAAACTGCGGCGCCTCGCGCCTTTCCGCTCACGTTCCTTCAACAGCTTCAAAAACTGCTTATACGCCGTCCGGGTGTCCATATGCTGCGCCTGAGGGGACTTGCGGTCGATAGCGTCAAGGTACACCTCCAAAAGCTCACCGTCAAAGGAGTCCTCGTCCATCTCCGACCAGAGGATCTCAAACTCCTCCCGCAGCTCCTCGACGGACATGGAATCCAGTTCCTTTGCCAGCTCGTCCATATCGCGAAGCAAATTCGGCCGGTTTTCGCCGGAGCTTATTTTACCGTCCATGATCTCACCTCTTCCTCCTCTGTATATACATGTGTTGAGAACGGCGTTATGTTATCACTGCAAAAATTTTTTTTCATTGTTCCATCAGCTCCCTGCATTTCTTGATTATCCTGCACACCTTTACCCGGCACGCCGTCTCGGAAATGCCCAGCTTCTTACTCATCTCCCGATAGCTCAGCTTTCGCTCGAAACGCCAGATCAGGATATCCTTATCGCCGCCGGAGAGCCGCCCCGGCAGGATATACGACAGCGGTTCCGCCGCCTCCGGAGCTGTGAGATCGCCGATCTCCTCCAGGGACACATTCTTCGTGTTCGCGTGAAGACGGCGGTCGTTTCTTATACAGTTTTTCAGCGTAACGACCAGCCACGCTCTGGGGTTTTTGTATGTCATAAGCTTATCGCACGAATCCGTCGCGAGGACAAAAACATTCTGGACCAAATCCTCCGCGTCCGCCTCGCTTCTGGAGAAAATACAGGATATGCGCAGCAAATATTCATGGTTATCTTCATAGAGCCCCTTGATAAATCTCTGTTTCTCTGTCATCACGCCGCCTCCGCGAAAAAAGTCGAAAAATGCGTTTACTAAATAATAATATATCACACCTGATTGGAAAAGGAAACAAGAAATTAAAAAATTTTGGCAACTCCCACGCAAAAAGGGGGCGATATTTCGCCCGCGATCGATCAAGGAATCTCTGAATAAATCTCCGCGCCGCTCCCACGCTTCAATTTGGTCAGATGTTCCCTGGCTCGTAATACTAATACCCAATTAAAACAAGACATTCCCGGCGGTCTTTTTTGCGCCATACTTCGTCAAACGGCTTGACAATACATACAGTATTTTCTGCGCCGTTTTCCTCATCTGACGCAAAAAATCCTCGCCGCTCGGTGTCTACTTTTAATTGGGTATTAGTATAAAAATATAAAGAAGGGGCTGCGGCTTCGACCTTCGTCCCGCTGCAGCCCCTTGGCATTGCCGTTATTCCTGTTTTTCCTTCACCGCGCCGTCATAACGGATGGTGCCGTTACAGTTCGCGCAGCAGCCGGTCGGGAGCCTTATCAGCGCGGATTCCCCGCGGCCGCTGGGCCCGATCAGCGCCATCCGTTCGTTTTTATATATAGTCAGATCGAGATTTTCGATAACCGGGATATCTTCTGTATACCGATCGTATTTTCCGGCCCCCGTGTCCTCAAGATCCGGAAAAGCAAATGCTGTCGCCCTGCTTGCGGTCAAAGACTGATCTTATCGATCTCGGCCAGCTCCTCGGGTGAAAAAGAGGTATTATCCGCCGCCTTTACGTTGTCCAGAATCTGCTGGGGGCGGGACGCGCCGGTGAGGACGGAGGTGACCACGCCGTCACGGAGAATCCAGGCCAGGGCCATTTGGGCCAGGGTCTGGCCCCGGCGGGCGGCGATGGCATCAAGGACGCGGATCTTGTCAAGCTTCTCCTCCGTGATGGCGTTCTCCTTCAGAAACCTCCCGTCGGTGCGGATCCGGCTGTCGGCGGGGATGCCCTTTAAGTACCTGTCGGTGAGCAGGCCCTGCTCCAACGGGCAGAAAGCGATGATGCCCTTGCCCAGACGCCGGGACGTCTCCTTGAGGCCGTTTTGCTCAATGGTACGGTTGAAGATGGAGTAGCGGTTCTGGTTGATAACGAAGGGCACGCCAAGCCCGTCAAGAATCGCGGCGGCCCGCTCCATCCGCTCACCGTCGTAGTTGCTCAGGCCCGCGTACAGGGCTTTCCCCGAGCGGACGGCCTGGGCCAGGGCTCCCATGGTCTCCTCCAGGGGCGTGTCAGGGGCGGGGCGGTGGTGGTAGAAGATATCCACGTACTCCAGACCCAGGCGATTCAAGCTGGCGTCCAGGCTGGCCAGCAGGTATTTCCGGCTGCCGCCGTCGCCGTAAGGCCCGGGCCACATGCCGTAGCCGGCCTT